>DFYP01000027.1:2873-35091 GCA_002382645.1 Desulfovibrio sp. UBA4079 | reverse complement strand
GTGGCGGTGTAGACCGCCAGGCGGTTGGCCAGGGCCGAGGCCCGGGGCACGAGAAAGGCGCCGTACAGGCCGGTTCCCGAGGGATCGAAGAGCACTGGCAGGAGCGCCGGGACCACGGCGAGGTGCCGGGCGTCCACCACCAGCCCGCTGTATCCGGCGTGGGCCGCCGGGGCGGTCGGGGCCTGGAGCAGCACCGGGGCCGGGGCCGCGCCTTCCTGGAGCGGGACCAGGTCCGGGGCCAGCAGGGTCTGGGTCGGGGCCAGGGTGCGCCGGGGCGGCACCCCGCTCTGGAACTGGACCAGGGAGGGCGGCATGAGCACGTCCAGGAGCGTGCCCGCCAGCACGGTGCGGGCCGTGGCCTCCTGGGCCCTGCCCGTCCCGGTCTGGACCTCGCCGCCCTGGATCGGCGAATTCTGGAGCAGGCCGCGCACCCGGCCGGCCAGGGTCTGGTCCCGGGCCAGCAAATCGCCCACCCCGAACTCCGCGTCGAAGCGCAGGGCGGCCAGGGTCTCCCAGAGTCCCTTGCGAGCGGCCAGGGCGGCCTTGCGCAGGGCCACGGCCGGGTCGCCGGTGGGCGCGTAGGGGTCCGGGTCCACGGGCTCCACGGCCCGGGCCGAGAGCGTGCCCGAGGCCCAGTCCGCCTGGCCCAGGGCCAGGGCAGCGGAGGCCGAAACGGCCAAAAGAATCACGCTGAAAAGAATCGCTCTGCGCATGGTCCTGCCTCGAAAACGGCGCAGCCGCGCCGGTGACATGGCCTGTACCGTGCCGGAGCCCGGAGCGCAAGCATCCGTCCTTGCGGGCCTGTCCCGGCCCGTGCTAGCCTGCGGCCGATAAACCAGCGGAGGATGCATGCTCGTCCTGCTCATGCAGCACGGCGCCTGTCTGTCCAAGGAAATCCATCCGGACCAGCCCCTGAGCCCCGTGGGCCAGGGCCAGGTGGAGCGCGCGGCCAGGGCCATGCGCCTCCTGGGCCTGCGGCCCGGGGCCATGGCCGCCAGCACCAAGACCCGCGCCCGCCAGACCGCCGAGATCGTGGCCAAGGCCGTGGGCTTCAACCCCTCCCGCATCGCCTGCGACGAGGCCCTGAAACCATCGGCCCCGGCCGAAACCAGCCTGCATTTCCTGCACGCCTTCGACAAGGCCGAGGTCCTGTTCGTGGCCGGGCACCTGCCCAACCTGAACCTCCTGGCCTCGCGCCTCATGAGCCCCTTTCCCGAGCCCCTGAACCTGGGCCTGGAGAACGGCGGCCTGCTCTGCCTGGAAACCACGCACCTGGCGGCCCAGAACGCCAGCCTGCTCTGGCTGCTCCAGGCCAAGCACCTGCAACTGCTTGCCGGGTCTTGATCCGATATGATGTCCGCACAATACGCAAAGCCGTATTGCGCGGGGGATCGCTTCGCCGGAAAACGGGGTTTCCGGCTCGCTCACGCCGCCTTCGGCGGCGGACCGGACATTCGTCCGCCTCTCGTGTCGCGTCTTGCGCTGTCGCTCAATCCTGTTGCCTGCCGCGACACGAGTCCAGCCACGCCTTTGTCGCCGCCAACGCCCCTGCCCCGTCGCCCGGGGCCAGCCAGCGCAGGCCGGGCACGGCCTTGAACCAGGTGAACTGGCGCTTGGCATAGGCCCGGGTGTTCCTGATCCAGCGCGCCACGGCCTCGTCCAGGGTCGATTCCCCGCGCAGGTGCGCCACCAGCTCGGCGCAGCCGATGCCCGAGAATCCCGGGGCCTCGGGGTCCGGGCAGCGCTCCAAGGCCGCACGCACCTCGTCCAGGGCCCCGGCGTCCAGCATGGCTCCCACCCGGGCGGCCAGCACCGGGGTCAGCGCCTCCAGGTCCGCGCCCAGGCCCAGGACCAGGGGCTCGAACGGCGCGGCCTCGGAACCCTCGGCGTGCCACCAGGTCAGGGTTTTGCCCGTGGCCTGGAAGACCTCCAGGGCCCGGGCATTGCGCTGGCTGTCGTTGGGGTGGATGCGGGCCGCGTAGTCCGGGTCCAGCCGGGACAGTTCGGCGTGCAGGGCGGGCGCGCCCTCGGCCGTGAGCCGGGCCAGCACGGCCTGCCGGATTTCGGCCGGAATGGGCGGGATGGGGGCCAGGCCCTGGAGAATGGCCTTCAAATACAGGCCCGTGCCGCCCACGAGGATGGGCAGCAGGCCCTTGGCCGCGGCCCGGCGCACCTCGGCCCGGGCCATGTCCGCAAAGGCCGCGGCCGTGAGGGCCTGGTCCGTGGGCAAAAAGCCGTAGAGCCGGTGGGGGCACACGGCCCGCTCTGCAACGCTGGGCTGGGCCGTGACAATGGGGAAGTCGGCATAGACCTGGCGGGAGTCGAAATTGACCACCACGGCCGGGATGTCCCGGGCCACGGCCAGGGCCGCGCCGGTCTTGCCCGTGCCCGTGGGCCCGGCCAGACAGAGCACGCGGACGCGGGAACCGCTCAGGTCAATCCTCCCGGCGCGCGTTGGCCACGCACCTGGCGTAGAGCGGGCTGATCACCTCGTCGGGCACCAGGCCCTTGATGTTCCCGCCGTGGCAGGCCACTTCCTTGACGATGGTCGAGGACAGGTACATCCACTTGTAGTCGGTCATCAGGAACACGGTCTGGATGTCCCGGGCCAGGCGGCGGTTCATGAGCGCCATCTGGAACTCGTACTCGAAGTCGGACACGGCCCTGAGCCCGCGCAGCACGGCCCCGGCCCCGCGCCGGGTCACGTAGTCGATGAGCAGGCCGTCGAAGGCCTCCACGTGCACGTTGGGCTTGTCCTTGAAGACCTCGCGGGCCAGGTCCACGCGCTCCTCCACGCTGAAGAGCGTCTTCTTGGGCGTGCTCTTGGCCACGGCCAGGATGACCCGGTCGAAGATCTTGAGCCCCCGGTTCATGATCGAGAGATGGCCCTTGGTCAGGGGGTCGAAGGTGCCCGGATAGACCGCCAGGCGGGGGTTCAGGTCGTGCTGCTGGGAGTTCGGCATAGGAGTATCCTGGTCTGACCGTAGAGCCGGTCGGTGAGAAGTTCCAGACCCAGGGCCTCGACGGCGGGCAGGGCCAGACCGGCCTCAACCTCGGCCAGAACGAGTCCGCCGGGTTCCATCCACTGCTTTTGAGCCAGGTTGTCAAGGGCCGGGGCCAGAAGCCCCTGGCCGTAGGGCGGGTCCACGAAGGCCAGGCCGAAGGCCCGCTCCGGCGGCCGGGAGAGCACGGCCAGGGCGTCCTTGCAGAGCACTTTCCAGCGCGCGGGCGGCACCCCCAGGCTGCGCAGGTTCTCGCTGATGAGCCTGGCGGCCCGGGCGTCCTTTTCCAGGAACCAGGCCTCGGCCGCGCCCCGGCTCAGGGCCTCGATGGCCAGGCTGCCGCTGCCCGCGAACACGTCCAGCACGCGCAGGTCCGGCCAGTCCAGGCCCCGGGCCTCGAGCATGGAGAACACGGCCCCGCGCACCTTGCCCGTGGCCGGGCGGTAGCCCGGTCCCTGGCCGGTCTTGAGCGTGCGGCCGCCGAATATGCCCGCGATGATCCGCATCTACAGCTCGGAGATAAGCTCCACCATGCGCCGGTTCACGTCCAGGACCCGGTCGCGCAGCTCGGTCTGGTCGGTCCAGGTGCGGGTCTGCACCTGCTCCACCCGCTTGCGGAACTCGGCGTAGAGCCGCTCGGAGTCCTGGAGCAGGAACTCCCAGTCGATGCGCGGGGCGGCCTTGTCCGCGTCCACCACGGGCTGCATGGCCTGGCCCGGCTCCAGGGTGAGTTCCTCGCGGTAGGCCGGGATGTGCGGCTCCAGGTGCAGGGTCTCGCGGATGAGCGCGGCCAGACGCTCCTGGGACTTGGCCTCGCCGTGGGTCAGGATCACGCGCAACTGGTTGTGGTCCTTGAAGGACTTCAGCCAGTCCATGAGCTCGCTCTGGCCCGCGTGGCCGGAGAAGCCGTTGATGGTGAAGACCCGGGCGGCCACGGCGACCTCCTCGCCGAAGAGCAGGATCTTGCGGGCGCCGTTGACGATCTTGCGGCCCGGCGTGCCCTCGGCCTGGAAGCCCACGAACACGATGCTGGCGCCCTTGCGCCAGAGGTTGTGGCGCAGGTGGTGCTTGATGCGTCCGGCATTGGCCATGCCGCTGGCCGAGATGACCACGGCCGGGCCGGGCGTGTTGTTGATGGCCTGGGAGTCGTCGCGGGTCTGGGAGAAGCGCAGGTTGGGCAGGTCCAGGGGGTGGCGGCCCGCGGCGATGCGCTCCCGGGTCTCCTCATCGAAGTACTCGGGATGCCTCCTGAAAACCTCGGTGGCCTGGATGGCCAGGGGGCTGTCCAGGTACACGGGCATATCCGCGGGCAGGCGGCCCTGCTCGCGCAGGAGCGACAGGGCGTAGATGATCTGCTGGGAGCGCTCCACGGCAAAGGCCGGGATGATGACCTTCTCGCCGTTGCGGTGGGCGTAGGCCACGGCCTCGGCCAGCTCGTCCAGGGAGTTGCTGTCGTCCTTGTGGTTGCGGTCGCCGTAGGTCGATTCCAGGAAGAGGTAGTCCGTGGTCTCCACCAGGCTGGGGTCCTCCACCAGGAGCTGGTGCGGCCGGCCCAGGTCGCCGGAAAACACGAGCTTGGTGCTCTTCCCGTTCTCCTCGTACTCCAGCTCGATGAGGGCCGAGCCCAGGATGTGCCCGGCGTCGCGGTAGACCACGCGCACGCCCTCTCCGGGCTCGAAGGGCTTGCCGTATTCCACGGGCTTGAACAGGTTCAGGCAGGCCTCAGCGTCGGCCGTGGTGTACAGGGCCAGCTCGGCGGCCTGTCCGTGGCGCTGGCGTTTGCGGGTGCGCCACTCGGCCTCCATCTCCTGGATGTGGGCCGAGTCCAGGAGCATGATGCGCATGAGGTCCAGGGTGGGCGGGGTGGCGTAGATCGGGCCCTTGAAGCCCTTGGCCACCAGCCGGGGCAGGAGCCCGGTGTGGTCGATGTGGGCGTGGGTCACGAGCACGAAGTCCAGCTCGGACGGCCGGTAGGGCGCCATGTTCAGGTTGCGCTTCTCGATCTCGGCATTGCCCTGGTGCATGCCGCAGTCGATGCTGAAGCGGTTGCGGCCGTTCTCCAGGATGTAGCAGGACCCGGTGACGGTCTGGGCCGCGCCCATGAAGGTGATTTTCATGAAGTTCTCCAGTTGCAGGGCTCAGGCGCGGCCTTCCCGGCGGCCGCCATCCAGTGTACAAGGGGCGCGGGACCTCGGCCCGCGCAAGGGTCTAGTGCCCCATAATCGCCCGTGAATCAACAGGCCAAGGAGCCGGAATGCACCCCTCGCAACAATACGTCATCGACAACCTCTCCATCCACGAGTCCTGGCGGCTGTTCAAGATCATGTCCGAGATCGTGGACGGCTTCGAGAGCCTTTCCGACATCGGCCCGGCCGTGTCCGTGTTCGGCTCGGCAAGGACCCAGCCCGGGGCCCCCCTGTACCAGCAGACCGAACGCCTGGCCAAGCTGCTCGCCGAGGCCGGGTTCTCGGTGATCACCGGCGGCGGCCCCGGACTCATGGAGGCCGCCAACAAGGGCTGCTTCGAGGCCGGGGGCGAGTCCATCGGCCTGCACATCCACCTGCCCCTGGAGCAGAAGTACAACCACTTCCTCAAAATCCGCTGCGATTTCCGCTACTTCTTCGTGCGCAAGCTCATCTTCGTGAAGTACGCCCTGGCCTACATCGCCCTGCCCGGCGGCTACGGCACCCTGGACGAGCTCTCCGAGGCCCTGGTGCTCATCCAGACCAAGCGCATCAAGCCCTTCCCCATCGTGCTCCTGGGCAAGGACTACTGGTCCGGGCTGGTGGACTGGTTCCAGAAGCAGATGGTGGCCAACGCCTTCTGCCGGGAAGAGGACCTGGACCTGTTCATGGTCACCGATTCTCCGGAAGAAGCCGTGAACCACATCAAGAAGCACGTGGTCATCTAGGTGCAGGACCAGCACAAGGCCCTGGCCTGCGGCGGCCTGGCCGTGCTTGTCTGGAGCACCGTGGCCACGGCCTTCAAGATCGCCCTGCAGCACCTGGAGCCCTTGCAGCTCCTCCTGGTGGCCGACGCGGTTTCGGCCCTGGCCCTGTTCCTCCTGCTGGCCTGGCGGGGACGCCTGGGCCTGCTCCGGACCATGCCTTGGGCCCAGGTCCTGCGCAGCTGCGGCCTGGGGGTCCTGAACCCCTTCCTGTACTACGCGGTCCTGTTCCAGTCCTATGCCCTGCTCCCGGCCCAGGAGGCCCAGCCGCTCAACTACACCTGGGCCATCACCCTGACGCTCTTGTCCGTGCCGCTCCTGGGGCAGAAGCTGCGGGCCCTGGACCTGGCCGCCATCCTGGTGAGCTACGCGGGCGTGCTGTGCATCGCCACCCGGGGCGCGCCCCTGTCCTTGCGCTTCGAAAGCCCCCTGGGCGTGGCCCTGGCCCTGGGCAGCACCCTGCTCTGGGCCCTGTTCTGGATCGGCAACACCCGGCTCACGACAGACCCGGTGGCCGCGCTGTTCCTCAATTTTCTCGCGGCCTTCCCCTGCATCCTGGCGGCCGTGCTCCTGGGTCCAGGCCTGCCCGCCATGGGCCTGACCGGGCTCCTGGCCGGGGCCTACGTGGGCCTGTTCGAGATGGGCCTGACCTTCGTGCTCTGGCTTTCGGCCATGCGTCTGGCCGCGCGTTCGCCCCAGGGCACGGCCCGGGTGGCCAACCTCATCTTCCTCTCGCCGTTCCTGTCCCTGGTGCTGATCCACTTCGTCCTGGGCGAGGACATCCGGGTCTCCACCCTCCTGGGACTGGGGCTCATCGTGGCCGGCAACGCGCTCCAGCGCCTCAAGACCGCCCGGAGCTAGGCCCGGCGAGACCTCCTGGACTTCTCCAATCAATATTGCGAGTTAAACTTTTTCTAGAATTTTTCAGACGAAAAAACAGGGAGTTGAGCCTGGCCCATATGGAAAAACCGCAGCCCGCAGTCCCTCGGGGACCACGGGCTGGGCAGTGGACTTTTTATCAAAAGAAAACGGCTTGTTACTCTAACAGTTCAAGCGAAGCTTTACAAAAAGTCCGGGTCAATGCTCGCCTTGCCTCCGGCCAGCATGATCTTGAAGTAGCGGATGGTCCGGTCGTCCACCGGCACGATGGGGAAGTTCTTGCGGCAGGCGTCGCACTGGGCCATGGCCGGACGGGTGGGCGCGATGAGCGGCACCTCGCGTTCGCAGAACGGACAGGGATAGAGGTAGATGACCTCCATGCCCGTGGGCTTCACCGGCGTGAGCGGCTTCTTGGACTCCATCACTGCCCTCCTCGGGTCACCAGGGGTGTGCCGGTCATGGCCTCGGGCCGGGGCAGGCCCCAGAGTTCCAGGATCGTGGGCGCCAGGTCGCCCAGCACGCCCGGGGCCACCTGCGCGCCTGGGGCGCCCTCCTCCACATAGACCAGGGCCACGGGATTGGTGCTGTGCGCGGTCTGGGGCCCGCCGTTCTTGTCGATCATCTCCTCGGCGTTGCCGTGGTCCGCGGTGAGCAGGACCCGGCCGCCCGTGGACAGGACCCGCTCCACCAGACGGCCCACGCAGGCGTCCACGGTCTCGCAGGCCTGAATCACCGCGGGAATGATCCCGGTGTGGCCCACCATGTCCAGGTTGGCCAGGTTGCAGACAGCCAGGTCGTACTCGCCCCACTTGGACAGCAGGGTCTCGGTGACCAGCTCCGCGCTCATGCCGGGCTTGAGGTCGTAGGTGGCCACGTCCCGGGGCGAGGGGATGAGCACCCGGTCCTCGCCCGGAAACGGCTCCTCGCGGCCGCAGTTCAGGAAATAGGTCACGTGCGCGTACTTCTCGGTCTCGGCGATGCGCAGCTGCTTGAGTCCGGCCCTGGAGACCGTCTCGCCCAGGGTGTCGGTGATGGACTCGGGCGGAAAGGCCGCGGGCAGCGGAAAGGCCTGCTCGTACTGGGTCATGGTGGCGAACCCGGCCAGTTTCGGCAGCCCGGGCCGCTCGAATTCCTGGAACGCCGGATCGCACAGGGCCCGGGTGATCTGGCGGGCGCGGTCGGCCCGGAAATTGAAGAAGAACACCCCGTCCCCGTCGCGCAGCAGGCCCACGGGCCGGCCCTGGTCCTGGAGGATGCGCGGCTGGACAAACTCGTCGGTCTGGCCTGCTGTGTAGGCCTGGCGCACGGCGTCCACCGGCTCCAGGACAGGCTCGCCCTTGCCCAGGACCAGCCCCTGCCAGGCGATCTCGTTGCGCTCATAGCGCTTGTCCCGGTCCATGGCATAGTACCGGCCCATGAGGCTGGCCACGCGGCCCACGCCGATCTCGGCCATCTTGGCCACCAGGGCCGCCACGTAGTGCTGGCCGCTGTCCGGCGGGGTGTCCCGGCCGTCCAGGAAGCAGTGCACGAACACGTCCGCGATCCCGTGGGCCTTGGCCGATTCCAGGAGGGCGTAGATGTGATTGTGATGGCTGTGGACCCCGCCGTCCGAGACCAGGCCCATGAGGTGCAGGCGGCCGCCCGCGGCCTTGGTCCTGGCGAAGAGATCCACCAGCACGGGGTTGTCCGCGAAACGGCCCTGCTCAATGGCCAGGTCGATGCGGGTCATGTCCTGATAGACCACCCGGCCCGCGCCGATGTTCATGTGGCCCACCTCGGAGTTGCCCATGAACCCGTGGGGCAGACCCACGGCCCGGCCCGAGCACCGGAGCAGGGCCGTGGGCCGCTCGGCCAGGAGCTTGTCCAGGTTCGGGGTGCGGGCCAGGGACACGGCGTTGCCGGGACCTGCCGGGGCCTGGCCCCAGCCGTCCAGGATGAGCAGGAGCGTGGGCCTGGGGCGGCTCATTCAGCGTCCCCGGCCGGGGCCTCCACCGGAATCTCCGGGGCCTCGGCCCACATGCCTTCAAGGTTGTAGAAATGCCGGGTCTCCTCCTGGAACACGTGGACCACCACGTCGTTCAGGTCCAGGAGGATCCACTCCGCGCCCTGGTAGCCCTCCATGCCGAGGTAGCCGAAGCCGCGCTCGCCGCAGCAGTCCAGGACGTCGTCGGCCAGGGCCTTGGCCTGGCGCAGGCTCTTGGCCGTGGCCACGATGATCGCCTCGCTCACCGAGGACAGGCCGCGCACGTCGAGCGCGCGCACCTCCCGGGCCTGCTTGGCGTAGAGCCGGGCGGCCAGGATCCGGGTCTTTTCCAGGATGGAGTCGGACTCCACGGTCTTCCGGGCCACCGGCTTTTGGGGCGCAACGGTCTTGGAGGCGGCCTTCTTGGGCAAAACCGCCTTGGACGCGGCCGGCTTGGAGGCCGTCTTCTTGGGCGCGACCTTTTTCGGGGCGGCCTTTTTGGGGGCGCTCTTCTTGGGGGCGCTCTTCTTGGGGGCAGTCGGCTTGGAGGCCGTCTTTTGGGGCGCAGCCTTCTTGGGCGTGGCTTTCCTGGGCGNNTGGGCGCGGACTTCTTGGGTTCCGCCTTCCGGGACGCTGTCTTCTTGGGGGTGGGGGTCATGCTTTCTCCGTGGGGCCAGCATAGCGGGCCGCGATGATTTCGCCAAGCCCGCGTTTGGGCACGTGATGCAGGCCCTGCTGGTCCCGCCAGTAACGGATGCTTCCGTCCGCGGGCAGCTCCTCCAGGACCACCTGCTCCGCGGCCCGGCCCAGGGCCAGGACCAGGAGGATGGGCAAGGATTCCGGCAGGTTCAGGACCCGGGCCAGCTTGTTGCGGTTCACCGAGGCAAGCATGCAGCCGGACAGGCCCGCCTCGGCCGCGCCCAGCAGGATGGTCTGGGCCGCGATGCCGTGGTCGCAGTCCACCTTGGGGGCCACCCCGGCGTCGTGGCAGATCACGATGTAGGCCGCGGGCCGCTCGCCCTCGGACGGGCCGGGCCAGTCCGCCAGGTAGGCGGCCCAGCCCAGGCAGGAAAAGATTTCGGCGTTCTTCCCCGGGTCCGTGCTGAGCACATAGCGCAGGGGCTGGAGATTGCCCGCCGAGGCCGTGTTCCGGGCCAGGTCCAGCAGGGATTCCAGCTGGGCCATGGCAACGGCCTGGTCCTGGCGGAAGCGGCGCACGGAACGGTTCTTGAGCACAAGTTCACGCAATTGCATGGTTCCTCCACGTGGTCAGGCACCTATCCCTTTTCCGGCCCAGCCGCAATGCCGCCCGGAGCCGGGCCTTGACGCGGCTCCGGGCTTGGGGCAAGTACTCCGATGGTGGCGCGTTCTCCAAGGCCCCCCTTGCTTCCCGACCTTTTCCGGGAGCGCGGGCGAGGCCCGGAGCGCCCCGCCGCCGCGCGGGTGAAGATCCTTGCGCGGCCTCACACCCCGGCGCCCCCGGCGCACTTCAAGGAGGAGCGGTCATGATCTTGGATGTGGACCTGGAGACCTTGCCCCGCGAGGACCTGGAAGCCCTGCAACTGCGGCGGCTCAAGGCCCTGGTGGCGCGGGTCTATGAGAACGTGCCCTTCTACCGCAAAAACTTCGACGAAAAGGGCCTCAAGCCCGAAGACATCCAGACCCTGGCGGACGTGAAGCTCCTGCCCTTCACCACGAAGCAGGACCTGCGCGACCACTACCCCTTCGGCATGTTCGCGGTGTCCCGCGAGAACATCGTGCGCATCCACTCCTCCTCCGGCACCACGGGCAAGGCCACGGTGGTCGGCTACACCCGCCGCGACATCCGCAACTGGGGGCGGCTCATGGGCCGCTGCCTGGCCGCCGCGGGCCTCACCAGCCAGGACCTGCTGCACAACGCCTACGGCTACGGCCTGTTCACCGGCGGCCTGGGCGCGCATTACGGCGCCGAGGAGCTGGGGGCCACGGTCATCCCGGTGTCCGGCGGCGGCACCCGCCGCCAGGCCATGCTCCTGCGCGACTTCGGGGCCACGGCCATCTGCTGCACGCCGTCCTACTGCCTGCACCTGGCCGAGGTGGCCCAGGAGATGGGCATCGACTTCAAATCCCTGCCCCTGCGCGTGGGCGTCTTCGGGGCCGAGCCCTGGAGCGACTCCATGCGCAAGGAGATGGAGTCCAAGCTCGGGATCATGGCCCTGGACATCTACGGCCTGTCCGAGATCATGGGCCCGGGCGTGGCCATCGAGTGCGCCAAGGCCCAGAACGGCCTGCACATCATGGAGGACCACTTCCTGGTGGAGATCATCGATCCCCAGACCGGGGAGAACCTGCCCGCCGGCGAAATCGGCGAACTGGTCATCACCACCCTGACCAAGGAGGCCATCCCGCTCCTGCGCTACCGCACCCGGGACCTGACCAGCCTGAACCCCGCGCCCTGCCGTTGCGGCCGGACCTTCGCGCGCATGAAGCGCGTCCAGGGCCGCAGCGACGACATGCTCATCATCCGTGGCGTGAACGTGTTCCCGCAGCAGATCGAGAGCATCATCCTGGAGACCGAGGGCCTGAGCCCCCACTACCAGCTCATCGTGACCCGGGAGAACAACCTGGACAACCTGGAAGTGCAGGTGGAGGTGGACGAGAGCCTCTTCTCGGACGCCATCAAGAATTTACAACGTCTGGAATCCAAGGTACAAAAGAATATCAAGGAATTCCTGGGCGTCACCGCCCGGGTCAAGCTGGTGGAGCCGCGCAGCATCCAGCGCTCCGAAGGCAAGGCCAAGCGCATCGTCGACATGCGCAACCAGCAGGCGTAACGGCCACACACACTCCAGCGAACGAGGCACACCATGAAGGTCGATCAACTCTCCATCTTCCTGGAAAACCGGGCCGGCCGCCTGGCGGAGGTCACAAGGCTCCTGTCCGAGGCCAAGGTCAACATCCGGGCCCTGTCCCTGGCCGACACCTCGGACTTCGGCATCCTCCGGCTCATCGTCTCGGACTTCGACAAGGCCCGCGAGGTCCTCAAGCAGAACGGCTTCACCGTGGGCCGCACCAGCGTGGTGGCCGTGGAGGTGGACGACACCCCCGGCGGCCTGCACCGCATCCTGGAGATGCTCCGGGATTCCAAGGTCAACGTGGAGTACATGTACGCCTTTGTGCAGCAGAGCGGGAGCAACGCCATCATCATCTTCCGCTTCGACCGCACGGACCAGGCCATCGAGATCCTCCACCAGAACAAGATCCCCATCGTGCCCGGGGAGAAGCTCTACAACCTGTAGATTCCGGCCCTCCGGGGGACCGCCTGGCGGTCCCCCGGCCTTCGGCCGTGGACCACGGCCGCCATGGACACCGCCCTGCTCCTCCGGCTCTCGGAGCACCACTGGCGTCTGCCGCCCGAACCCGGCCGCGCGGCCGTGGAATTCTTCGCCTCCCGCCACCTGTTGCGCGACATGGAAGACGAGGTGCTGCGCCAGATCAGCGGCGTGGCCGGACTCCCCGGCCTGGCCGGAGCCGCCCTGGTCCTGCCCGACGCCCACTCCGGCTACGGCTTCCCCATCGGCGGGGTGGCCGCCTTTGACGCCGGCGAGGGCGGCGTGGTCTCGGCCGGGGGCGTGGGTTTCGACATCGCCTGCGGGGTGCGGACCCTGGCCACCAGCCTGGACCGCGAGGACGTTCTCGGCGCCCAGGAGCCCTTGGCCGAGGCCCTGTTCCGGGCCGTGCCCTCGGGCCTGGGCCGGGGCGGGAGCCTGCGCCTGTCCCTGGAGGAGATCGACGAGCTCCTGCGCCACGGGGCCTCCTGGGCCGTGGGCCGAGGCCTGGGAAGGCCCAGGGACCTGGCCCGCTGCGAAGAGCGCGGCCGCATGGCCGGGGCCGACCCGTCCAAGGTCTCGCGCGAGGCCAAGGACCGGCTGCGGGACCAGGCCGGCACCCTGGGCTCGGGCAACCACTATCTCGAGGTCCAGTGGCTGGCCGAGGTCCTGGACCCGGCCCTGGCCGACGGCTTCGGCCTGCGGCGCGGACAGGTCCTGGTGAGCATCCACTGCGGCTCCCGCGGCCTGGGGCACCAGATCGGCAGCGACTATCTCCCGCGCATGGCGGCCCAGGCGGCGCGCCACGGCCTGCGCCTGCCGGACAAGGAGCTGGCCTGCGCCCCGATCCGCTCGGACCTGGGCCAGGACTACCTGGCGGCCATGGCCTGCGGGGTGAACTGCGCCCTGGCCAACCGCCAGGTCATCGGCCACCTGGCCCGCCAGGCCCTGGAACAGCTCTTCCCCGGGGTTTCCGCCGAGGTCTTCTACGACGTGTGCCACAACACCTGCCGCATCGAGGAGCACCTGATCAACGGCCGCGCGCGCAGGCTCCACGTGCACCGCAAGGGCGCCACCCGGGCCTTTCCGCCCGGCCATCCGGACCTGCCGCCGGACCTGGCCCCGTACGGCCAGCCCGTGCTCGTGGGCGGGAGCATGGGCGGCTCGTCCTACATCCTGGCCGGGGTCCCGGACAATCCGGCCCTGGCCTCGGCCTGCCACGGCGCGGGCCGGATCATGAGCCGGACCCAGGCCAGGAAGCGCTTCCGCGGCCGGGACGTGCTGGAGTCCCTGCGGCTCAAGGGCATCTTGGTGCGCAGCGCAGACCTCAAGGGCGTTGCCGAAGAGGCGCCGGACGCGTACAAGGATGAGACTGCCGTGGTGGCCTCGGCCGTGGCGGCCGGACTGGTCCGGCCCGTGGCCCGGCTGGAGCCGCTGGTGTGCATCAAGGGATGAGAGCGATCATGGAAGCCCAGCCCATCACGCAAGCCTGGATGGACGAGATGGCCGTCCGGCGTCCGGCCCTGGTGGCCCGGATGTTCGCGGTGTTCCTGGAAGAGGAGCCCCAGCGCCTGGCCGAGGTCGGCGCCGCGCTGACCCAGGGCGACGCGGAACGCCTGCGCTTCCTGGTGCATTCCCTCAAGGGCGCGGCCGCGGCCCTGGGCGCGGAGCGCCTGCGCGACTGCTGCCTGGCCCTGGAACTGGCCGCCAAGTCCGGGGACCTGAGCGCCGCGCCCCAGCGCCTGACCGAGCTGGAGGCCGAGATGGAGCGGGTCTTCGCCTTCATGCGGGCCCATCAGGCCGCGGCCTGATCCACCCCATCCCCTTTCCGCCCGTTCATTGCCGGCCCGCGCTCCTGTGCCGGGCCGCTTCGCAGGCCCCGGCCCGGTCCTCCCGCAGGAGCTGCGCCGCCAGGGGCTCGGCCAAAGCCGCCCCGTCCCGCTGCAAGGCGTCGAGCCAGCGGGCCTCCAGCGCCTCAAGGCTCTCGCCAAAGACCTCCTGCATGGGCCGCGGCCGGTCCTGGGACAGGCGCTGGAGCCTCCGCAGCTTCTCAAGGCCGTAGGTCCGGAACAGGAACTCCGCGAACGAGCCGGCCTCGGCATAGGCCGCGTGCTGCCGGGCCCGGTCGAAAACCGTGACCCTGCCCCCCTCCTCCTCCATGCCCCAGGAGGCGTCATCCGGCCCCAGGTCCCGGAGCGGAATGAAGGTCTTGGTGCGGATCAGGGCCGCGCCCCAGGCGTCCGCGCCGATGCCGCACAGGGGAAAGGTGGCGGGATTGCCGAGCCGGGTCTCCGAGAGGATGCCCAGCATGTTGCGCAGGAGCTTGTCCTTCTGGGGAAACACGGCGCTGGTGAGCTTGTGGGCGAGCATCTGGGGCGCGTCCGCACAGCCGGACACCCGCACCTCGCGCACGGGCCTGCCGCTGTCCCGGTTCCAATAGAACACGGAGGTGCATTGCCCGCGCCGGGACTCGTCGAACAGGATGCGGATCTTGCCGAACCGCTCCACCCCGCTGTCCATGGACCAGAATTCCAGAATCCGATCCAACAGGGCCTGGGTCTGCCCGGCCAGGACCCGGAGCTGTCCGTCCGGAACCCCGCCCGGCGGAGCGCTCACCAGGAGGTCCCGGGTTTCGGCCACCGGACCGGAGGCGGCCGCGCAGACCGGCAGGAACAGGGCGCAGACCAGAACGGCCAGGACCGCCAGTTCCCGGATCATGCCTCCGCGCGCCATGTCTCCGCCGCGTCCGACCGTCTAGAACATGTCGGCCATGCCGTAGAGCCGGCCCGGCTTCTGCCCGGCCAGCCACTTGGCCGCACGCAGGGCCCCCTGGGCAAAGGTGTCCCGGGAATGGGCCCTGTGGGTCACTTCCACGCGCTCGCCCGGGCCGAAGAAAAAGACCGTGTGCTCGCCCACCACGTCGCCGCCGCGCAGGGTCTGGACCCCGATCTCCTCCTTGGGCCGCGGCCCGGTGAGGCCTTCGCGCACGTAGTTCTTGACCCCGTCGTAGTCCCAGCCCCGGGCCTCGGCCAGGCACTGGGCCAGCTTGATGGCCGTGCCGCTGGGCGCGTCCTTCTTGCGGTTGTGGTGGACCTCGTACATCTCCAGGTCGTAGTCCGGTCCGAGCATGCGCACCAGTTCCGGCAGGACCTTGAGCAACACGTTCACGCCCACGCTCATGTTCGGGGCCCAGAACAGGGGAATCTCCTTGGCCACGGCGCGCAGCTCGTCCTGCTGCTCCTTGGACAGGCCCGTGGTGCCGATGACCGCCGGATTGCCGTGCTTCTTGGCGATGCGGACCATGTCCAGGGAGGCCTCGGGCGCGGTGAAGTCGATGACCACGGCCCCTTTGGCCTGGGGCAGAACCGCGGCCAGATTGCCGCCCGCGGGACAGCCCAGGCGCTCGACCTCGGCCAGCCGCTCGGGCCGCTCCACCACGCCGGCCAGCTCGAATCCGCTCCCAGCGGCCCGGACCAGCCGGACCAGGGTGCTGCCCATGCGCCCTCCGGCGCCCATGATGACGACCTTGCAGCTCATGACTCCTCCCCCCGCGCGAGCGCGGCCTGCGCCGTCCGGACCAGGTCCTGGAAGGCGGTGAAATCGAGTATGGTCAGGCCCCAGTCCCGGGCCTTGGCCAGCTTGCTTCCGGCGGCCTCCCCGGCCACCACGTAGTCCACCTTTTTCGTGATCGAGGGCGCGGCCCGGCCGCCCAGTTTCTCCACCAGGGCCTCGGCCTCGGGCCGCGACATGCCCGGCAGCGTTCCCGTGAAAATGAACGTTTTTCCGGCCAAGGGCAAGGCCGCGGCGGCCTCGGACCCGCCGCCCCGGGGCCACAGGCCCAGTTCCCTGAAGCGTTGCAGCAGGTTCCGGTTGGCCGGGTTGTCGAAAAAGGCCCGGATGCTGGCCGAGACCTTGGGCCCGATGTCCGGCAGGTCCTGGAGCTCCTCTTCCGAGGCCCCTGCCAGGGCGTCCAGATCCGCATAGTGCTGGGCCAGGGTGCGCGCGGTCTGCTCGCCCACCTGCTCGATGCCCAGGGCGCTCAAAAACCGGTGCAGGGGCGCGGCCTTGGCCTGCTCCACCGCGGCCAGGAAATTGTCCGCGGACTTCGGGCCCATGCCCTTGTAGCCCAGCAGGACCTTCCTGTGCAGGGCGAAAATGTCGGCCGGAGAGTGCAGATGCCCGTCCTGGGCCAGTTTCTCGATCCAGCTTCCGCCCACGCCCTGCATGTCCAGTCCGGCCTTGGACACGAAATGGATCAGCCCCTGGGTCAGCCGGGCAGGGCAGGACAGGTTGGGGCAGCGCACGGCCGCCTCCCCGGGCAGGCGCACGGTGCGCGAGCCGCACACCGGGCACTGCTCCGGAATCCGCCAGGCCTCCACGTCCCCGTCCCGCTCCTCCAGGTTGCGGACCACCTGGGGGATCACGTCCCCGGCCCGCTGGATGAGCACCCGGTCGCCAGGGCGCAGACGCAGGGCCGTGATCTGATCCTGGTTGTGCAGGGTGGCGCTGGAAACCTCCACCCCGGCCAGGCGCACGGGCGTGAGCTCGGCCACGGGCGTGAGCACGCCGGTGCGGCCCACCTGGACCTTGATGTCCACAAGCCGGGTGGCGGCCTGCTGGGGCGGGAACTTCAGGGCCAGGGCCCAGCGCGGGGCCCGGGCGGTCTGGCCCAGTTCGCGCTGGAGGTCCAGGGCGTCCACCTTGGCCACC
Source organism: Desulfovibrio sp. UBA4079 (assembly GCA_002382645.1). Taxonomy (GTDB): domain Bacteria; phylum Desulfobacterota; class Desulfovibrionia; order Desulfovibrionales; family Desulfovibrionaceae; genus Aminidesulfovibrio. The sequence continues at coordinate 18,282 of DFYP01000027.1, read as the reverse complement.
AGGCCGTCGATCTCGAACGGCAGGGAGTCGCGCTCGTCCTGGAGCTTGAGGAACAGGGCCTCCACGGCCCCGGCGTCACCGCAGCGCCGGGCTTCCGGCGGCACGCTGAAGCCCAGGGCCTGGAGCCCGGCCATGATCCCGGCCTGGCTGGTCCAGGCGAACAGCGGGGCCTCCCACTCCACCAGGCCCACGCCGTAGGCCAGGAAGCGCAGGGGCCGGGCGGCCGCGATCCTGGGGTCCAACTGGCGCACCGAACCGGCGGCCGCGTTGCGGGGATTGGCGAAAATCTTGCCCCCGGCCGTGGCCTGGCGCTCGTTGAGGGCCTCAAAGGCGGCCTTGGTCATGACCACCTCGCCGCGCACCTCCAGGAGCCGGGGCACGGGCCCGGCCTTGCGATTCAGGGTCAGGGGCAGGTTCTTCACGGTGCGCAGGTTGCGGGTCACGTCCTCGCCCACCTCGCCGTCCCCGCGCGTGGCGGCCACGGTGAGCGCGCCGTTCTCGTAGACCGCCTCCACGGCCAGGCCGTCCATCTTGGGATCGGCCCACCAGGCCGGGGCCGCGCCCAGGGCCTTGGCCGCGCGCGCGGCGAACTCCCGCCACTCCTCCAGGGTCATGGCGTTGTCCAGGCTCATCATGGGCAGGCGGTGGCGGTAGGTGGCGAAACCCTCGGCCGGGGCCCCGCCCACGCGCCGGGTGGGCGAATTGGGGTCGTCCAGTTCGGGATGCGCGGCCTCCAGGGCCTGCAACTCCCGGAACAGCGCGTCGTACTCCGCGTCGGTGATCTCCGGCGCGTCCAGGACGTAGTAGCGGTGGTTGTGGTATTCCAGCTGCTCCCGCAGCTCGGCCGCCCGCTGGGCGGCTTCCGAAGGCGTCCGGCTCACAGCACTTCCTGGAACCTTTGCAGGTCGGTCTTGCGGCCCACGGCCAGGAGAGTGTCCCCGGGCTGGATGATCTCCTGCGGGCCGGGGTTGAAGACCATGCCGCCGTCGGGCTTCTGGATGGCGATGACGATGAGGTTGTACACGGGCCGCAGCTGGGACTCGATGATGTTCTTGCCGGCCACCTGGGAGCCGGGCAGGATGACCAGCTCCTCCATCTGGAGGTCGATGCCGCCGCGCAGGGCCAGGTCCAGGAAGTTCGTCACCGTGGGCCGCAGCACGCTCTGGGCCATGCGCACCCCGCCGATGAGGTTGGGCATGACCACGCGGTCGGCCCCGGCCATCTGGAGGCGCGGGACGTGCGTGGGCTCGCTGGCCCGGGCGATGATCTGGATGGCGGGATTGAGCTGGCGGGCCGTGAGGGTCACATAGACGTTGGCGGCCTCGTCGGTCAGGGCCGTGATCAGGGACTTGGCCCGCATGAGCCCGGCCTGCTGGAGGATTTCGTCGCTGGTGGCGTCGCCGTCCACGAACAGGATGGCCTCCTGCCGGAGCCGTTCCATGGCCTCCTGGGAGTGCTCGATGACCACCACGGGATGGCCTTCGGCCACGATCTCGCGCACCACCACGCTGCCGATGCGGCCGCAGCCGCAGACGATGAAATGGCCGGAGAGCTTGTCGATTCGCTTCTGCACCTTGAGCCTCCCCCAGAAATTGTGCAAATGCCCTTCCACCAGGACCTGCGAGAACGCGCCCACCAGGTAGGCGAAGCCGCCCACCCCGCCGAGGATGATGAAGGCGGTCATGAGCCGGCCCTGGTCCGACAGCGGCCGCACCTCCTGGAAGCCCACCGTGGCCAGGGTGATGACCATCATGTAGAAGCTTTCCAGGAGGGTCCAGCCCTCCACGGTCATGTAGCCGATCATGCCCAGGATGAAGATCACCGTGAGCGTCAGGGCGGCCACGGCCATCTGCCAGAAGTAGCCGTAGCGCTTCCGGAACGTCATCATGCGGGTCTTGAAGGTCGGTGCGGACATGCCTACCCCAGTTGCAGCAACCGTTCCCGGAGCGCGCCGATGCGGTCCCGCAGACCGGCTGCGCGCTCGAACTCCAGCTCCTTGGCCGCGGCGCGCATCTCGCGCTCCAGGCGGCGGATCTCCTTCTCCAGGTCCTTGGGCTCCGTGCCGTAGCGCGCCAGGTCCTCGGCCACGGCCGCCAGGTCCACCCCGTCCAGGGCCGCGGCCCGGGAGGTGATTTCGGCCAGGGCGCTCTGCAGGGCCTTGCGCACGGTCTTCGGGGTAATACCGTGTTTCTCGTTGTATTCCAACTGACGGCTGCGGCGCCGCGCGGTTTCGTCCAGGGCCCGGCGCATGGAGTCCGTGGTCTGGTCGGCGTAGAGCAGGACCCGGCCGTCCACGTTGCGCGCGGCCCGGCCAAAGGTCTGGATGAGCGAGCGCGCGGAGCGCAGGAAGCCCTCCTTGTCCGCGTCCAGCACGGCCACCAGGGTGACTTCCGGCAGGTCCAGGCCCTCGCGCAGCAGGTTGATGCCGACCAGCACCTGGAACTCCCCGCCGCGCAAGGCCTGGAGAATGGCCATGCGCTCCAGGGTGTCGATGTCCGAGTGCAGGTAGCGGGCGATCACGCCCATCTCGTTGAGGTAGTCGGTGAGGTCCTCGGCCATGCGCTTGGTCAGGGTGGTCACCAGGACGCGCTCGTCCTTGGCCGCGCGCTTGCGGCACTCGGCCAGGAGGTCGTCCATCTGCCCGGTGGTCGGCCGCACCTCCACCTCGGGGTCCACCAGGCCCGTGGGCCGGATGATCTGCTCCACCACCAGGCCTTGGGCCCGCTCCAGCTCCCAGGGGCCGGGCGTGGCCGAGACGTACACGGTCTGGCCGATGCGGGCCAGGAACTCGTCGAAATGAAGCGGCCGGTTGTCCAGGGCCGAGGGCAGGCGGAAGCCGAAGTCCACCAGGGTGGTCTTGCGCGAGATGTCGCCCTTGTACATCCCGCCCACCTGCGGGATGGTGATGTGGGACTCGTCCACGAAGAGCAGGAAATCCTTGGGAAAATAGTCCAGGAGCGTGGCCGGTGGCTGGCCCTTGGCCCGGCCGTCCAGGTGCCGTGAGTAGTTCTCGATGCCGTTGCAGTAACCCAGCTCCTCGATGGTCTCCAGGTCGAACTGGGTGCGCTGCTCCAGGCGCTGGGCCTCCACGAGCCGGTTCTCGCGGCGGAAGAACTCCAGGCGCTCGCGCAGCTCCTCGCGGATGTCGTCCGTGGCCCGGGACAGGTTGTCGCGGTCCGAGACGTAGTGGCTGCCCGGGTAGATCACGGTCTTTTTGAGCCGGGCCTCCACCGCCCCGGTGAGCGGGTCGGTCTCCAGGATGCTCTCCAGCTCGTCGCCGAAAAAGGTCAGGCGCAAGGCCCGTTCCCGGGCATAGGCCGGAATGATCTCCACGGCGTCCCCGCGCACCCGGAAGGTGCCCCGGTGGAAGTCGTAGTCGTTGCGCTCGTAGTGCACCTCCACCAGCCGCTTGAGCAGCGACTCCATGGACAGGTGCTGGCCCTCCTCCACCGGGATGATCATCTTGGCGTAGTACTCGGGCGAGCCCAGGCCGTAGATGCAGGACACCGAGGCCACGATGAGCACGTCGCGCCGGGTGAGCAGGGCGTGGGTGGCGGCGTGGCGCAGCTTGTCGATGTCGTCGTTGATGGAGGAGTCCTTCTCGATGAAGGTGTCCGTGTGCGGGAGGTAGGCCTCGGGCTGGTAGTAGTCGTAGTAGCTGACGAAATACTCGACGGCGTTGTGCGGGAACAGGGTCTTGAACTCGTTGTAGAGCTGGGCGGCCAGGGTCTTGTTCGGGGCCAGGACCAGGGCCGGGCGGCCCAGGCGGGCCACGGTGTGGGCCATGGTGAAGGTCTTGCCCGAGCCGGTGACGCCCAGGAGCACCTGGTCGCGCACCCCGGCGGCCAGGTTGGCGCAGAGCTCCCCGATGGCCTGGGGCTGGTCGCCCGTGGGCGAAAAATCGCTGACCAACCGGAACTCGGACATGCCCTTCCCTTGTCTCTTGGCCCCAAAATCAGTATGCAGATCATGACGATCCGTCAACGCCGACCAGGGGGCCCCATGGAACTCCGCATCGCCGAGGCGCGCGAACCTCTTCCCGTGGAACGGGCCTATGCCCTGTCCATGACCATCCGGAGCTTCAAGGGCCGCCGCGACGTGGAGACCCACCTCTTCCGCCACGCCTGGGACCCCGCCGAGGAGGCGGGCTACGACTGGAACGCCCTGCTCGGCCCGTGCATCGAGGGCGCGGCCGATCCCGAGAGCAGCCGCAAGGTGATCCTGGAGGCCTTCACGCGCCAGGAGCGGGACCAGCTCATTTCCTATCTCAAAGAGCACTACGCCTCAAGGCTCACGGCCATCGACTCCGCGCCCCTGGGCTTTCCCGTGCCCCGCGGCCTGCCCCCGCTCTGCGGCCTGGACGAGGGCAAGAGCATCGGCTTCATCCGCTTCGAGAAGATCCCGCACTTCCACCTGCCCATCGCCCTGCGCGGGCTCTACGACCTGTCCCAGCACCGGCCCATCGTGGAAGGGATCTAGCCCGCTTTCTGGGAATGCAGTCCCCACGGGCCTCGCCGCCCGACTCCTTTGTTGACATTGAAAATCATTTTCATTAAACCTCCGTCAGCGGGCCGCCCCACGCGTCCCGCGAAACAGGAGGCCCCATGCCCCACGCCCGCCCGTCCTGCGCTGTGGAGAGCTGCGTCTGCATCACCGACATCCTGCACCAGTTCGCCGAATCCCTGGGCAACGCCATCGACGCCAAGGACCCCCACACCCGCCGCCACTCCGACGAAGTGGCCGAGCTGTCCCGGGAACTGGCCCGGCTGCTGGGCTGCGCCCAGCGGCAGATGGAAATCATCCACCTGGCCGGCCACCTCCACGACATCGGCAAGATCGGGGTGCCGGACGCGGCCCTGCGCAAGCGCGGCCCGCTCAACGCCGGGGAATGGGCGGCCCTGCGGCGGCACCCGGAAATCGGCGCGGAGATCGTCCGGCCGGTGCTGCCCCTGGCCGAGGCCGGGGTGGTGGAGATGATCCTGCACCACCACGAGCGCTTCGACGGCCAGGGCTATCCCCACGGGCTGGCGGGCACGGCCGTGCCCTTCGGCGCCCGGGTCATCACCCTGGCCGACTCGCTCTCGGCCATGCTCCAGGACCGGCCCTACCGCCCGGCCCTGGGCTTTGACGCGGCCGTGGCCGAGATCGTCCGGGGCCGCGGCTCCCAGTTCGATCCCGAGGTGGCCGAGGCCTTTCTGGACCACCGTGAGCACTTCCGCGCGTTCTGCGCCGGAACCCCGGAGACTCTGGCGAGGATGGAGTCAGGACTGCGCGGACTCGGCCTGGCTCCGGCCGTTTGACCAGGCCCCGGACAGGTCGTGGCCGGTCCAGGGCCCCTGCTCCGTGGGCTGGCGCAAGGCCAGATTGAGGCGGCGCAGGAATTCCCTGCGGGAGACTTCGCGGGCCCCCAGCCGCAGCACGTGCGGGGTGGCCTGCTGGCAGTCCAGGAAGTGGTAGCCGCGCTCGCCCAGGTGGCGCATGAGCACGGCCAGGCCCGCCTGGGAGGCCCCGGAAACCGTGTGGAACATGGATTCCCCGAAAAAGGCCCGGCCCAGGGCCAGGCCGTAGATCCCGCCCACCAGATCGCCGCCCTCCCCGTCCCGCGCCTCCAGGCTGTGGGCAAAGCCCAGGACGTGAAGCCGCTCGTAGGCCTCGATCATCTCGGGCAGGATCCAGGTGCCGTCCTGGCCCGGCCGGGGCTGCTCGGCGCAGGCCCGGATCACGGCCCCGAAGTCGCGGTCAAAGGTGAACCGGAAGCGGTTCGCGTTGAGGGTCCGGCGCAGGCTCTTGGGCACATGGAGGCGGGCGGGCTCCAGGATGGGCCGGGGGTCCGGCGACCACCAGAGGATGGGCGATTCCTGGCCGTACCAGGGGAACACGCCCGCGGCGTAGGCATTGACCAGGCGCAGGGGCGAGAGGTCCCCGCCCACGGCCAGAAGCCCGTCGGCCTCGGCCTCGGCAGGGTCCGGAAACACCGGGTCGTCGAACAGGCGGTAGATGGCCATGGCGCAAACAAGGAGGCGGCCCGCAGGCCGCCTCACCGGTTCTAGTGCTCGGTCCGCGTCCCGCCCTGGGGCGTATAGCGGAACAGGAAATCGCCCGAAGGCCCGCAGGTCCCGGGTTTGGCCGCGGAACGGTCGGCCTCGGCCCGGGCGTCCACCTCGATCTCCCCGCCCTTCTGCAGGGAGCCGAAAAGCAGCTCCTCGGCAATGGCGTCCTTGATCTCCACCTGAATCACCCGGGCCATGGGCCGGGCCCCGAAGGCCGGGTCGTAGCCCTTGGCGGCCAGAAGCTCGCGGGCCGCCGGGGTCAGGGTCAGGACGGCCCGGCGCTCCTTGAGCTGGCTGTTCAGCTCGCGCACGAACTTGTCCACGATGCGGCCCATGATCTCGGGGTTGAGCGCGCCGAACGGCACGGTGGCGTCCAGGCGGTTGCGGAACTCCGGGCTGAACAGCTTCTCGATGGCCTTGAGCCCCGCGCCCTTGCGGTCGTCCTTGTCGTTGCGGGTGAAGCCGATGCCCTGCTTGGCCATGTCCTGGGCGCCCGCGTTGGAGGTCATGAGCAGGACCACCTGGCGGAAGTCGGCCTTGCGGCCGTTGTTGTCCGTGAGCGTGGCGTAGTCCATGACCTGGAGCAGGATGTTGAAGATGTCCGGGTGGGCCTTCTCGATCTCGTCGAAAAGCACCACGCAGTGCGGGTTCTTGCGGATGGACTCGGTCAAGAGGCCGCCCTGGTCAAAGCCCACGTAGCCGGGAGGCGCGCCGATGAGCCGGGCCACGGCGTGCTTCTCCATGTACTCGCTCATGTCGAAGCGCAGGAACTGCACGCCCAGGACCTGGGCCAGCTGCTTGGCCAGCTCGGTCTTGCCGCAGCCCGTGGGGCCGGTGAGCAGGAACGAGCCCATGGGCCGGCCCGGCTGCTTCATGCCCGCGCGGGCGCGCTTGATGGCCCGGGAGAGCACGGCCACGGCCTCGTCCTGGCCGAAGACCACGGCCTTGAGGTCCTCCTCCAGGTCGCGCAGCCGCCCGCGGTCCGAGACGCTCAGGCGGCGGGCCGGGATGCGGGCCATGCGCGCCACCACCTTTTCCACGTCGGCCACGGTGATGGCGTGGTCCTTGCGGGTGCGGCCAGAGAGCTTGTACAGGGCCCCGGCCTCGTCGATGACGTCGATGGCCTTGTCCGGCAGATAGCGGTCGTTCACGTGCCGGGCCGAGAGCTCGGCCGCGGCGCGCAGGGCGTTCTGGGTGTAGGCCACGTCGTGGAACTTCTCGTAGTAGGGCTTGAGGCCCTTGAGGATGTCCACCGTCTCCTCCACCGTGGGCTCGGCGATCTCGATCTTCTGGAAGCGCCGGGACAGGGCCCGGTCCTTCTCGAAGTGGTTCTTATACTCCTCGTAGGTGGTGGAGCCGATGCAGCGGACCTCGCCCAAGGCCAGGAAAGGCTTGAGGATGTTCGAGGCGTCCAGGCTGCCGCCGCTCACCGAGCCCGCGCCCACGATGGTGTGGATCTCGTCCACGAACAGGATGGCTCCCGGCTCGCGCTTGAGTTCGGCCAGCACGCCCTTGAGCCGGGCCTCGAAGTCGCCGCGGTATTTGGTCCCGGCCAGGAGCGCGCCCATGTCCAGGGCAAAGACCTGGGCGTCCCAGAACTCGCGCGGGGTCTTCTTGTTCACGATCATGAGCGCCAGGCCCTCGGCCATGGCCGTCTTGCCCACGCCCGGGTCGCCCACGAAGATGGGGTTGTTCTTGCGGCGGCGGGCCAGGACCTGGACCGTGCGCTCCAGCTCGGCGCGGCGGCCGATGAGCGGATCGATGAGGCCCTCGGCGGCGCGGTCGGTCAGATTGGTGGTGAACTCCTCCAGGGCCGACTTCTTGCCCGGGTCCTGGCCCGGGGCCGGGCCGGCGGGCTGGGCCCCGGGGCGCTCCCCGGAACCCTGGCGGCGGGGACCGGCGTCCCAGCCCGGCTCACGGCTGGCGGTGGGCAGGCCGTGGGAGATGTATTCGAGCACGTCCAGCCGGGACACGCCGTGGGAGCGCAGGAAATAGACCGCGTAGGAGTCCTCCTCCTCGAACAGCGCGGCGAGCACGTCGCCCACCTCCACGATCTCCTTGCCCGAGGCCCGCTTCTGCCACACGGCCCGCTGCAGGACCCGGCGCACGCCGAGGGTCTGGATGACCTCGGACTCCGCGCCCTCGGGCAGGACCTCGAGATTCTCGGAGAAGAACTGGAGGAGCTGCTCGCGGAGCTTGTTCACGTCCGCGCCGCAGGCCGCCAGGATGCCCTCGGCCGTGGGTTCCAGGCAGAGGGCGTAGAGCAGGTGTTCCAGGGTCAGGTACTCGTGCTTGCGGCGCTTGACCTCGGACACGGCCGAGGTGAGTGCGCTCTCCAATCCCTTGCTGAGCATCGCGGATTATTCCCCCTCCATGCTGCACCGCAGGGGAAAGCCGGCGGCCTTGGCCAGCCGGTGGACGGTGTCCACCTTGGTCTCGGCCACCTCGGCGGTGTACACGCCGCAGACGCCGACCCCCTCGTTGTGCACGGCCAGCATGATCGTGGTCGCTTCGGTTTCGTTCTTCTGGAACACGCGCATGAGCACCTCCACCACGAACTCCATGGTGGTGTAGTCATCATTGTGCAGGAGCACCCGGAACCTGGGGGGCTCCTGGGTCTCGTGCTCGGAGATCGTCCCGCTCTGGAACTGGTCCCCGAAGAGATGATCGCTCATGCTGTCCCCCAAGAACGCGGGCTTTGGGCCCTAGGCGCGATAATAAGGCCGAAGGTCCCTGCTGTCGAGCCCTGGAGGCCGCGAAGGGTTCAGGAAGGATGTCCGGCGCTTGTGGCGGCCAGGGCCTGGAGCCGGGAACGCTCGGGCTCCACGAAGACGAAGTTCTCGTCCTCGGGCAGGCCCCGGGCCCGCCGCCAGGCCTGGTTCAGGGCGTGGTAGTTCTCCTTGGAGGTGACCACTCCGTCCAGGCCCAGGGCCGTGGCGCAGGCGCGCAGGGCCTTTTCCTGGCCCTCGATCTCCACGCATTCGCCGAACGGCAGCTGGTCCAGGCAGACGACGCAGTCCATGAGCCGCCAGGTCTCGCGCAGCTTCTCGTAGACGAACACGGGGGTGTAGCCCAGGGCCTCCATGGCCGCCAGGGTCTCGTTCAGGTTCGAGACCGTGGTCTCGTGCTCGGAGCAGACCTTGCAGACCTCGGTGCGGCTGGCCGGCAGCTTGACCGTGAGCAGCGTGGCCCCGCCGCCCCGGCGCAGGCGCAGGAGCATGCCCCGCTTCTTGAGCGTGCGGCCGGCGTCGTCCAGAACCAGGTTCTCCTCGAAGACCACCCCGCAGGGCTCGGCGCCGCGGCGCGCGAGGGCCTCGCGCACGGCCTCCAGGTCGGGGTTCAGGTACTTCAACTCGCATTCCGTGGCCATGCGCACTTTCCTCCTGGGGCGGACGCTGCTATGACTGCCGTGAACGGAGACGCGCCGTGATCCTGAAAATCCTCATCCTCGCCCTGTCCGGGGCCGCCGGGACCCTTTGCCGCTACGGCCTGGCCGGGTTCGTCCAGCGCCTGAGCGGCTCGGACCTCCCCCTGGGCACCTTTGCCGTGAACATGGCCGGCTGCCTGGCCTTCGGCCTGGTCTGGGGGCTTCTGGAGAACCGCGCCGGGTTTTCGGGCGAATGGCGGCTGGCGGCCCTCACCGGGTTCATGGGCGCGTTCACCACCTTCTCCACCTACATGTTCGAAACCGCAGCCCTGCTCCGCCTGGGCCAGACCGTCCTGGCCCTGGCCAACGTGGCCGGGCAGTCCCTTCTGGGCCTGGGCCTCGTGCTGGCGGGCACGGCCCTGGGCCGGCTGATCTGATTCTAGGGGAAAACCGCCGCGCCGACAACTTGACCGGAGGCCGTCATGAACCTGCCGCGCCAGGCCGAAAGGCTGCGCATCTTCCTGGGCGAGAGCGACCGCCACAAGGGCCGCCTGCTCTTCGAGACCATCGTGGAGGAGGCCCGCCGCCGGGGTCTGGCCGGGGCCACCGTGCTGCGCGGCGTCTCCGGCTTCGGGGCCAACAGCCGGGTGCACACCAACAAGATCCTGCGGCTCTCCGAGGACCTGCCCGTGGTGGTGGAGATCGTGGACACCCCGGAGAAGATCGAGGCCTTCCTGCCCTACCTGGACGAGGTCATGCGCGAGGGATTGGTGACCCTGGAGGGCGTGCAGGTCATCTTTTATCGCCACAACCAGGGCAAAAAAGACTGACAGGCCGTTGAAAAATCCGCGCTGGCCGCGTTGCTGCAAAAAACGCACATCCTCGCGTATGACCAATACGCGTCGGCCGTGCGTTTTTTNNATGGACTCCAGGGGCAGGACCTTGTGCACCCCGCCGTGCTTCACGGCCTCCTGGGGCATGCCGTAGACCACGCAGCTGGCCTCGTCCTGGGCGATGGTGTAGGCCCCGGCGTCGAACAACTCCTTCATTCCCCGGGCNNGTCGTCGCCCATGCCGGTCATGATCGCGGCCACCGCGTTTTTGCCCGCGTAGGTGGCCCCGGAGCGGAAGAGCACGTCCACCGAGGGCCGGTGCCGCGAGACGAGCGGCCCGTCCTTGACCTCCACGTAGTAGCGCGCCCCGCTCCTTTTGAGCAGCATGTGCTTGTTGCCCGGGGCGATGAGGGCCTGGCCCCGGAGCATGGAATCCCCGTCCGCGGCCTCCTTGATGCTGATCCGGCAGACCGAGTTGAGACGGTTGGCAAAGGCCTGGGTGAAGTGCTCGGGCATGTGCTGGACAATGGCCAGGGGCGGGCAGTCCAGGGGCATGGCCTCCAGGAACACGCGCAGGGCCTCGGTGCCGCCGGTGGAGGCCCNNAGCTTGGGCTGGGGAGCCGCCTCGCGGCCGCCGCGGAAGGCCCTGGGCTTGGCCTGGGCCGCGGCCCGCACCGCGTCGCAGATGCGGATGGCCGACTCCTCCAGGAACTTCTTGGTGCCCACCTTGGGCTTGGTCACGATCTCCACGGCCCCGTATTCCAGGGCCCGCAGGGTGGTCTCGTCGCCTTCCTCGGCCAGGGAGGAGCAGATGACCACCGGGATGGGGTGCTGGCTCATGAGCTTGCGCAGGAAGGTCAGCCCGTCCATGCGCGGCATCTCGATGTCCAGGGTGATGACGTCCGGGACCTCGTCCTTGATCTTCTCCACGGCCACCAGGGGGTCCACCACCGCGGCCATGACCTCGATGCCCGGGTCCGAGGAGAGCAACTGGGCCAGGGTCTGGCGGACCACGGCCGAGTCGTCCACGATGAGCACGCGAATGGGTTTCGCCACGGCCCCTCCGGTCAGGTTTTGCGGTACACGGTGGGGGCCACCGGAACCAGGGGCAGATCCATGCCGGTCAGGCTCTCGGAATGGCCGATGAACAGGTAGCCGCCCGGGGCCAGCTTGCCGCAGAAGCGCTTGAACAGCTGCTCCTGGGTGCCGCGGTCGAAGTAGATGACCACGTTGCGGCAGAAGATCACGTCCNNTCCGGGCCCATGCGCACCAGGCGGCGGGTGCGGTCCTTGCTGCGCAGCAGGTATTTGCGCTTGTATTCCGGTGGGATGCCCTCGATGCGGTCCTCAGGGTACACGGCCCGCTGGGCCTGTTGCAGGACCTGGGTGGAAATGTCCGTGGCCAGGATGGAGAAGGCGAACCCGGGGTTCTGGGCCGCGAACTCCGAGAGCACCATGGCCAGGGTGTAGGGCTCCTCGCCCGTGGAGCAGCCCGCGCTCCAGATGGCCGCCCGGCCGCCGTTCTTGCGCCGGAAGATGTCCGGGGCCACCTGCTGGGACAGGATCTCGAAGTGCTTGGGCTCGCGGAAGAAATGGGTGGTGTTGGTGGTCACCACGTCGATGAGCTGGGCCAGCTCCCGCTCCATGCCCTCGGGGCTGAACAAAAACTCGCAGTAGTCCCGGTGCGAGCCCAGGCCCAGGGCCCGCAGGCGCTTCTGAAGCCGGGCCTCGAGCATGGTCTTCTTGGTCGGCGGCAGCTTGATGCCCAGTTCGGCGGTGATGAACTCGCTGAACCGCCGGAAGTCCGCGTCGGTCATCTTGGGCGAGGCCGTGGCGCAGAGATCCGCGACGCGTCTCGAGGAAGAACCTGCCTTGTTGCTGGCCATTGCCCGCCGACCGCCTCTTTCCGGACCTACTGGGTGGACGCCACCACGCCGCGCAGCAGGCGCGGCACGTCGATGATCAGGGCGATGCTCCCGTCGCCCTTGATGGTGGCCCCGGAAATGCCCTCCACGTCCTTGTACACGCGGCCCAGGGTCTTGATGACCGTCTGGTGCTCGCCGATGACGCTGTCCACCACGATGCCCACGCGGCTGCCTTCCACCCGGGTGATGACGATCTGCTCGATGGCCGGAGGCGCGCCGTTGATGCCGAACCACTCGCGCAGCGACAGGTAGGGCACGATCTCCCCGCGCAGGTAGAGGATGCGCTGGTTCCCGGCCTCCTCCACGTCCTGGCGCAGGAGTTCCACGCACTCCTCCACCAGGGACAGGGGGATGACGAAGAAGTCGCCGCCCACGCACACCTGGAGCCCGTCGATGATGGCCAGGGTCAGGGGCAGGCGCACGGTGATGGTCGAGCCCTTGCCCTTCTCGCTCCGGATCTCCACGGTGCCGCGCAGGGAGTCGATGGCCCGCTTGACCACGTCCATGCCCACGCCCCGGCCCGAGACGCTGGTGAGCTTCTTGGCCGTGGAGAACCCGGGCTCGAAGATGAGCTTGAACAGCTCCTTGTTCGTGAGTTCGGCGTCGGCCGCGATGAGGCCCTTTTCCACGGCCTTGGCCCGGATGGCCTCGGGGTCCATGCCCCGGCCGTCGTCGCTGATGCGGATGAGGACCTCGCCCCCGGAGTGCTCGGCGGCCAGGAGGATGGTTCCCTGGGCCGGTTTGCCGGCTGCCAGCCGCTCCTGGGGCGATTCAATGCCGTGGTCGATGCTGTTGCGCAGAAGGTGCATGAGCGGGTCGCCCAGGCGCTCGATGACCGTCTTGTCCAACTCGGTCTCCGCGCCCTGGGTGGCCAGGGTGATGTCCTTGCCGAACTCGGCCGAAAGGTCGCGCACCAGGCGGCGGTACTTGCTGAAGGTGGTGCCGATGGGCAACATGCGGATGCCGAGTGTGCTGTCGCGCAGGGCGTCGGAGAGGCGCTCCAGCTCCTCGGACAGGGCCGTGAGCACGGGATCGGCCCGCTCGCCCACCACCTGGGAAATCTGGGCCTGGACAATGACCAGCTCGCCCACCAGGTCCACCAGACAGTCGAGCTTCTCGGCGGCCACCCGGATGGACGAAGCCGCCTCGGCCGGGCCCTTGGCGGCCTGGGCCTCGCGGCCCTTGGCCTGCTTGGCCGCGGCCTTTTCCACCTCGTCCTTGGGGGCCTTGCCCGTCTCCACCAGGATCTGGCCGATGGGCTTCTGGAGCGAAAGGGCCTCGGCCAGGTCGTCTCGCCCAATGACTCCTTCGTCCACGAGAATCTCCCCGAGCTTGCGGTGCTCCGGCTCCTCCACAAACAGCGGCTCCGGCTCCGGCGCGGACGCCGGTTCACGGCCCTCGGCCACGATCTCCACTTCCAGGGGGTGCTCGGAGAAGAAGAACACGTCGCGGATGTTCTCCTCCGAGGCCGTGGTGCGCAGGTCCAGGGACCAGACCTGCTCCTCCCCGGCGGTCTCCTCCAGGGGCTCGCCGCAGAGGCCCAGCCGGGCCAGCTCCTCGAAGACCGGGGCCAGATCGGGCCGGGTCCCGCCCTCGGCCTGGCGCAGGCGGACGCGCAGGCGGTAGAGGGTCCCGTCCCCGGCCTGGGGCGCGGCCTCCTGCATCTGAGCCGGGGGGGCCTGGGCCGGGGGGGCCGGAACCTCTGGCGCGGCTTCGGCAGCGGCTTCGGCAGCGGGCTCCGCGGCCGGTTCAGAAGCCGGTTCAGGGACCGGTTCCGGGGCCGGTTCCGGCGCGGGCTGGGCCTCCTGGGAAACCCGGGACAGGCCCTCCAGGATCTCCTGGCGGGCCTCGGCGTCCACCTCTCCGCCGTCGGCGTCGAGCATCTTCTGGATGTGGTCCCGGGCCCGGAACACGAGGTTGAGCAGGTCCGTGCTCACGGCCAGCTCCTCGTTGCGGACCATGTCGAAGACCGTCTCCACCTCGTGGGTGAAGGCCGCCACGCCGTCGAACCCGAACATCGAGCCTGAACCCTTGATGGTGTGCAGGGCCCGGAACACGCGGTTGACCACATCCAGATCCTGGGGCGACTGCTCCAGTTCCAGGAGGGTGGTCTCCAGTTCGCCCAGGAGGTCGTAGGCCTCCTCGCGGAACATCTGCCGGTTCAGGTCATCGGACATGGCGCTCTCCGCTGGTCAAACCGGCCCTCTACCTGCCGCCGTTGAGGAAGGTGATCTCGGCGCGGGCCGTCTCGGCGTCCAGGGGAATCACCTTGATCTGGACCTTTTCGCCCTTGAACTCGGCCGCGCCCAGGAGAATTCCCTCGAAGTAGTCGAACAGACTCCGCTTGGAGCGGTAGTTCATGAACAGGGTCTTGCCCTTGTCCTCGTAGCTGAACTTGGGCGGCTTGATGCCCGGCTGATCCTTGGTGAGCTGGGCGTGCAGGTCGTTCATGCGCAGGTAGAAGGTCTTGAGGTTCTCGTCCTTGAAGTAGCGGCCGTACATCTTGTGGAAGGCCTTGATGGTGTAGCGGCCCATGCCCAGGAAGAAGTCCCTGGTGGAGATCTTTTTCATCCCGCCCACGAACTCGGCCATCTGGTGCAGGACCGCGTCCGAATAGCTGGCCGTGGGCAGGAAGGTGGGCTTGCCCATGCTCTCGTGCATGGCCTGGAACACGTCCTCGCCGTACTGCTCGCGCACATAGGCCTGGGTGATCTTGGGCAGCACGCCCTTCATCTCGTTCTCGGACTGGCGCAGCCTGCTCGCGGCCTCCTGGGTCCCCGTGAACTGCGTGGACACGGTCATGAGCTCCTGGGCCAGTTCGGCCAGGTCGCGGGTGGCCACGGCGGCCTGGGAGGCGCCCTCGTCGGCCTCCTTGGCCACCAGGGCGATGTCCTCAATGCTCCTGTTGATCTCCTCGGCCGCCGAAGACTGCTCCTCGGCCGCGGCGGCGATCTGGGAGATGCGCATGGCCATGTCCTCGATGCTCTTCATGATGGCCTGGAGCGACTCCCCGGCCTTGTTGGAGAGGTCGGTGCTCTCGTGCACCTGCTCGGCCGTCTCGGCCATGGATTCGGTGGCGTGGCGCGAGCGCTGCTGGATGGTGCCGATGGCCTGCTCCACCTCCTTGGTGGCGGTCATGGTCTTCTCGGCCAGCTTGCGGACCTCGTCGGCCACCACGGCGAAGCCGCGCCCGGCATCGCCCGCGCGGGCGGCCTCGATGGCCGCGTTGAGCGCCA
>DFYP01000027.1:1202-2743 GCA_002382645.1 Desulfovibrio sp. UBA4079 | reverse complement strand
GGTCATCTCCTCCATGGCCGTGGCCACGGAATCGGTCTGGGCCTTCTGCTTCTGGGCCCCGCGGGCCTGCTCGTCGGCCGAGGCCGAGAGTTCCTCGGAGGCCGAGGCCACGCGTTCGGCCAGGCCCGAAACATCGCCGCCCACCTGGACCACGTGGGCCCGCTGCTCCTCGACCTGCTTGAGCTCGGCCGCGCGCAGGGTCATGTCGAAGAACGAGCCGTAGGCCCCGATGGTCTGGCCCTTCTCGTCCACGATGATGTTGGCGGCCAGGCGGATCGGCAGCTTGCGGCCGTCATACAGCGCCAGCTCCGTCTCGGTGTCCACGGGCTGGCCGGTCTCCATGACCTTCTCGGTGATGGACTGGCCATCGCGGTTGTAGAAGGCCTGGCTCACGCTGAAACCCAGGACCTGGGTGGAGGGCTTGCGCAGAATCTCCAGAAGCGCCGGGGTGGCGAAGACGATGCGGCCCTGGCGGTTGCAGACCAGCAGCGGCATGGTGGCGGCGCGGATGGCCCCGCCGAAGAACACGGCGTCCTCACGCAGCTTGCGCAGGCCCTTGAGCAGGCCCTCCAGGAGCGCCCCGGCCTCGCCGCCCGCCCCGGCCTGGGCCAGAACCTCGGGGTCCTGGGCCGCGGCGAAGTCCTCGGCCGCGGCCAGGGCCTTGCGCAGGGGCCGGCTCACAGTCAGGGAGGCCCAGGCCGTGAGGCCCAGGCCCAGGACCACGGCCGCGGCCAGCAGCCGCCAGTCCTGCTGAAAGAACACTGCCGTGAACAGCGCCATGAGCGCCAGCCCAGCGGCCCAGATCACCCTGCAACTGCGTTTGTTGCTCGTCATGAGTACATCCCCCGATGCTTCTCCTTCCACCCTGTTCCAAAGACGCCAACAAATGGCAATGATTACTTGAACCCGCGACGCGGCTCGGCGGAGGCTCTCAACCTCCATCCATCCTTATCGTTTTTTCCGGGGAAAAGTGAAGGGGGGAATCGTCTTCGGCGGGCCCGAAGCGCAAGATATAATACTAGTCCAGGGCGTCGAAGCGGGAGAACTTCATGACGAAACCGGCCCGGCCCTGGGTGGCGGAGCGCAGTTCCGTGGAAAAGCCGAACAGCGGGGACAGGGGGGCCAGGGCCTGGATGATCTTCTGGCCGGAGCGGTCGAAGAGGTTCTCGATCTTGGCGTACTTGGCCCCGAGCAGGCCCACCACCTCGCCCACGAAGTCGTCCGGGACCGTGATCTCCAGCCACATGATGGGCTCGAGCAGCAGGGGCCGGGCCCCGGCCAGGGCCTTTTTCAGGGCCATGGCCGCGGCCATGCGGTAGCCCGCCGGGCTGGACTCGCCCTCGCGGCGGGCCAGCTCGAGCACGCGCACACGNNACGTCCTGCATCGGATAGCCGCGGATCACGCCGCTCTGGAGCCCGTCGTTGATCCCGTCGGCCACGGCCTCCAGCCAGGCCGCGTTCCAGGCCTGGGGATCGACCTCGAAGACCACCTCGCGGCCCGCGTCCCGGGCCAGGGGCTCCACGGACAGGCGCACTCCGCC
>DFYP01000027.1:0-1194 GCA_002382645.1 Desulfovibrio sp. UBA4079 | reverse complement strand
TAATGCGGGACCTCGCCCAGCTCGCGGGCGAACTCCTCGAAGGCCTCGGCCCGGCCGCCCACGGTCTCCTGGTAGACCACCTGGGGCTTGCCCGAGCGCGGCTTGAGCCCGAACTCCCGGGACATGCGCTCGAGGATCACCTCCAGGTGCAGTTCGCCCATGCCCGAGAGGATGACCTGGCCGGTCTCCTCGTCGCGTTGCACCGCCAGGGTNNGGGTCCTCCATGAGATACTTCTCCAGGACCTCGTCGAGCTTGCCGGATTCCTCGCTGTTGCGCGGCTCGATGGCCACGGAGATCACCGGCCGGTAGTCGGCGATGCGCTCGAGCACCAGGGGATCGGACTCCAGGCAGAGGGTGTCGCCGGTGCGGGCGTCCTTCATGCCCGCCGCGGCCACGATCTCCCCGGCCAGGGCCTGTTCCACGGACTCCTTGCGCCCGGCGTGGAGCTTGAACAACCGGGCCACCCGCTCGTTCGCGCCGCGGGTGGCGTTGTACACCGTGTCCCCGGCCTTGAGCGTGCCGGAATAGAGGCGCATGAGCACGAGCTTGCGGCCCGAGTCCAGGCTGACCTTGAAGGCCAGGGCCGAAAGCGGCGCGTCCGGGGCCACGGCAAAGGACTTCTTCTCCTTGGTCCGCGGGTCCAGGCCCTCGGCCGGAGGCACCTCGGCGGGCGAGGGCAGATAGTGGCAGACCGCGTCCAGCACCGGCTGCACGCCGATGTTCTTGAGCGCGGACCCGGCCAGCACGGGCACCAGCCGCAGGCCCAGGGTGGCCTTGCGCAGGGCCGCGCGGATCTCGGCCGGGGCGATGGTCTCCCCGCCCAGATAGCGCTCCAGGAGGNNCGCTCCTCGTCCGTGAGGTCCAGGGCCTCGTACTGCGCGCCCTGGCTGGCCTGGTCGAAGACGAGGCGCTTCTCCTCGATGAGGTCGAAGATGCCGGAAAGCTCCGATCCCTCGCCGTCGGGCAGGCTCAGGGCCAGGGGCCGGGCCCGCAGCCGCGTGGCGATGGATTCGAGCACGGCCGCGAAATCCGCGCCGGGCCGGTCCAGCTTGTTCACAAAGGCGATCTTGGGCACCTTGTAGAACTCGCTCTGGCGCCAGACCGTCTCGGACTGGGGCTGGACCCCGGAGACCCCGCAGAACACGCCCACGGCCCCGTCCAGCACGCGCAGGGAGCGCTCCACCTCGATGGTG
>DFYP01000168.1:150-21242 GCA_002382645.1 Desulfovibrio sp. UBA4079 | reverse complement strand
GTCTTGAGCCCGCTGAAGCTGAAGTCCAGGTTGTCGTTGTCGATGTAGGCCCGGGGAAAGAGCCCGTGGTCGGGCTCGGCCTCGCGGGCCAGCTCGTCCACGAAGCGGCCGCCCGGATAGGGAAAGTTCAGGCGCTTGGCCACCTTGTCAAAGGCCTCGCCCGCGGCGTCGTCCAGGGTCCGGCCCAGGAGCGTGAACTCCGTGGCCGAGTCCAGGCGGTAGAGGTGGGTGTGGCCGCCGGAGACCAGCAGGCCCAGGGCCGGAAAGACCAGCTGCCGTTCCAGGCCCGGCGCCAGGAGATGGGCGTGGAGGTGGTTCACGCCGATGAGCGCCGCGCCCGTGCCCAGGCAGAAGCCCTTGGCGAACGACAGGCCCACCAGGAGGCTGCCCAGGAGTCCGGGGCCGCGGGCCACGGCCACGCCCTGGACCTCCGCCGGGGAGACCCCCGCGGCCTCCAGGGCCGAGGCGCAGAGCACGGGCAGCACGCTCAGGTGCTCCCGGGCCGCGATCTCCGGCACCACCCCGCCGAACAGGGCGTGCATCCCGGCCTGGGAGGCCAGGCGCTCGGCCAGGAGCCCCTGTTCCGAGACCAGGGCCACGGCCGTCTCGTCGCAGGAGGTCTCAATTCCCAGGCAGAGCATCGCCCGCGGACTCGTAGATTTCCTTGATCCTGAGCACGTCGTTGCGTGAGCCGATGACCAGGGGCACGCGCTGGTGCAGGCTTTCCGGCTCGATGTCCAGGATGCGGCGCACCCCGTCCGTGGCCAGGCCGCCGGCCTGCTCCACCACCATGGCCAGGGGATTGGCCTCGCACATGAGCCGGAGCTTGCCGCCGGGCTTCTTGGGGTCGCGGTGGTCGGCCGGATAGAGGAAGACGCCGCCGTAGAGCAGGTTGCGGTGGAAGTCGGCCACCAGGGAGCCGATGTAGCGCAGGCTGTAGGGCTTCTTGCGGGTGTTGGCCGGGGACTTGAAGTAGTTCATGACCCGGCGCGTGGGCTCGTCCCAGAACTGCTCGTAGCCCTCGTTCACGGAGTAGATCTTGCCCTGCTCCGGGATGCGGATGTCCGGGTGCGAGAGCAGGAATTCGCCCACCCCGGGGTCCAGGGTGAAGCCGTGCACCCCGTCGCCGGTGGTGAACACGAGCATGGTGGAGGAGCCGTACACGATATAGCCCGCGGCCACCTGCTCGGCCCCGGGCTGGAGCACGTCGCTGGACAGAAGCGGGGCGTCCAGGGGGGTCTTGCGCCGCAGGATGGAGAAGATGGTGCCGATGCTCACGTTGGCGTCGATGTTCGAGGACCCGTCCAGGGGGTCGAAGATGAGGATGTACTCGCCCATGGGCAGGTCCGTGGGGATCTCGATGACGTCCGCGTTCTCCTCCGAGGCCATGGCGCAGAGCACGCCGCAGCGGGCCAGGCGGTGGATGAGCACCCGGTTGGCGTACTCGTCGAGCTTGCGGACCTCCTCGCCCTGGACGTTGGTGTCGCCGGTGAAGCCCAGCACGTCCACCAGCCCGGCCTTGGTCACCTCGCGGGAGATGATCTTGGCCGAGAGGATGATCTCGTTGAACAGACGGGTGAAGCGGCCCGTGGCCGTGGGCGTCTTCTTCTGGTGCAGGAGCAGATGCTCGGTGACGGTGATCTGCGGGGGCATGTCTCTCTCCTCGGATCGCCTGGGCGTGGGCCTAGAAAAACCAGCCCTTGTTGTCGATCTTGGGGTCCACGCTCTCGGTGGCGTAGACGAACAGGTCGCGGCCCACGTAGCGGGCCAGCCAGGTGTAGAACTTGCCGCCGGCCTCCACCTGCCCGCCGACCTTGTCCTTGAGGATCTCGGACCAGGGCAGCGCGAACAGGGCCGAGGTGTCCACGCCGCTGGCCGGGGTCCAGACCCCGCGGTTGGGCGCCAGGATGATGAGCTGCTCGGGCTCGGGACAGAAGCTGAACAGGGAGCGCGGGTCGAAATGGACCACGATGAGCCCGTCCAGGTTCACGTCCTTGTAGATGGGCGTGCCGAAGTAGAGCTCCGGGCCCAGCTCGGTGTTGTCCACCAGGGTGGTGAGCATGGTCTCGCGCCAGACCGCCTCGAACCAGAGCGGCGAACTGAACGGCTTCACCGGCACGGGCGGGCGGCGCTCCGTGATGCGGCCCTCGGGGTCGGTGACGATGACCCCGTTGATCCAGGGGAAGCGCTGGACCAGGAGGTGCATCCACTCCTCGTTGGGGCGCAGGTCCTGGTCGCTGACGAAGCGCATGAGCCGGAGCACGTGCTGGTCCACCGGGGTGAACAGGCGGGCCAGCTTCTCCTGGTTCGGGTTCTCCATCTTGTAGCTGTCCAGGTCGATCTGGGGATTGGGATTGACGAACTCGTTGGTGGAGGTCCAGGCGGTCTTGGCCGCGCCCTTGGTCCCTTCCCAGGTGTCGCCCATGGACGAGCAGGCGGTGAGCAGAAGGAGCAGAAGGAGAACAATGCAACGCTGCAACAAGGCAAGCCTCACTTGCGAAGACCGGCCGTTCCGTCACCGGCCGGGCTGGTGTTTCCATCCGGCGGCCGGAAGGCCGCCCGGTCAGGCCCTGACCCGGGCCTCGAAGCGCGCGGCCAGGGTTTCCAGGGTGCTGATGAGCCGGTTCTTGGCGTGCCGGCTGAACGAATCCTCGGGCGCAGCGCCCGCGGCAACGCTCCCTACCGCGTCAGCCAGCCCGGCGTCCATCTTTTTGATGCGCGCGGACAGATCCTCCCGCTCGGGACCGGGTCCGGCGCCCTGCCAGAGTTCCTGGTAGATGTCCCGGGCCCCGGCGAAATCCCCCTGGGAGGCCAGGAGGTCGGCCATGGTCCGGGTGCGCAGGCTGCCGGCCTCGGACAGGCGGAAGCCCTGGGCGGGCTCCTCGGCCTCGGGGCCGGGCTCCACCGGAGCCGGACGGGCCGCGGGGGCTTGCGGGGGCACGGCCGTCTGGGCCGGGGGCGGCCCCACCAGGCGGCTGGACAGGGAGTTCACGCCCTCCAGGACCACGTCCATCCACTGGATGGGCTTGTCCGTGAAGTGCGAGGCCACGAGCATGAGGTACACGGCGAAGTCGCGGCGCTGGCCCACGGCCGACTGGGCCCAGAGCCGCCAGAAGTCGGGGTAGGCCGACAGGGCCCGGCTCACCGGCTCCACGGCCTGGACAGCCTCGCCCGGACGGCCCAGACGGGTGAGCACCTGGGCCAGGAGCAGGCGGGCCTCCAGAAAATCGGGATGGCGGTCCAGCCCCTGGCGCAGGGTGGCCGCCGCGGATTCCAGCTGGTCCGTGTCCACGAAGAGCTTGGCCAGGGCGAAAAAGACCTTGGAACCCGGCTCCAGCGAGAGGACTTCCTGGTACCATTCAATCTTTTTTGTCATTGGTGCCGTCCCCCCGTGTTGTATCGGACTCTTCGGGCAAAAGATACAGGATCTCGTTGTCCTTGACGTACTTGAGACGCTCCCGGATGACTTTCTCCTGATAGGCCCGGTCCGACTTGAGCCGCCGGATCTCCTGGCTCAAATCCAGGCTTTTCCTGTCCACGCCGTCCATCTGGGACTTGAGCTGCTCGTAATGATTGCGCAGGGTCATGTACGCGAACAGGCCCTGGTCGCTCCAGATGAGCCGGAAAAACAGATAGCAGTTCAGAAAGATGAGGAAGGCGATGAGCAGGCGGCGCGTGAACATGAACCCTCACTGCAGCCTGCGGGCTGCCTTGTGGGCCATGAGGTGGGCCATGGGTTCGCGCAGCTCTTCCAGGAAGTTGCTCGTGGCCCGCTCGATGCGCTCCACGTCCGACTCCGAAAGCTCCACCTCGTCGATGCGCTCGAGGAAGGTCTTCAAGACCTCGAACTCGTCCAGCAGGGTTTGGCCGAGCTCCAGTTTGCGGAGTTCCGGCTCCAGCTCCAGGATGGTCTGGAGACAGTTGGCGATGCGCATGAGGCGGCTTTCCGGATTCACGCTTCCGTCCACTCCCCTTCCGTTATTCTCCAGCCTATTCGGATAGTAACCAGTTTTTGTAGAAATTGTACAGATAATTCCCGCCCGAGAAAAGCGTGAGCAACAGCGCGAGATACAACAGGAAAGTCCCGATGAGCGCGGAGTCGAGCCCGAACACGGGATAGTGCAGGATGAGCGGGGTCAGGGCCACGATCTGCAGGATGGTCTTGAGTTTGCCGTAGCGGTCCGCGGCGATGACCTCGCCCTTTTCCGCGGCCACGGCGCGCATCCCGGTGACGGCCAGCTCCCGGCAGATGATCAGCACGGCCACCCAGGCCGGGGCCCAGTCCAGGTGCACGAGCATGACCAGCACCGAGGTGATCAAGAGCTTGTCGGCCAGGGGGTCCAGGAACTTGCCCAGGGTGGTGATGCGGCCCTGGCGGCGGGCCACGATGCCGTCGAAGATGTCCGTGACCGAGGCGGCCACGAACAGCAGGGCCGCCAGCCAGCAGACGAACTGGTTGGGGATGTACAGCAGCAGGACCATGAACGGCGCGGCCACGATCCGCGCCAGGGTCAGGGAGTTGGCCAGGTTGAAGGCGCTCATGAGCTCCGCCCCCTCACTTGTGGATGGTCGAGGCCGCTTCCAGGCTGTTCTGGGCCGCCGCGGCCACGCGCCGCCCCACTTCCAGCAGGGCGCGCTTGGCCGGGGTATCCTCGGTCAACAGCACCACGGGCACGCCGCGGTCGCCGGCCACCACCGTGGCCGGGTCCAGGGGCACCGCGCCCAGGAACTCCAGGCCGAACTGCTCGGCCAGCTCCCGGCCGCCGCCCTTCTTGAACAGGTCGATGTCCCCGCCGCAATGCGGGCAGACCAGCCCGCTCATGTTCTCCACCACCCCCAGGATGTTGGCCTGGGCGTATTGCAAAAAATTAATGGCCTTGCGCACGTCGGCCAGGGAGACCTCCTGGGGCGTGGTCACCACCACGCAGAGGGCCTCGGGGATGGTCCGGAGCACGGTCATGGGCTCGTCACCGGTGCCCGGGGGCGAGTCCACCACCAGGAAGTCCAGGTCGCCCCACTGCACGTCCGAGACGAACTGGCGGATGGCCGAGGTCTTCATGGGCCCGCGCCAGAGCACGGCCTGGTCCGGGTCCAGGAGCAGGGACTCCATGGAGACCACGTGCAGGGTGTCGCTGAAGCGCTTGGGCATGATCAGGCTGCCCCGGTCCACCTCGAGCTGGCCGCGCAGGCCGAGCAGGCGCGGCACGCTGGGGCCGTGGATGTCCACGTCCATGAGCCCGACCTTGTAGCCGGACACGGACAGGGCCGCGGCGATGTTCACGGCCACGGAGCTTTTGCCCACGCCGCCCTTGCCGCTCATGACGAAGAGCTTGTACTTGATGCGCGCCAGGGTGGAGCTGATGAGCTCGTTCTGGAGCGCCAGCTTGGTGTCGGTCTTCTGGCCGCCGTCCTTGGAACCGGAACAGCTGCCGCAGGATTGGGACATGATGCCGCCTTGTTTTGCCGGTCAGGGCCGGAGCAGGTTCCGGCCCGGGAAAATGTAGCCAACCTCGGGAAAAAAGCCAACGGGGGTCAGGCCTGCCAGCCGTGGGCCCCCACCAGATCGACGAAAACCACGCCGCCCTTGCCGGTCTCCGTGACCCGGCCGTCCCGCTTCTCCACCAGGATCAGGGTCTGCTCCCGCCGGGAGCCGCCCACCGGGATGACCAGGCGGCCGGGATCGGCCAGCTGGTCCACCAGGGGCTGGGGCACCTTGGGCCCGCCCGCGGTGACCAGGATGCCGTCGAACGGGGCCTCCTCGGGCCAGCCCACGGTGCCGTCGTCCAGCTTGGGCTTGATGTTGAACAGGCGCATGTCCATGAAGCGCTTGCGCGCGGCAAAGAACAGCGGCTTGATCCGCTCCACGGTGTAGACCGTGGCGCCCATCTGGGCCAGGACCGCGGCCTGGTAGCCGGAGCCCGTGCCGATCTCCAGGATCTTCATGTCCGGCGTGACCTGCAACAGCTCGGTCATGAGGGCCACGATGTAGGGCTGGGAGATGGTCTGGCCCTCGCCGATGGGCAGGGGGCTGTCCATGTAGGCCTTGGCCGCCAGGCCCGGCTCCACGAAAAGGTGGCGCGGCACCTGGCGCATGGCCTCGAGCACGGCCGGGTCCCGCACCCCGCGGGCCTCGATCTGCTCGCGGACCATGCGCTCCCGCAGCCGCTTGGGATCGATCACCGCCACGCCCGCCTCCCTTCTCTCGCGTCAGCCGTTGGAAAAGCACTTTTGGCCCCCCAAGTCAACAAAGCCCCGCCCGCGGCCCGCGCCACCCTTGACACAACGTGTGCCTTTGGGAAATGATGAGGAAACTGCGAGGACTCCATGCTCACCGTCGCCGACATCATGACCCGGTCTGTGTACTCCTTGCGGGAGACCGACACCCTGCTCTCGGCCCGCGCGCTCATGAAGCTCCAGCGCATCCGGCACATCCCCATCGTCGGCGGGGACGAACGCTTCATCGGCCTGCTGACCCACCGCGACCTGCTCTCGGCCACGGTCTCCCAGCTGGCCGGGGTGGACCCCGAGACCCAGGACGAGATCGACGCCGGCATCCCCATCAAGGAGATCATGCGCACGGACCTGAAGGTCGTGGACTCCGGGGCCACGGTGCGGGCTGCGGCCGAAACCCTGCTCAACCACAAGTACGGCTGCCTGCCCGTGGTGGACGGCGGACGTCTCGTGGGCATCCTCACCGAGGCCGACTTCCTCAAACTGACCATCAGCCTCCTGGACGCCCTGGAACAGGCCCCGCCTCAGGCCTGATCCGCCCGCAGCAGCGCCGCGATCTCGGCGCGCGCCGCGGCGAGCATCCCGGGCATTCCGGCCCGGGCCTCGGGCGTGAGTTCCAACCCGTAGCTCTCGCAGTCCCCGGGCTCCATGAGCACCAGCCGCACCCTCGGGCTGGAGCCCAGTTCCCGGGCCAGGCGCAGGGATTCCAGCAGGTCCAGCTCGTGGAGCGAGGCCGCCGGCCCCTGGGGCCCGGGCAGGTCCTCGGCGTCGAGCACGCGGACCTCCCCGGCGCGGCCGCCGAACCGGGCCACGTCCAGGATGAGGAAGGCGCTGTAGCCCTCCTGGAGATGAAAAAGGTCCTGGGTCAGGGTCCCGGCGTCCAGGAACTCGACCCCCTCGGGCCAGTCCTCAGCCATGAGGGCCTGCACGGCCAAAACGCCGACGCCCTCGTCGCGCAACAGCGGGTTGCCCACCCCCAGGACCAGAATCCCCTCGGCCACGCAGTGCTCCCGGCCAGGGTTGCCCCGGCCTTTTTTTGAGTGTAGATAAATTCTAGAATTTTTTCCACAGGCAGGTGACCATGAGCCAGCAAACGTCCGTGTTCAGCCGTATGCTCCGTTTCATCCTCTGGGCCGCCCTGGCCGTGCTCGTGCTGGGCGGCGGGGTGGTGGTCTTCCGCGACACCGAGGCCCCCCAGGTGACGCTCTCCCCGGACAGCCCCTATGTGACCACGGCCGCGCCCCTGCGCCTGGCCGTGTCCGACACCGGCTCCGGGCTCAAATCCGTGGACGTTGCGGCCCTGCAGAACGGCCGCTCCTTCACGCTCCTGCACAAGGACCTGGAGCGGACCCATACCTTCGAGTCCGATCTGGCCCTGCCTTCGGAGATCAAAGAGGGGCCGCTGGAGATCCGGGTCACGGCCCGGGACAACTCCCTCTACCCCTTCGGCCATGCCGGCAAGGCCGAGCTGAGCCGGGGCTACACCGTGGACCTGACCCCGCCCCGGGTGGACCTGGAGTCGGTCCAGAACAACGTGAACCAGGGCGGCTCCTGCGTGGTGGCCTACACCCTGTCCGAGGAGCCCGGGAAGACCGGGGTGGTCCTGGGCAACCATTTCTTCCCCGGGTTCCGCATGAAGAACGGCAAGTACGCCGTGCTCTTCCCCTTCCCCTGGGACATGGAGCCGGCCCAGTTCAAGCCCGTGCTCATGGCCTCGGACAAGGCCGGCAACGAGCGCTCCCGGTCCGTGCCGGTGAACGCCATTCCGCACCGCTTCCGTTCGGACAACATCAACATCTCGGACAGCTTCCTTGAGGACAAGATGCCCCAGTTCCAGAGCATCTACCCGGACGTCTCCCGGCCCATCGACCTGTTCCTCAAGGTCAACAGCGACCTGCGGGACAAGAACGACGCGCTGCTCGAACAGCTGGGCCGCCAGACCGCAGCCGAGCCGCTCTGGCACGGCGCGTTCCTGCGCCTGCCCAACGCCGCGCCCCGGGCCGGGTTCGCCGACGCCCGGGACTACTACTACCAGGGCCGCAAGGTGGACCACCAGACCCACCTGGGCGTGGACCTGGCCAGCCTCCAGGCCGCACCCGTGCCCGCGGCCAACGACGGCGTGGTGGTGGAGACCGGCTTCATCGGCATCTTCGGCAACGCCGTGCTCCTGGACCACGGCATGGGCCTCCAGACCCTCTACTCCCACCTCTCCCAGATCGACGTGAAAAAGGGCGACAGCCTGAAGAAGGGCCAGATCCTCGGCCGCACCGGGGCCACGGGCATGGCCGGGGGCGACCACCTGCACTTCGGCGTCCTGGTTTCGGGCCTGCCGGTGAACCCCGTGGAGTGGTGGGACCAGCACTGGATCAACGACAACTTCCTGGCCAAGATCGGCAAGTAGCCGGGCCGCGCGGCATGAAAAAAGCCCCTCCGGCAGGACCGGAGGGGCTTTTTTCATGGATCAAGGCCGCGGCTAGTGGCGCTGGTACTCTTCCTTGACCAGGCCATGGGCCAGGGGCGGCTGCACGTCGCCCCGGCCGCAGAAGATGGCGGCCGCGCTCTCGCAGACCAGGGCCCGCTCCAGGACCTGGTCCATGTTCTCCATCTTGACGATCTCCAGGTCCTTCAGGATGCTCGCCGGGACCTCCTTGAGATCCTTCTCGTTCTCGGCCGGGATGAGCACGCAGGAAAGCAGGCCCCGGTGGGCGGCCAGGAGCTTCTCGCGCAGGCCGCCGATGGGCAGGACCCGGCCGCGCAGGGTGATCTCGCCGGTCATGGCCAGGTCGTTGCGCACCGGCAGGTTCAAGAGGGCCGAGACCATGGACGTGGCCAGGGTGATGCCGGCCGAGGGCCCGTCCTTGGGCGTGGCGCCCTCGGGCACGTGCACGTGGATGTCGATGTCCTTGTGGAAGTCGCGCTTGAGCCCGAAGGCGTCCGAGCGCGAACGGATGTAGGACAGGGCGGCCTTGGCCGACTCCTGCATCACGTCGCCCAGCTTGCCGGTGATCTCCACCTTGCCGCTGCCGGGCATGATGGCCACTTCCACGGTCAAGAGCTCGCCGCCCAGCTGGGTCCAGGCCAGGCCGTTGGTCACGCCCACCTGGGCCTTGTCCTCGCGCTCGCCGTAGCGGAACTCGGGCACGCCCAGGAATCCCGCCAGGTTCTGGATCGTGATCTGCACGGCCTTGTCGCGCTGGCCCTCTTCCACCACCTTCATGGCGGCCTTGCGGCACAGCGCCGCCAGCTTGCGCTCCAGGTTGCGGACCCCGGCCTCCTTGGTGTAGCGCCGCACCACCTCGGTGAGGGCGTTCTCCGAGAGGCTCAGGTTCTTTTCGCCCAGGCCGTGCAGCTCGCGCTGCTTGGGCAGGAGGAACTGCTCGGCGATCTTGATCTTTTCCGTCTCCAGGTAGCCGGGCAGGCGGATGATCTCCATGCGGTCCTGCAGCGGCAGGGGGATGGAGTGCAGGGTGTTGGCCGTGGTGATGAAGAAGACCTTGGACAGGTCGTAGTCCAGGTCCAGGTAGTGGTCGCTGAAGGAGATGTTCTGCTCCGGGTCCAGGACCTCCAGCAGGGCGGACGAGGGGTCGCCGCGGAAGTCCGTGCTCATCTTGTCCACCTCGTCCAGGCAGAGCACGGGGTTGTTGAACTCGCAACGCTTGAGGGCCTGGATGATCTTGCCCGGCAGGGCGCCCACGTAGGTGCGCCGGTGGCCGCGGATCTCGGCCTCGTCGCGCACCCCGCCCAGGGAGATGCGCAGGAATTCCCGGTCCATGGCCCGGGCGATGGACTTGGCGATGGAGGTCTTGCCCACGCCGGGGGGGCCCACCAGGCACAGGATGGGGCCCTTAAGGGTCTCCACCAGGCTCTGCACGGCCATATACTCCAGGATGCGCTCCTTGGGCTTCTCCAGGCCGTAGTGGTCCGCGTCCAGGATGGTCCGGGCCGCGGCGATGTCGATCTTGGTTTCCTTGAGCGTGCCCCAGGGCAAGTCCAGGACGCAGTCCACGTAGTTGCGGACCACGGTGTATTCCGCGGAGCTCTGGGGCATCTGGCGGAGCTTCTTGATCTCCTTGCGCACCCGCTCGCGGCTCTCCTCGCTCATGACCTTCGCGTCGAGCTGCCGTTCCAGCTCCACGGCCTCGGCCTGGGGGTCGTCCTCGCGGCCCATCTCCTTGTGGATGGCCTTGATCTGCTCGTTGAGGTAGTACTCCCGCTGGTTCTTCTCCATCTGGCTCTTGACCCGGCCCTTGACGCGGCGCTCGATGGTCACGATCTCGATCTCGGCCAGGATGTACTCGTAGACCGCCTCCAGGCGCTCCACGCCGTCGAGGATCTCCAAGACCTGCTGCTTGCGGCCGAAGTCCACCTTGAGGTGGGGCATGACCGCGTCGGCCAGCTTGCCCGGCTCCTTGATGGCCGCGATGGCCAGGGTGGTCTCGGCGGCCAGCTTCTTGTTGACCTTGCCGTACTGCTCCAGGGCCTCGTGCACCGAGCGCACCAGGGCCTCCTGCTCGCGGCCCGCGGCCAGGGCCGGGTCCTCGGCCAGCAGCTCCACGGAAATGATCGGCAGCTCGCCCTCGGCCAGGGGCAGGTCCGCCGGCTCCCACACGGCCCGGGACAGGCCCTCGAAGAGCACCTTGATGGTCCCGTCGGGCAGCCGGAGCATCTGGAGGATGCGGCTCACCGTGCCCATGGAATAGAGGTCCTCGGGCGCGGGATGCTCTTTCTCGGGGCTTCTCTGGGTGACCAGGAAGATCTTCTTGTCGTGATCGGCGATGGCCCGCTCGATGGCCTTGATGGAGGCCTCGCGGCCCACGAACAGGGGCACGATGGAGCGCGGGAACATGACCACTTCCCGCAGCGACATCATGGGCAGGGTGAGACGTCCGGTGCGGGCGTCCTGATTGTCAAAGGCGAAATCCGGCATGGGGTCCTCCGGTTCGGGTCGGCGCCCTGGCCTCCGGGGGGAGGCCGGCATCCTTCAAGGTAACGCCGCTCAAAGCGTTGTCAAATCCGGGACCCCGCCCGCTCAGGCACTCTTCACTTCCTGCTGGTAAATGAGCAGGGGATCCATGCCCTTCTCCACCACGGACTTGTTCACCACGCACTCCTTGACCCCGGAGAGCGAGGGCAGCTGGTACATGATGTCGAGCATCATGGATTCCATGACGTTGCGCAGGCCGCGGGCCCCGGTCTTGCGCTCGATGGCCTTCTGGGCGATGGCCCGCAGGGCGTTCTCCGTGAACCGCAGGTTCACCTTGTCCAGCTCGAAGAGCTTCTGGTACTGCTTGATGAGCGCGTTCTTGGGCTCGGTGAGGATGCGCACGAGGTCGTCCTCGGTGAGCTCGATGAGCGAGGTCATCACCGGGATGCGGCCCACGAACTCGGGGATCATCCCGAACTTGATCATGTCCATGGGCTGGGCGTCGGCCAGAAGCGCGCTCACGGCCAGGTCCTTGCGCCGGACCTCGACCTTGGCGCCGAAGCCCATGCCCGAGCCCTGCATGCGCTGCTGCACGATCTTCTCCAGGCCGATGAAGGCGCCGCCCACGATGAACAGGATGTTGCCCGTGTTCATCCGGATGAACTCCTGCTGGGGGTGCTTGCGGCCCCCCTTGGGCGGGATGTTCGCCTCGGTGCCCTCGATGATCTTGAGCAGGGCCTGCTGCACGCCCTCGCCGGACACGTCCCGGGTGATGGACGGGCTGTCGCCCTTGCGCGCGATCTTGTCGATCTCGTCGATGTAGATGATGCCGCGGGAGGCGGACTCGATGTCGTAGTCCGCGTTCTGGAGCAGCTGGACCAGGATGTTCTCCACGTCCTCGCCCACGTAGCCGGCCTCGGTCAGGGTGGTGGCGTCGGCAATGGCGAAGGGCACTTTCAGGATGCGGGCCAGGGTCTGGGCCAAGAGCGTCTTGCCCGAGCCCGTGGGGCCGATGAGCAGGATGTTGCTCTTGTCGATCTCCACGTCGTCGGTGAGGGCCGAGGCGTAGAACACGCGCTTGTAGTGGTTGTGCACGGCCACGGAGAGGATCTTCTTGGCGTGTTCCTGACCGATGACGTACTCGTCCAGGAGCGCCTTGATCTCCTGCGGGGGCAGCAGGCGGCCGTCCTCGAACTCCTCGGTGACGGTCTCCTGGGCCATGATGTCGTTGCACAGGTTGACGCACTCGTCGCAGATGTACACGTCCGGCCCCGCGATGAGGCGCTGCACGTCGCTCTGGCTCTTGCCGCAGAACGAACAGCTCAGGTCCTGGCCGCCGCCGGCTCCTTTTTTCATGCTCATGGTCTTATTCCTGCTTGGTTTCGACTACCTTGAGATCGTTCCGCGAAACCATGATCTTGTCAATGATGCCGTAGGCCAGGGCCTCTTCCGGCCGCATGAAGTAGTCGCGCTCGGTGTCCTGGTTGATCTTCTTGATCTCCTGGCCGGTGTGCTTGACCAGGATCTGGTTCAGGTCCTTGCGCAGGCGCAGGATCTCGCGGGCCTGGATGTCGATGTCCGTGGCCTGGCCCTGGACCCCGCCCAGGGGCTGGTGGATGAGGATGCGGCTGTTGGGCAGGGCGTAGCGCATGTTCTTCTCCCCGGCGGCCAGGAGCAGCGCGGCCATGCTGGCGGCCTGGCCCAGGCAGAGGGTGGCCACGGGCGGGGAGATGTACTGCATGGTGTCGTAGATGGCCAGCCCGGCGGTCACGGCGCCGCCCGGGGAGTTGATGTACATGTAGATTTCCTTGTCCGGGTCCTCGGACTCCAGGAACAGGAGCTGGGCGCAGATCAGTCCGGCCACGTGGTCGTCGATGGCCGAACCCAGGAGGATGATGCGGTCGCGCAGAAGCCGGGAGTAGATGTCATAGGCCCGTTCGGTGCGTCCGGTGGTCTCGATGACAATGGGAATGGTGGGCATGGACTCTCCTTCTGGTGACGGCAACGCAGACCCTTCTCCTCCATCGGTCGGAGGGGCCTGGAACTTGAGCCCGGCGCACGGGCTTGTCTGGCGCACATTGTAAGGTCTCGAAGCCCGGGACGCAAGAGCGGCGGCCGCTCCCGGAAAAATAAACCGGCGGCCGGACCAGCCGGTCCGGCCGCCGCGCGGGTATCCCGGAACTACTCGGCCTTGTCGGCCTTGGGGGCCTTCTTGGCGGCCTTCTTCTTGGGCTTGGCCTCGGGCTCGGCCGCGGCCGGGGCCACGGGGTCGATCTCCCGGCGCTCGGCGCGGGAGTAGATCAGATCCATGGCCTTGTCCATGATCAGGCGGTCCTTGAGCGGCACCACGAGGTTGTTCTCCTCATAGTAGCGCTTGAGCTCCATGAAGTCCTGGCGGGTCTGCACGGCCAGGCGGTTGAGGGCCTGGTCGATCTCCTGGGGCGAGACCTGGAGCGCCTCCTTCTCGGCCACGGAGAGCAGGAGCAGTTCGGCGCGGGAGCCCTGCACGGCCTCCTCGCGGAACTCCTCGCGCAGCTGCTCCATGGTCTTGCCCAGGCTCAGGAGGTTCTTGCCGCGGCGGTCCAGGCGGTATTCCAGGTCCTTGACCAGGCGGTCGATGCGGTCCTCCACCAGGGACGGCGGCAGGGGGAAGTCCAGGCCCTGGACCAGGCCGTCCAGGAGCTTCTTCTGGGCCGTGGACTTGTGCAGCTGGCGGCGGTTCTCCAGATAGGACTGGCGGATGGCCTCGCGCATCTTGTCCACGGTGTCGAAGCCGGCCTTCTTGGCCACATCGTCGCTCATCTCCGGCAGTTCCTTGGCCTTGATGGCGTGCAGGGTGACCTTCATGGTCACGGTCTGGCCGGCCAGGTCGCTGTTGATGAAGTCCGCCGGGAAGGTGATGTCCTTCTCGCCGCTCTGGCCCGTGGTCAGGGACTTGATGAGCTCCTCGAACTCGGGCAGGGCCTGGGCCTGGCCCAGGGGCAGCTCGAAGTTCTCGGCCTTGATCCCGGCCACCACCTCGCCGTTGCGGTAGGCCCCGAAATTCACCGTGACCAGCTCGCCGTCCTTGGGCTGGCGGACCTCGGTGAGGACCTTGAAGGTGGCGTGGTTGTCCAGGATGCGGCGCTCCACCTCGGCCAGCTCCTCGTCCTTGACCTCGGCGCGCTCCTCGTCCACGGCCAGGCCGGTGTAGGGCGGCAGGTCGAAGGCCGGGGCGATCTCGAAGCCCAGGCTGTACTGGAAGTCCTCGTCGCGCACGAGCTGGCCGCCGTCCACGGTGATCCGGGACATGGGGGTGAGCTTGAGGGTGTTGAGGATCTCGTTGATGTGGTAGTTGATGAGATCGGTGGTGGCCTCGTTGTAGATCTGGCCGCGGAAGGTGCCCTCGATGACGGTGGCCGGGGCCTTGCCCTTGCGGAAGCCCTTCACGTCATACTTGGTCTTGTAGATGGCGATGGTGGCCAGAATGGCCGCATTGACCTCTTCGGCCGGCACCGTGACCGCGATCTTGCGCTCCACCGGGGAAATATCCTGAACATCGTACTGCATAGACAAGTGTCCTCCTCAAAATGATGAAGGCCGCTGGCGCGGCCGGATTCGCCTCCGCGTCTGGTGCGAGAGGGGAGACTCGAACTCCCACGGCCAGGCCGCTGGATCCTAAATCCAGTGCGTCTACCAATTCCGCCACTCTCGCCAAAAGCTCGAAACCTTACGACAGGGCGTTTTCCGCTGTCAACTGGAACGGAACCAGACGGGCTCAGCGGCCCAGTTCGGTGAGCAGCAGGCCGAGTTTGTGCAGGAGATCCTCCATGTCCTCGGCGAACAGCCGGGCCATGGGCTCCTTGGCGAACTCGCCGCCGTCGCAGACCGCGTCCACGGCCGCAGGCTCGGGGTGCCGGGCCAAGGCCTCGTAGGTGCCCCACTCCAGAGGCCCGCCGTCGCGCTCCTTGAGGTAGCCCGGCTCCTCGGCCCGGTCGAAGGACACGGCCACCAGCCCGGCCCGCTCCAGGGCCTCGGGCAGATCGTCATCCAGGCGCAGGTTCAGGACGCAGAGGGCCTCGGGGTTGTGCCGCCGGGCCGCCAGCAGGACCTTGGCCAGCTGGGGCGAGGCCCCGAACTCCGGGCAGCCGGAGACCAGGATGGCGCCGCGCCGGGTGGCCGTGATCCGGCCGGAAAAGGCCGCCACCTCGTCCGGGGCGTCGGCATAGGGCACGGCCAGAGCCAGGTTCATGCCGCCCTCGGGCACCAGCCGGGCCAGCTCCGGACGAGCCGCCAGCCTGGCCCCGGCCTGGGCCAGGTCCTCCAGGACCTGCCGCCGGGCCCGCTCCTTGAACAGCGGCGCCAGGTGGTTCACCGGTCCGGCCCCGCCGCCCAGGGGGAAGGCGCTGCGCAGGCCCAGGTTGAGGTACTGCTGGGCCTTGCGCACGGCCGAAAGCAGGTCCAGGCCCTGGCCCAGGAAGGCGGCGATGGCCGCGGACAGGGTGCAGCCCGTGCCGTGCAGGCTCTGGGTCTGGACCCGGGGCTGGATCAGGGGCAGGGGCTTCTGGTCCAGGGAGGCGAACCAGTCCGTGGCCGCCAGGGAGTCCAGGTGCCCGCCCTTGAGGAGCACGGCCCTGGGGCCCATCTCCAGAAGCTTTTCCGCGGCCTTGCAGATGTCCTCGGGCCCGCGGATGGACAGGCCGGTGAACAGCTCGGCCTCGGGGATATTCGGGGTGAGCAGGTCGGCCACCGGGAAGATGCGCTCGACCATGGCCGTGACCGCGTCCTCCTCCAGGAGCCGGGCCCCGCTCTGGGCCACGCAGACCGGGTCCACCACCAGGGGAAAGTTCTTGCGCTCCAGGAACGGGGCCACGGCCCGGATGATCGGCGCGGAAAAGAGCATCCCGGTCTTGGCCGCGGCCACCGGGATGTCCGTGAGCACGGTCTTCATCTGCAGGGCCACGAACTCCGGGGACGGGGCCTCGATGCCCGCCACGGTGCGCGTGTTCTGGGCCGTGAGCGCGGTGAT
This sequence comes from Desulfovibrio sp. UBA4079, assembly GCA_002382645.1. Classification (GTDB taxonomy): domain Bacteria; phylum Desulfobacterota; class Desulfovibrionia; order Desulfovibrionales; family Desulfovibrionaceae; genus Aminidesulfovibrio. The sequence goes on along the minus strand of DFYP01000168.1, from coordinate 5,079 downwards.
CACGGACAGGCCGTAGCCGCCGAGCACGGTGATGGTCTTGAGGTCGGCCTGGATGCCGGCGCCGCCGCCGGAATCCGAACCCGCGATGGTCAGGATGCTGGGCACGAGGTACATGGGAACTCCCGCCCCAAGAAGTGGGGGAGAAAAGCATAGCCCGCGCGGCCTTGAACGGTCAACCGCGCCGGACAGAACGACGGACGGGCTTAGGCGATGGACAGTTTGACGTAGTCCTCCACCGGCACGCCGTTCCAGACCTTGCTGGTCCAGTAGGCCGTGGCCCAGATCATCAGGGCCGTGGCCTGGAGGTCGGAGAGCCTGCGGAGCTTCACTTCCAGATTGTTCTTGCTGGCCCCGTGCTGGATGTGCACGTTGCGTTCCTGGCAGGCCTCCTCCACGCGCAGGAGGAGATAGGCCTGTTTGGACTGGTTGGGCAACAGCTTCACATCGCGGTGGGATTCAAGGATGGTCTTCAGTTCCGCCACCGAGAAATCGCCGGACACGCTGCGAATGGACTTGAAGAAAATGTCCACGGCCCAGGGAAGGATGAACTCCGCCCCGGCGCTTTTGGTCTTGAAATAGTCCTTGAGCCACTTTTCGTGGTCCTGTGAAATCCTGGCGGCGACCTGTGGCATGCTCCGCACCCCCATGTTACCATGAGAACATGCGTCATATAATCAAAAAACCAGGGATTGATCAAGATTTTTTCTAGAGAGCCTCGCAGAAAATCTTCATGTTTTTTTCAACCCCCAAAGCTCTCCCGTATTTGACGAAACAGGCTCAGCAACAGGGCGTCCGGGGCATCCTGCCCGTTGACCGACAGCCGCTGCACCAGAGCCACGGCATTTTTGCTGGGCGTGACGGTGCGGACCGTGTCCAGGACAATGCGCCGCTCCTGGCCGCCCACGGAAACGTCCTGAAGGTCCAGGGTCCAGCCCTGCCCTGCCCGCCGCCAGGCCAGGACCGGCGGCGTGGCGCGCACCGGACTGCCCTCCATGAGCGCGGCGAAGTCCTTGAGCCGGAACGGCTGGCTGTTGCGGCCCAGCACGCCCAGGTATTCGCCTTGGCCCGTGCGCACCACCAGGGGCAGGTCCAGGTAGTCCGCGGGCGGGAAGGCCAGGGAGCCCGAGGCCCCGTTCTGGCGCAGCAGGCCGCGCAGCTCCGCGAGCTCCTGCTCCAGGGCCCGCACCCGGGCGCTCTGGCGCGTCTCGGACTCGGCGCGCTCCCGGCGCAGGGCGGCCACCTCCTCGCGCAGGGAGCGGACCTCGCTGTGGAACAGGCCCTGCTGGTCCAGCAGGTCCGAGACCCGCTCCAGGGCCGAGGCCAGGCCCGCGGGCGCGTCCTCAACCGGCGTCCGGGGCGGCGCGGCAGCGGCCTCGAACAGGCCGTAGCCCCCGGCCAGCTCCTGCTCGATCTGCTCGGCGGACCAGTTCTTTTCGAACATCTCCCGTATCCTCCTGATGAGGTCCATGGACTCGGCGGGATAACGGCGGCGGCGGCCCGCTCCCCCGGCAGCCGGGAAAAAGCGGGCGAAGCGGTCCTTGTAATAAACCACGGTGGACGGCGGGATGCCGAGACGGCGCCCGATCTCGCGCAAACTGAGGAAGGACGAGGTTTCTTGAGCCATGCTCCCCTGCGCTGTTGATCAATTGCTCATCAAATATCCGTTGTGCCCCAACCTGTCAATACGCATAGGAAAAAATGAACAAAAAAAGGCGCGCCGAAGCGCGCCTGGAACAGGGCCGAAAAACGGGTCTAGCGGGCCAGGTCGTACTGGATCTGGCGGAGCATCTCCTGGACCTGGGCCATCTTGCGGGCCTGGTCCTGGTCCTGGATCTGGCCGCCCAGGAAGGCCGCCTTCTGCGCCATATCCTCGATCATGGCCTGAACCAGGAGTTTGCGGCTGCCCTCGGTGGGCTGGTTGCGGATGACCTCCACCTGGGCCTGGAGGGCCGCCAGCTCGCCCTGCACCGAGCCGACCTTGCGGACCTCCTCGGAGAGCCCCTTGAGGTTACTGCTCAGGCCGTAGAACACGATGGCCATGAGCACCAGGGCCAAGGCCCCCAGGACCAGGGCCGGCTTGGACAGGTCCAACGGGCGCCGGGGCCCGGCGGGCTGTTCCAGGGAGGGACCGGCGCCATCGCCCTTGCGAAAGCCGTCCATGTGCCGGACATTGTCGTGCGAAGATTCCATGACGCCTCCAGGCTGTTCCCTGCACCTACTGCAACGCAGCATGGGAATCAAGCACCTCCTCCGCACCAGGGCGCTCTGCAACCTCCGCAATGGTCTCGTAACAGACTGTGCAGTGCGCGCAGCGCCCCACACCCTGCCTCCTGTGATATGGAGCATCCACTTCACTCCCTGCGCCGTCGAGATGATTCCACAGCATCCCGGGGGAAATGCATCACCCGTCTCTATAATTACAAAAAAATATCTTGTGAAAAGGCTTGAAATCTGCAACTTGGATTCATACAATTATTGGTGAGCGGCAATCCTGGTCCAAGGACATGCTGAAATCGCTCCCCTGTCATCCGAAGGAGACACCATGGAAGACCATTTGAAGGAAGCATTGGAGATCGTGAAAGCCCAGGCCAGCGTGCGCACCATGACCGAGGAAGAAATCACCTCCATGGTCCGCAAGCTGTCCCTCGGCATCCAGGCCATTTCCGAAGGCGGCGAGACAGCGTTCGACGAGGGCCAGGCCTGCGATCCCCAGAAGTCCGTGCGCGAGAAGTCCATCATCTGCTGCGTCTGCGGCAAGTCGTTCAAGATCCTGACCAAGAAGCACCTGGGCAGCCACGACCTGACGCCCGCGGAATATCGCGAGAAGTTCGGCTACAAGAAGAACTTCCCCCTGGTCTGCAAGTCGCTCCAGCGCGAGCGCCGCAAGAAGATGAAGGAGATGAAGCTCTGGACCAAGCGCGGCAAGAAGAAGTAGGTCCGGACTCCCGCAGTCAGAAAGGCCGGTCCCCGGGGACCGGCCTTTTCATTTCCAGGCCGCGGCCACGGCCCCGGGCCCCTCGGCCACGTAGCGCGGCTCCAGGGCCAGGCAGGCCTGGCGGTCGCCGTAGCCCCAGGCCGCGAAACTGGCGTCCAGGCCCAGGTTGCGGGCAAAAAGCAGGTCCGTGGCCGTGTCTCCCAGGAGCACCACCCGCTGCCGCGGCACCCGGGGAAAGACCGGCGCCACGAACGCCGCGTAGAACGCCGGATCGGGCTTGCGCGGTCCCCCGCTGCGGGCCCCGGCCACCAGGTCGCAGAGACCGGCCAGGCCCAGGCTGTCCAGGGCGTATTCCAGGCCGTGCTGGCCCTTGTTGCTGACAATGCCCACGCTCAGGCCCGCGTCCCGGACCTCCCTGAGCATCTCCCGCGCGCCCGGAAAGAGCCGGTTCAGAAGCTGGCCCTGGGCGTGGTAGTTCTCGCGGTAGGCCTCGATCCACCGGGGCAGCTCGTCCTCGTCCAGGCCGGGCCGCAGTTCCCGGAAGCACTCCTCGATGCGCAGGCCGATGACCCGGCGCACGGCCTCGGGGGACGGCGCGGCCAGGCCGAAAGAGGCGAAGGTCAGGGCCATGCCCAGAACAATGCCCTCGCTCGAGTCGCAGAGCGTGCCGTCGAAGTCGAACAGGGCCAGGTCGTAGCGCATTACTCGGAGGCGGCGCTGCCGGGCTGCGGGGCCGGGACGCCCCCCAGGCTGCGGGCCAGGAGGAAGTCGATGAGTTCCTCGATGCGCCGCCAGCCCGCAGGGGAGGTCAGGTCCACCCCGCCCAGGCAGTCCATGGTCCGCGAGCGCACGGCCAGGAAATGGATGCCCCCGGCGATGAACAGGACCAGGGCGGTCAGGTCCACGTCCGCGGGCGGATCCTGGTCCATGAGCTCGAAGAACTCCAGGGCCGTGCGCTCCCGTCCGGCCTCAATGGCCCGGGTCAGGGGGTTGCGGGTCAGGGCCTCCCAGGCCATGACGTCCAGGGTCTCGGGCCGCTCCAGGAGCTGGCGCAGGTAGCGCTTGAAAAAGGTGGCCATGAGCTCGGCCGGGGACATGCGCCGGAGCGCCTCGGCGTCGTCGTGGATGAGCCCGGCGGCCGTGGGCCAGTAGCGCGGGCTGCGGGCGTAGGCCGAGACCAGGCGGCGCAGGCCCTGGAAATTGCGGAACAGCTCGCTGCGCGGCAGGCCGGCCTCGGCAGCCACCAGGTCCGGGGTCGCGGCCTCGAAACCCACCCGGGCCAGGACCGCGCCCGCGGCCCGGATGAGCCGTTCGCGGTTGGCCTCGGCGCGATTGATGGGGATGACTTTCAACTGGGACATGCTCCAAACCTACCGTCGTTCTTGCAGTCTGCGCCAAGCCGCAGCCGCCGTCAACGCCCCCCTTGGAAACGAACAAGGCCCCTCCGGAGAGGGGCCTTGTGGTGATATTGTCCTGGCAGCGACCTACTTTCCCACGGTTTAGGACCGCAGTATCATTGGCGATGGAGGGCTTAACTGCCGAGTTCGGAATGGGATCGGGTGTATCCCCTCCTCCAGGGCCGCCAAGACAAATTGTTCCGGGCTTCTCCCGGGGTGGTGCGAGTTCTCGCGCCGTTCCGGTTCATTAAAGCCCGAAATATATAGTTTCATAGGGGAGAGAGGATTTGGGTAAGCCTCACGATCTATTAGTACCGGTCAGCTGAACGCGTTGCCGCGCTTACACTTCCGGCCTATCAACCAGGTGGTCTTCCTGGGATCTTTAGCCGCCGAAGCGGAGGGAGAACTCATCTCGAGGCAGGCTTCCCGCTTAGATGCTTTCAGCGGTTATCCCTACCGGACATAGCTACCCTGCGATGCCACTGGCGTGACAACAGATACACTAGTGGTCCGTCCACCCCGGTCCTCTCGTACTAGGGGTAGACCCTCTTCAATTCTCCTGCGCCCACAGTAGATAGGGACCAAACTGTCTCACGA
>DFYP01000168.1:0-128 GCA_002382645.1 Desulfovibrio sp. UBA4079 | reverse complement strand
AGCCTGTTATCCCCGGCGTACCTTTTATCCTATGAGCGATGGCCCTTCCACTCGGGACCACCGGATCACTAAGACCGACTTTCGTCCCTGCTCGAGATGTCTCTCTCACAGTCAAGCTCCCTTATGCC
>DFYP01000153.1 GCA_002382645.1 Desulfovibrio sp. UBA4079 | reverse complement strand
CCAGGGCCGGCCGCGCGGCGCGGGCCGCCAGGACCTCCACGGCCTCGCCCGCGTACACGGCCCGGGCGTCGGCGTCCAGGGTCACGGCCTGACCGTGGACCAGGACCTTGGTGGCCTCGCGCACGTCCACCAGGGCGGGCACGCGGTATTCCCGCAGCACCGAGGCCAGGTGGCTGGCCGTGCTGCCCACGTCGGCCACCAGCCCGCGCAGGCGTCCGGCCAGGGCGGCGAAGCCCGGGGAGGTGGTCCGGGTCACCAGGAGGGCGTTTTCCGGCAGATCGGCCAGGTCGTGGCCCTCGGCCAGGAAGACCAGGCCCGCGGCCGCGCCCCGGGAGGCGGTCTGGCCGCCGGACAGGAGCAGGGGCGCCGCGGTCTGCACGGCCTCGCCCGGGTCGCGCAGGGGCTCCAGGCCCAGGGGCCGGCATTGCAGGAGCACCAGGCGGTTTTCGTGATCCAGGGCCCATTCCAGGTCCTGGGCCCGGCCAAAGAAGCGCTCCAGGGCGAGCCCGTGGTCCAGCAGGGCGCGCAGCTGGTCCCCGTCGAGCACGGGCCGGTCCCGCAGCTCCCCGGGCACGGGCTCGGTGCGGGTGTCCCCGCCCGGGAGGTTCACCAGGCGGGTCTCCTTGCGGGCCACGCTGCGTTCCAGCACCGCGCCGGTGTCCCGGTTGAGGACAAAGGCGTCGGCCGAGGCCTCGCCGCCCACCAGGGGTTCGCCCAGGCCCCAGATCCCGGCCACCCGGAAGGCCTCGCCCCGGGGATCGGCCGGGTCGCGGGTGTAGGCCACCCCGGCCGCGGCCGCCTCGACCATCTCGATGACCGCCACGCACATGGGCGTCTCGGCGTCGTCCAGGCCGTGGCGGGTGCGGTAGAGCACGGCGTGGGGCGTGTACTTGCTGGCCAGCACGGCCTTGTAGGCCCCGGCCAGGTGCTCGCGGGTCACGTTGAGGATGGTGGAGTACTGGCCCGCGAAGGAGGCCTCGGTGTCCTCGCCCACGGCGCTGCTGCGCACGGCCACGCGCACGTCCGGCCGGGTGCGGGCCTCAAGAGCGGCGTAGGCCGCGTCCAGCTCCCGGGTCAGTTCGCCGGGCAGGGGCGCGGCCAGGACCTTCTGGCGCAGGGCCTCACAGGCCGCGTCCAGGGCCCGCGGCTCCTCCAGGGGGAGGTTCTCCAGGCGTTCCGCCAGATCCCTGCCCAGGCCCCCGGACTCCAGGAACAGGGCAGAGGCCCGGGCCGTGATGGCGAAGCCCCGGGGCACGGGCAGGCCCAGTTCGTTACCCAGCCGGGCCAGGTTCCCGGCCTTGGCCCCGATGTCCGGCAGATCTTCGGCCGTGGCCCGCTCCAGGGGCAGAACCAGGGGGCAGTCCCGGCAGTGCGGCGCGGCCTCCAGCAGGCCCCGGGCCTCGGCGTCGATGGTCTCGAACACCGGCATGAGCCCGGCGAAGCGGCCCTGGGCCAGGTCGATGAGGGCCTGGACCAGGCCGCGGGACGCCTCCGAGAGCGCGGCATAGGCCCGGCGCACCTGGGCCATGCCGAAGGGGTTGCCGGAGTGGTAGATCTGCTCCAGCCGGGCCAGGGCGGCCAGGGCCTCGTAGTTGTGGGTCAGGAAGGCCCGGAACCGGGCGTACATCTCCACGTGGCGGCCCTGGGTCTGGGCCAGGAGACGGCAGGTCTTGTTGCGTTGGCGGAATCCGAACACGGCGGCGTCCTTTGTCTCGGGGCCGGGGGCTCGTCTTTTTTGAGACTACAGCCCTTCCGGCTCCGAGGCAAGGACGCGGGGGAAGGCGAGGATCAGAGTTCCGTGACCCGGCGCAGGCGCTTGAGCACCTGCTCCCTGCCGAGCACGCGCATGGTCTCGAACAGGCCCGGGCTCACGGTGCGGCCGGTGAGGGCCACGCGCAGGGGCTGGGCCACGGCCTTGAACTTCAGGTTGCGGGCCGCCATGAAGGCCTGGGCCAGGGGCTCCAGGTCCTCTTCCACGAACGCGCCCTGGTGGGCCTCCACCACGTCGGCGAATTCCAGCACCAGGGTCTTGTTGGCCTCGGTCAGGTGCTGGGCCACGGCCTTCTCGTCAAAGGCCAAGTAGGGCGCGTCCACCAGGAACATGCGGGACATCTCGGCCATCTCCACCAGGGTCCGGGCCCGGGGCTGGAGCAGGGGCGTGACGGCCAGGAGCAGGGCCTGGGGCACGTCCTCCAGTTCGGCGGGGTCCATCTCGCGGGAGAGGAACTCACGGAGCAGGGCGGCCAGCCGCGCGGGCTCGGCCTGTTTCATGTAGTGGCCGTTGAGCCACTCGAGCTTCTGGGTGTCGAAGACCGCGGGCGAGTTGCCCAGGTTCGCGGTGCTGAAGCAGGCCACGAGCTCCTGGCGGGAGAAGATTTCCTGGTCGCCGTGGGACCAGCCCAGCCGGGCCAGGTAGTTCATCACGGCCTCGGGCAGATAGCCCATCTTCTCGTATTCCATGACCGAGAGCGCGCCGTGGCGCTTGGAGAGCTTCTTCTTGTCCGGGCCCAGGATCATGGGCACGTGGCCGAACTCCGGCACGGGCCAGCCGAAGGCCTGGTAGAGCAAAATCTGCTTGGGGGTGTTGGCCACGTGGTCGTCGCCGCGCAGCACGTGGGTCACGCCCATGTCGTGGTCGTCCACCACCACGGCCAGNNTTGTAGGTGGGCGAGCCGTCGGAGCGCCGCAGGATCATGTCGTCCAGTTCGGCGTTGTCCACGGCGATGGAGCCTTTCACCATGTCCTTATAAGCCGTGGTCCCGTCCAGGGGGCCCTTGAAGCGGACCACCCGGCCCTCGCCCGGACCCAGGCCGCGTTCGCGGCAGCGGCCGTCGTACTTGGGCTTGCGGCCCTCGGCCCGGGCCTTCTCGCGCATGGCNNATGGCCGCGTTGTGCGCGTCCGCCCGGGCGCTCTGGAACACGGTTTCGCCCTCCCAGCCCAGTTCGAGCCAGCGCATGGACTGGAGAATGGCCTCGGTGGCCTCGGGGGTGGAGCGTTCGCGGTCCGTGTCCTCGATGCGCAGGAGGAATTTTCCGCCCTTGCTGCGGGCCAGGAGCCAGGAGAACAGGGCGGTGCGGGCTCCGCCGATGTGCAAAAATCCGGTGGGGCTCGGCGCGAACCGGGTGACGATGCTCACTCCACGGCCTCCACGGCCTTGACCCCGGGGACTTCCTTGAGAACGATGCGCTCCACGCCGTTCTTGAGCGTCATGCGGGACATGGGGCAGCCCTTGCAGGCGCCCTGGAGCCGGACCTTGACCACGCCCTCCGGGGTGATCTCCACCAGCTCGATGTTGCCGCCGTCGTTCTGGAGCATGGGCCGGATCTTGGCGATGGCCGCTTCCACTTGTTCGCGCATGGTCGTCCTCCTCAAGGGAAATGTGGGCCAGGAAGTAGCCGGACCAGGGGGTCTTGTCAAACCCGCCTAGCGTTTGGTCAGGCCGAACTTCTTGAGCTTGTACTGGAGCGTGCGCCGGGAGATGCCCAGGGCGTCGGCGGTCTTTTCGCGGTGGCCGCCGTGGGAGTCCAGGGCCCGCACCAGGGCCTCGCGCTCGGCCTCCTCCAGGGAGGCGGGAGCCGCGG
>DFYP01000060.1:19628-24766 GCA_002382645.1 Desulfovibrio sp. UBA4079 | reverse complement strand
GGGGCTCGGGCCTCACCGCCGTGGTCTTCTCCCTGGGCCTGGGCCTGGCCGTGCTGGCCACCGTGGTCCTCACGGACCTGAACCTGCGCGACCAGCTGGACCGCCAGATGCCCGCGGCAGCGCCGTCTTATTTCTTCATGGACATCCCCAAGGACGGGCTGGAACACTTCCAGCAGACCGTGCTGGCCGTGCCCGGAGTGCACCGCGAGGAGCACGCCCTGTCCATCCGCGGCCGGGTGGTCCTGGTCAATGGCGTGCCCGCCGAACAGGTCCGGCCCGACCCGGATGCGGCCTGGATCCTGCGCGGGGACCGGGGCCTGACCACGGCGTCCAGGGCCCCCGAGGGCACGCGGCTCTCGGCCGGGACCTGGTGGCCCGAGGACTACCAGGGCCCGCCCCTGGTCTCCTTTGACGAGCGCGCGGCCAGGGGCCTGGACCTCAAGCTGGGCGACAGCATCACCGTGAACGTCCTGGGCCGCGAGATCACGGCCCGCATCGCCAGCCTGCGCGAGATCGAGTGGACCAGCCTGGCCCTGAACCACGCCATGGTCTTTTCCCCGGGCGTGCTGGAGGCCACCCCGCACACCTACCTGGCCACGGTCTATGCCGACCGCGAGGCCGAGGAGACGCTGTTCCGGGCCGTGTCCGCGGCCCTGCCCGAGGTCACCAGCGTGTACGTGCGCGACGTGCTCGAGGAGGTCCGCCGCCTGGCCGGGCACATCGGCCTGGCCGTGCGCCTGGCCTCGGCCGTGACCCTGCTGGCCGGGGTCCTGGTCCTGTCCCAGGCCCTGCGCGCCAACCTCCAGGCCCGGCTCTACGACGCCGTGATCTTCAAGGTCTTCGGGGCCACCCGGCGCGACGTGCTCCTGTCCCTGGCCGCGGAGTTCTGCCTCCTGGCCCTGGCCACGGCCCTGGCCGCCGCGGCCATCGGCACCCTGGCCGCCCGGGTCTTCTCCGAGCGTCTGCTCCAGGGCGCCGGAAGCCTGCACCCCGTGGCGCTGGCCGCCTGCGTCCTCACCGGGGTGGCCGTGACCCTGGGCCTGGGCTTCCTGGGCGTGCGCCGGGCCCTGTCCCAGAAGGCCCTGCCCGTGCTGCGCAATGAATGACCCCGCTCCCCGTTGCCTCCCGCCCCAACCTGGGAGTATGCTTGCACAATGGACGTGCGCGCGCTCCTGGCCCAAGGCCTGCGCCAGGAACACCTGAAGATCGGCGAATGCATCTTCACCACCAAGGATCTGCTCATCGTCACGGTGCTGGGCAGCTGCGTCTCGGTGACCTTCCACCACGCGGGCGGCGCGGCGGCCATGTTCCACGCCATGCTCCCGGACAGCGGCCAGGCCAGCGGCCCGGTGCGCCACCCCTGCAACTTCGCGGACCTGGCCGTGGAGGCCATCCTGGAACGCTTCCGGGCCAAGGGCCTGGGCCTGCGCGAGATCCAGACGCGGCTGTTCGGCGGAGGCAACACCTTCTGCGCCGAGGAGCGCGACCACATCGCCGAGATGCTCGACGTGGGCCGGAAGAACGTGGCCGCGGCCCGCGCCGCCCTGAAACGCCACGGCCTGACCCCGCTCTCCGAGGACGTGCTCGGGGCCAGGGGCCGCAAGGTGCTCTTCCACACGGGCTCGGGCACGACCTGGGTGCGCGGGGTGGACGCGGCCCCGGACGACGACTTCATCTGCCAGGACTGAGCATGGCCCGTCCGCTCTGCTGCCTGCTCCTGCTGCTCTGCCTCTGCCCGGCCGCCTGGGCCGGGGCCCCGCTGCTCACGCCCAGGGTCCTGGCCGAACTGCCCCACGATCCCCAGGCCTTCACCCAGGGCCTGCTGTTCCACGGCGGGCTGCTCTACGAATCCGTGGGCAAGTACGGCCGCTCCGAGGTCCGCGCCGTGGATCCGGACTCGGGCCGGGTGCTGCGCCGGACCCGGCTCGCGGCCAAATACTTCGCCGAGGGCCTGGCCCTGGTCAACGGCCGCCTGGCCCTGCTCACCTGGCAGGAGCACGCGGGCTTCTTCCTGGACCTGCCGGACCTGCGGCTGAACGGGGATTTCGTGTGGGAGGGCGAGGGCTGGGGCCTGGCCTCGGACAAACGCCTGGTCCTGGCCAGCGACGGGTCGGACAGCCTGCGGGTCCTGGACCCGGCCCGCATGACCACGCTCAAGCGCATCCCGGTGCGCGACGGCGACCGGCCCGTGAACGAGCTCAACGAGCTGGAGCTGGTGCAGGGCCTCATCTGGGCCAACATCTGGATGGAGGACCGGGTGGCCGTGCTGGACCCGGACTCCGGGCGGGTGCGGGCCTGGATCGACCTCAAGCCCCTGCGGGCCCGGCTCAAGAACCCCGAGGCCGAGGCGGCCAACGGCCTGGCCTTTGACCCGGGCTCGGGACGGCTCTACGCCACGGGCAAGTTCTGGGACAAGGTCTTCGTGCTAGCCCTGCCGCGGCTTCCGTAGCAGAAGCCAGGCCCCGGCCGCGACCATGGGCAGGCAGAGCGCCTGGCCCATGCTCATCCAGTCAAAGGCCACGAAGCCCAGCTGGGCGTCGGGCTCGCGGAAGAACTCGGCCAGGAAACGGAAACAGCCGTAGAGCAGGAGAAAGGCCCCGGACACCGCGCCGCGCGGCCGGGGCTTGCGGGAATAGAACCAGAGCAGGGCGAAGAGCAGCAGGCCTTCCAGCCCGGCCTCATAGAGCTGGGACGGATGCCTCGGCACGTCCCCGTCCGGCCCGGGATAGAGCACGGCCCAGGGCAGGCTCGAGGGCCGGCCCACCAGCTCGCTGTTGATGAAGTTGCCCAACCGGCCGAAGAACAGGCCCGGCGGGGCCAGGGGCACGATGAAGTCGCCCACGTCCAGGAGGGTCTTGCCGGTCTTTTTGGCGAACAGCCAGGCCGCCAGGAACACGCCGATGGCCCCGCCGTGGAAGCTCATGCCGCCCTTCCAGACCGCCGGGATGTCCGCGGGATGGGCCAGGAAGTGCATGGGGTCGTAGAAGACCACGTAGCCGATGCGGGCCCCCAGCAGGAGCCCCACGATGAGCCAGGACAGGATGTCGTCCATCTGGACCGGGGTCCAGCCGCGCCAGGACTGGCGGGCGCGGAAGCGACCCAGGAGCCAGGCGCAGAGAAAGCCCGCCGCGTACATGAAGCCGTACCAGCGCACCTCAAAGGAGCCCAGGCGGAACAGGGCGGGGTCCAGTTCGGGAAGTCGGATCATGGGATGTCCTTGCAGACGGCTTTGTTTCCGGCGGAAATTGCGTTAGGGTCCGGGAAACGGCCGGACCAACCTTGCTCCCAAGGCGGGCCGGACGTCAAGACCGCGGGAGCGGAGAAATGGAAACGAACCGCGACCTGGACATCCTGGAAATGCCCCTGGACGGCCTGGCGGCCTACTGGCTGTCCCTGAAAAAACTCTGGGACAGCAAGAAAGGCGCGAAAAAGGTCATCGAGGACGAGGCCGCGCACACGCCCGAGCCGTACATCTCCTATCTCCTGAACACGGCCTTCGGCGAGCTGCCCGAGCACGTGGTCCGCAAGCTGGCCCGGATCAAGCGCGAGACCTTCATCGCTGACTGGCGGCGCAAGATCGAGCTCATGCGCATCGCGCTCTACGCCGTGGCCGCGGGCGAGAATCCCCGCATCACCCTGATCCGCATGGACTCCCGGTTCCACGCCCCGCCCATGGACGAGCGCAAGGCCTTCGACCTGGCCGGAGGCGTGTTCGCGGCCATCAAGGACACCTCCGCGGACCTGCCCACGCTCCTGGACGTGAGCCACAAGCACAGCCACGACCGCCTGGTGGTCAAGCTCCTGTTCTACGTGATCCACGCCCGCCGCGAGGGCAAGCAGAGCCTGGCCCCGTTCATCCAGTTCATCCGCTCGCCCTACTTCGCCGAGGGCCTGTCCCTGGCCGTGGACGGCTTCGACGCCGACTTCCTGGCCAACCACCTGGACCGTGTGCGCAACGAGGCCCTGGCCGACGCCCGCCGCAAGATGCGGCTCTCCCAGGACATGGTCCTGGGCATCCGGGACAAAATGGCCTACGCCGACCTGCTGCGCATGGCCCAGGCCTACATGCTCTAGAGCGCGTCCACAGGATCGGGAAAAAGAACCGCCCCCCGGCAAGGAGGACGGCCGTGTCCCGCCAGATTCCCTTCTCCTACCACTGCTCCCGCTGCGGCCGCTGCTGTGCGGACATGCGCATCCAGGTCAACCCCTACGAGGTCTGCCGCCTGGCCCGCCGCCTGGGCCTGACCACCACCCATTTCCTGGCCCGGCACACGGTCTCCGGGGTGCACCTGGCCACCCGGCCGGACCGGGTCTGCGGCTTCCTCTCCAGCGCGGGCTGCGCCGTGCATCCGGACCGGCCCCTGGTCTGCCGCCTCTATCCCCTGGCCCGGCACGTGACCACCAGCGGCCGGGAGCGCTTCGCCTGCCTCCTCCCGCGGCCCGGAAGCCCGGGGGAGTTCGGGACCGCGGGCAGCGTGGAGGACTACCTCGCGGCCAACGGGGCCGAGCCCTTCCTGGCCGAGGCCGACGCCTGGCTGGCCCTGTTCGGCCGGGTCCATTCCCTGTTCCAGGCCCTGCTGGCCGACCACTCCCTGCTGGCGGCCCTGGCCTCGGACATCCGCCTGGAGCTGCTCCAGGACCGGCCCCCGCCCGCCAGCCCGCTCCTGGACACGGACCGCTTCGCCGGGGAGCACTGCGCGGCCCTGGGCCGGGTCCTGCCCGCGGACCCGGCGGAAAAATCCCTGGTCCACCGCCAGGCCCTGGAGCACTGGCTGCACGGCCTGCACCCGCAGCGGGAGGGCCTTGACGAGTCCCTGGCCCGGCTGGTGGGGGCCCTGGGCGTGTGCCTGGGCGTGAACGTGGCCGCCCTGCTCCAGGACGCGGCCGAAACCCCGCCCGGGGCCTCGGAGCGCGACGAGGCCCTCCGCCTGGGCGCGGAATTCCTGTAAAAGCGGGCAATGCAGCGGTCAGCCCCCGCCACTTGACGTTTCTGCTCCAACAGGTAGAACTCCTGCCTCGGGCCATGCGCCCGCATTTTTTCCCCCGGAGTTCCCAGTGCAGGACAGTCTTTTCGCCAAACAGCTGAAAAAAGAGGTGGATCGCCGCCGCACCTTCGGCATCATCAGCCATCCGGACGC
>DFYP01000060.1:0-19611 GCA_002382645.1 Desulfovibrio sp. UBA4079 | reverse complement strand
CGCGGCATCTCGGTGACCACCTCGGTCATGAAGTTCGAGCACCAGGGCTTCGAGATCAACCTCCTGGACACCCCGGGCCACCAGGACTTTTCCGAGGACACCTACCGCGTGCTCACGGCCGTGGACTCGGCGCTCATGGTCATCGACTCGGCCAAGGGCGTGGAGACCCAGACCCGCAAGCTCATGGAGGTCTGCCGCCTGCGGGACACGCCGATCATGACCTTCGTGAACAAGCTCGACCGCGAGGGCCTGAACCCCTTCGACCTGCTGGCCGACATCGAAAAGAGCCTGGCCATCGAGTGCGTGCCGCTCACCTGGCCCATCGGCATGGGCAAGGGCTTCAAGGGCGCCTGGGACATCCGCGCCGGACGCCTGACCCTGTTCTCGCCGAGCTTCGGCGAGCAGGTGGTGGAGGGCGAGACCGTGGAGGGCCTGGACGACCCCCGGCTGGACGCCCTGGTGGGCGCCGAGGCCGCGGCCGAGCTGCGCGCGGACCTGGACCTGCTCGCGGGCGCGGGCGGGACCTTCGACCGCGAGCGCTACCTCCAGGGCCGCCAGACCCCGGTGTTCTTCGGCAGCGCGGTGAACAACTTCGGGGTCCGCGAGCTGCTGGACTCCTTCGTGAACCTGGCCCCGGCCCCCAAGCCCAGGGCCGCCAAGGAACGCGAGGTCTCGCCCTACGAGGAGGCCTTTTCCGGCGTGGTTTTCAAGATCCAGGCCAACATGGACCCGGCCCACCGCGACCGCATCGCCTTCCTGCGCATCTGCTCCGGCCGCTTCCAGCGCGGCATGAAGCTCCGGCACCACCGCATCGGCAAGGACGTGACCGTGTCCAACGCCACCATCTTCATGGCCCAGGACCGCATGGGCGTGGAGGAGGCCTGGCCCGGGGACATCATCGGCCTGCACAACCACGGCACCATCAAGATCGGGGACACCTTCACCGACAAGGAGCCGCTCAAGTTCACGGGCATCCCCAACTTCGCGCCCGAGCACTTCCGCCGCGTGGTCCTGAAGACCCCGCTCAAGGCCAAGCAGCTCCAGAAGGGCCTGTGCCAGCTGGCCGAGGAGGGCGCGGTCCAGCTGTTCCGGCCGCTGTTCAACAACGACTACATCCTGGGCGCCGTGGGCGTGCTCCAGTTCGACGTGATCACCTCCCGGCTCAAGGACGAGTATGGCGTGGACGCGCTCTACGAGGCCGCGCCCTTCCACACCGTGCGCTGGGTGTCCTGCGAGGACAAAAAGCGGCTGGAGGAGTTCCGCAAGGCCATGCACGGCAGCCTGGGCCTGGACGCGGACCAAAATCTTGCGTACCTTGCCCCCAGCGCCTGGCGACTGGACGACACCATGGAAAAATGGCCGGACGTCGTCTTCAGCGCCACCCGGGAGCACGAGTAGACCAGGCATGACCCCGACCCCGTCCCTGCCCGAACACCATCTGCGCGTCTTCACCAACCAGGAGATCAATGAACTGCCCTTGCGCCACTACGAGGGCAAGGTCACCGTGGTGCGCACGGAAAAGCAGCTCAAGGCCGCGCTGCGGGCCCTGGAGGGCGAGAACCTGCTCGGCTTCGACACCGAGACCCGGCCGGTGTTCCGCAAGGGCCAGGGTCCCTACCCCCCGGCCCTGGTGCAGCTGGCCGCAGCCGACCATGTCTATCTCTTCCAGATCAACGTGCTGAGCTTCAACGACGGGCTCAAGGACCTTCTGGCCACCCCCTCGGTGACCAAGACCGGGGTCTCGGTGACCGACGACGTGAAGGCCCTCAAGGACCTCTCGCACTTCGAGGAGGCCGGTTTCCTGGATCTGGGCACGCTCTCGGCCCGGCTCCAGATGAAGACCCACGGCCTGCGCAACCTGGCCGCCAACCTCCTGGGCTTCCGCATCTCCAAGAGCGCCCAGTGCTCCAACTGGGCCCGCGAGAATCTCTCCCCGGCCCAGATCGTCTATGCCGCCACCGACGCCTGGATCAGCCGGGAAATCTACCTGGCCTTCCACTCCCTGGGCGTCATCGGCCCGGATCTGCCGTGACCGACATCCAGCGCGCCGTGCAGATCAACGCCCGCTTCTTCCAGCTGGCCGGGGGCCTGCTGGGCCGTTTTCTGGACGAGGGCGTCAATCCCGAGATCGGCCTGTTCGCCAGCGACCTGGACGGCTTCGGGGCCGACGACTTCCGCGAGGCGGCCCAGGCCCTGGCGAGCCGGGGCCTGCGGCCCACCCTGCACGGGCCCTTCGTGGACCTGGCCCCGGCCTCGCCCGACCCGATCATCCTGGCGGCCACGCAGCAGCGCCTGGACCAGCTCCTGGCCGCGGCCGAGGTCTTCCGGCCGCGCAGCGTCACCTGCCATCTGGCCTACGACCCGAACAAGCACAGCTATTTCAAGGAATTCTGGCTGGAGCAGAGCCTGGCCACCTGGCGGCCCGTGGCCAAGGCCCTCCAGGGCATGGGCGTGCGGCTCATGCTGGAGAACACCTTTGAGCGGGCTCCGGAGGAAATGCTGCCGGTGCTCCAGGAACTGGCCCCCCTGGGCGTGGGGCTCTGCCTGGACGTGGGCCACCTGAACCTGTTCTCCGCGTCCTCGGTGGCCCAGTGGCTGGAGCAGGCCGGGCCCTGCCTGGGCCAGCTCCATCTCCACGACAACTTCGGCCGCCGCGACGACCATCTGCCCCTGGGCCAGGGCCGCATCGACTACCCGGCCGTGTTCAAGCACCTCTCCCGCGTGCCCGAGCCGCTCACCGTGACCCTGGAAGTGGGCATCGAGGGCGCGCGCCTGAGCCTCACGGCTCTTGAAAGACTCTGGCCCTGGTAGATTTCAGGCCTTTTCCGCGTAAAACCGCCACTTGCAATCACAGTCCGTGGGATGCTCGTCCGGCGGCGCGAACAGGCACTCCACGCGCACCGAGGGGTCGATGACCTTGACGAAGGCCTGGAACTCGGCCAAGTGCATATATTTGCAGACATACGGCCCCAGGCCGTGCTTGCGGCGGCCCTCCTGGGCCGGGCACTGGGGCACGGAGACAATGAGCTCGCCGTTCGTGCGCTCCACCCGGTAGTCCACCATGAGCGACCAGGGGAACAGCTGGTAGGCCGCCAGCACGCCCTCGGGCCCGGGCGTGAACGGCCCGAAGCGCTTGAGGATGTCGCGGGCCCCCAGCTCGCCCACCTTGGTCCAGACCCGCTCGTTGAGCAGTTCGGCCGAGGCCAGACCGTGTTCCTCCTCGGTCTTGAGGAACCAGAAGGCGTCCACCAGCCGGAACTGCCAGAGGAGCGAGCGGATGTATTCGCGCAGGCCTTCGCTGTCCAGGCCGTCCAGGATCGACAGGTTCATTCCCCCTCCGCGCCGGGCTTGGCCCGGCCTTTCTTCACCGCCGAGCGCTGCCGCTTGGACTCCACGCGGCGGCGCTTCTCCCCCAGGGGCACCCGGGTGGGCCGCCGCCTCTTCTCCACCTTGAGGGCCTGGCGCAGCAGCTCCACGAAGCGCTCCAGGGCCCGGTCCTTGTTGGCCTTCTGGCTGCGCTCGGCATGGGCCGTGACCCGCAGCACGCCGTCTTTGTTGATGCGGCCGGCCAGACGCTCCAGGATGCGGGCCTTCTGGCCCTGGGACAGGGATTTGCTGTTGACCACGTCGAAGCGCAAGGTTACGCGGGTATCCGTCGTGTTCACGTGCTGGCCCCCTGGCCCTGGACTGCGCGAGACCGCGAAGAGGATCTCGTCCTCGGCAAGGGAGAGCTGCGCGTTCACCTGGATCATCGGGCCTGACTAGCCAAAAAACGGAGAAATGACCATGACCCTGTGCCCCTGCGGTTCCGGCCGCGACCTGGAGGCCTGCTGCGGACCCGTGGTGCGCGGCGAGGCCCCGGCGGCCACTGCCGAAGCCCTCATGCGCTCGCGCTATTCCGCCTACGTCTTGAAGGAGACCGAGCACCTCAAGCGCTCGCTCCTGCCCGAGGACCAGTCCAAGCACGACGCCGACGGCGTGCGCCAGTGGGCCGAGTCGGCCACCTGGCTCGGGCTCACGGTGCATTCGGCCTCGGAAACCGGGGACGCGGGGGAGGTGGAGTTCACGGCCGCCTACGAGCTGGACGGCGCGCGCCAGGAGCACCACGAGAAGGCGACCTTCGAACGCCGGGGCGGCGCCTGGTACTACGCGGGCGGCCGGGTGCGCGGGGCCGACCCCGTGGTCAAGGGGCCCAAGGTGGGGCGCAACGACCCCTGCCCCTGCGGCTCGGGCAAGAAGTTCAAGAAGTGCTGCGGCGCATGATGCCACGGTCCGGGGCCGGGTCTGGCCCGGCCCCGGGAAACGGGCCTAATGTGAGCGCATCTGCTTGATGTAGTAATATCCAAGGCCAACGGCCAGAACCACGAGGATGCCGACGGGCAGGATGAAGTCCATGATCGTGCTCCCGGTTGAACGGTTCCGGCGAACACGGCGGATCACTGCGCATCCTCCCGTTGCCCGCCGTCGGCCATCCGTCGTCCGGCGGGTGGTCGAAACCATGCCCTCAAAATAAAGAGTGCATTCACTCTCTTTTTTGAGAGCGTCTGCTTCTGAATATGCCTGATTGCCAGTTCTGGCAAGGGGGGCTATTTTGCCCCATATGACCAAGCGGAAACAGGACATTCTCCGTGAGGCCACGCGCCTTTTCGCGGAATCCGGCTTCGACGGCGTCTCCGTGGCCCAGATAGCCAAGGCGGCCGGAGTCTCCCAGGGGGCCGTGTTCCGGCACTTCCCCAGCAAGGAAAAACTCCTGCACCAGATCTTCCAGGAGGTGCGTCAGTCGTTTCTGGAGGAATTGGGCCGCGATTTCGTGTTCTCACCCCAGGAATCGGGGCGGGACATGGTCCTGCGCCTGGCGCGCTTCTACTGCCGCTTCCACGAGAAGCGGGAGGTGGAGTTCGAGTTCATCCACCGCAACAATCCCTACCGCATGCCCGGGGTGGGCGAGCCCTGCCGCAAGGAGATCGCCAGGATCCAGGACAAGATGAACGAACTCCTGCACATCGGCCTGAGCCTCGGCGCCCGCGACGGAAGCATCCGGCCCATGGACGCGGAGCGCGGCGCGCTCCTGCTGCTCGGGGCCATCGGCGGCACCGTGCGCCAGCGCCTGTTTCTGGATTTCCACCTCCAGGACCTGGAGGAGGACCTCATGGCCTTCCTGGACCACGCCCTGCGCCCGTGAACCTGGCCGGGCCGCGGCTCAGAGCAGTTCCGCCAGGGCCTTCTTGATCCCGCTCTTGTCGATGCCGGTGAGCTCGCGCAGCTCCTTCTGGGAGCCGTGCTCCACAAAGGCGTCGGGCAGGCCCAGGCGGCGCACCAAGCGGCCGGCCAGCAGGTCGTTGTCGGCCAGAAGCTCGAGCACGGCCGCGCCGAAGCCCCCGGCCAGGGCGTTCTCCTCCACCACCAGGAGCTTCTTGTGCCGCCGGGCCAGGGAGAGGATCTGCTCCGCGGGCAGGGGCTTGATGAACCGGGCGTTGCACACGGCCACCGCGCCGACCCCGGCCTGCTCCAGCTCCTGGGCCGCCTCCAGGGCGGGCAGCACGCGCGAGCCGATGGCGATGATCGCGGCGTCCTTGCCTTCCCGGAGCATCTCGGCCTGGCCCAGGGGAAGGGGCTTGAGCGCCGGATCCACAGGCGCGCCCGCGCCCATGCCGCGCGGGTAGCGCACGGCCACGGGCCCGTCCAGGGCAAAGGCCGTGGCCATCATCCGGGCCAGCTCGTCCTCGTCCTTGGGGGCCATGAGCACGATGTTCGGCACGTGCCGCAGGTAGGAGAGGTCGAAGGCCCCGTGGTGCGTGGCCCCGTCCTCGCCCACCAGCCCGGCGCGGTCCAGGAAGAACTTCACGTTCAGATTCTGCAGGCAGACGTCGTGGACCACCTGGTCGTAGGCCCGCTGGAGGAAGGTGGAGTAGATCGCCACCGCGGGCTTGAAGCCCTGGGTGGCCAGGCCCGCGGCAAAGGTCACCGCGTGCTGCTCGCAGATGCCCACGTCCACGAAACGCTCCGGGAAGCGCAGGCGGAAGCAGTCCGTGCCCGTGCCCTCGGGCATGGCCGCGGTGATGGCCACGATCTTCTTGTCCTTCTCGGCCAGGGCGCAGAGCGTGGAGCCGAAGACCTCGGTGTAGGTGGCGAAGAGCGCCGGACCGTGCTTGATGGCCATGCCGGTCTCGGGCTCGAATCCGCCCACGCCGTGGAAATAGGTGGGGTTGGTCTCGGCCGGTTCGTAGCCCTTGCCCTTGCGGGTCAGGACGTGCACGAGCACGGGCCGGTCCATGCGCTTGGTCTGGGCCAGCACGTCGCACAAGAGGTCCACGTTGTGGCCGTCGATGGGGCCCACGTAGGTGAAGCGCAGGGCCTCGAAGAGCATGCCCGGGGTCATGAAGCTCTTGAAGGCGTCCTCGCTGCGCCGGGCGAACAGGGCCAGGTCCTCGCCGATCTTGGGGATCTGCTTGAGGAAGGCCTCCACCTCGCGCTTGAAGCGCGTCAGGAAGGGGGCCGAGAGCTTGCGCGAGAGGAAGCGCGAGAGCGCGCCCACGTTCTTGGAGATGCTCATCTCGTTGTCGTTGAGCACGACCACGAGCTTGCGCTCCATGTCCCCGGCCTGGTTCAGGGCCTCGAAGGCCAAGCCCGCGGTGAGCGAGCCGTCGCCGATGACCGCCACCACCTCGTGCTTCTGCCCGGCCAGGTCCCGGGCCAGGGCCATGCCCAGGGCCGCGGAGATGGAGGTGCTCGAGTGGCCCACGCCGAAGTGGTCGAAGGGGCTCTCGGCCCTGCGCGGGAAGCCGGACAGGCCGCCCAGCTTGCGCAGGGAGTGGAAGCGGTCCAGGCGGCCGGTGAGCAGCTTGTAGGCGTAGGCCTGGTGGCCCACGTCCCAGACGAGCTTGTCGCGCTCCAGGTCGAAGACCCGGCACAGGGCCAGGGTCAGCTCCACCACGCCCAAAGACGGGGCCAGATGCCCGCCGCTGGCCGAGACCTGCTCGATGATCACCCGCCGCAGTTCCGCGGCCAGGGTCTGGAGCTCCTCGCGGCTCAGCCCCGCCACGTCCTTGGGCTTCTTCACCAGGGGCAGGAGCCTGGTCTCGTTGAAATACTTGTTGGGAGTCTCGGTCTTTTTCACGGCCATCAGTGCACCCGCTCCACGATGTAGCGGGCGAGAGCGGCCAGGAACGCGGCCTCCTCGCCCGGGTAGGGGGCCAGGAGCGCCAGGGCGCGCTCCACGTATTCCCCGGCCAGGCGCTTGCTCTCGGCAAGCCCCACCAGGGCCGGATAGGTGTTCTTGCCCTTCTCGATGTCGCTGCCCACGGGCTTGCCCAGGGTCTTTTCGTCGGCCACCACGTCGAGCACGTCGTCCACGATCTGGAAGGCCACGCCGATGGCCCGGCCGAAGTCCAGCGCCCGCTCCTCGTCGGCAGCGGAGGCCCCGGCCAGCACGGCCCCGGCCCGGCAGGCCACGCTGATGAGGGCCCCGGTCTTGCGCGCGTGCATGTCCTGAAGCTCGGGCAGGGTCACGCCGGTCCGGCCCGTGTACTCCATGTCCAGGGCCTGGCCGCCGACCATGCCCGCGGCGCCTGCGGCCTGGGCGGCCAGGCGCACGGCCCGGAGCACACG
Source organism: Desulfovibrio sp. UBA4079 (assembly GCA_002382645.1). Taxonomy (GTDB): domain Bacteria; phylum Desulfobacterota; class Desulfovibrionia; order Desulfovibrionales; family Desulfovibrionaceae; genus Aminidesulfovibrio. The sequence continues at coordinate 12,003 of DFYP01000060.1, read as the reverse complement.
CTCGGCAGGCAGGCCGCGCTCCAGGGCCGCGTCGCAGAAGAATCCGAAGGCCTCGGTCAACAGGCCGTCCCCGGCCAGGATGGCCGTGGCCTCGTCAAAGGCCTTGTGGTTCGAGGGCCGTCCCCGGCGCAGATCGTCGTCGTCCATGGCCGGGAGGTCGTCGTGGATGAGCGAATAGGTGTGGATGCATTCGAGCCCGGCGGCAAAGGGCAGGACCGCCTCGTCCCGGCCGCCCAGGACCCGGTTCCAGGCGAGCACGAGCACGGGCCGCAGGCGCTTGCCCCCGGCCAGCAGGCTGTACTCCATGGCGGCCAGGAGCCGCTTGGGGAAATCCCGGCCGCGCAGGCAGGAGGCCAGAAAATCCTCCACGAGCCGGGCCCGCTGGGCCAGCTGCTCCTTAATCGCCGCCATCCGCAGACTCCAGGGCCTCGAATTCCTTGAGCAGGCCCTCGCTGACCAACTTGACCTCGTTGCGCGCCGACTCCAGCTGTTTGCCGCAGGCCTTGGCCAGGGTCAGGCCCTCCTTGTACAGGGCCACGCCCTGCTCCAGGGGCAGGTCGCCGCGCTCCAGGGTCTCCACGATCTCCTTGAGCCGCGCGAGCCGCTTCTCAAAACCCTCTTCCTTCTTGGCCATGGCCTATTCCTCCAGCAGGGGCCCGGGATCCACCAGGCGGCCCTGCGCGCTCACGGCGAAATGCAGGTGCGGGCCCGTGGCCCGTCCGGTGGCGCCCACCTTGCCCAGGACCTCGCCCCGGTCCACCCGGTAGCCCTGGCGCACGCCCACCTCGGAAAGATGAAAATACATGCTCACCACGCCGTTGCCGTGGTCCACGAAGACGCATTTGCCAGCATAGTACTGCTCGGCCACAAGGACAACCGTGCCCGTGGCGCAGGCCCGCACCGGCTCCCCGGCCTGGGCGTCGAAGTCCAGGCCCCGGTGGGGATTTCTGGCCTGGCCGTTGAGCACCCGGGCCGCGCCGTACACGCTCTCAATGGCCCCGGACACGGGCCGGGCCAGGGGCAGGGTCCAGAATTGGCGCAGGCTGGCCAGGTCCTTGATCCGGCGGGTCTCCTCCTGTTCCTGGGCGATGCGCGCCAGCTCGGCCTGGGGCGGGGTGACCATCTTGGGCGGCAGGGTCAGGGCCTGGGTGGGATAGGCCTTGGCCTCGATGGCCACCCGGCCGCGCAAGGTGAGCATCTTTCCGTCCTGCTGCACCGTGGCCGTGACCTCCCGGACCCCGGGCCGGTCCTCGAGCACGTCCGTGCCGAGCAGGATTTCGGAAACCAACAGGCCGGACTGGGCCTTGACCGTGGGCCGCACCTCGCGGTCCAGCCAGCGCACCTCGGGTGTGACAAAGGGGGCGTCCGACACGAGCCGCGCCAGGAAGGGCTGGCCCAGGCCCGCGCGCTCCGGAACCTCCAGCCGGACCCCGGCCAGGGCCGTGGCGACCGGCAGGCAGAACAGCAGAAAAAAGAGCACGACGCGGCGNNTGGCCCGCGGCCGCCTCGCGCACGCTGCGCAGGAACCTGCCGCTGGCCGCCACGGTCACCAGGCTGTAGCCCCGGTCCAGGGGCCCTTCGGGGTCCAGGCCCGCGAGCCGGGCCTCCAGCAGGGCCAGGGCATTGGCCTGGTCCCGCACCAGGGACTCGCCCGCTGCCGTGAGCCGCGCGCAGAGCCCGGACACATCCCGTTCCTGGTCCGCGATCTTCGGCTCCAGGGTGCGCAGGAGTTGGTCCAGGGTCCCGGCCAGGTCCCCCTGGCGCTCGTCCACGAAATCCCTGCCCGCGCGCACGAGCCGCCGGGCCGCGTCCTGGAAGCGCTCCAAGAGCCGCTCCATGCGCTGCACGGGCGAGAGCCAGGACAGGCCGCGCCGCAGTTCGGACAATCGCGCCTCCTTGGCCCCGATCCAGGCCTCAAAGGCCCGGTCCAGGTCCAGCTGGGCCTGGTCCACGGCCTGGGCCAAATCCGCGCGCAAGGGCCAGAGTTCCTGGGCCGCGTGGCTCGGCGTGGCCGCGCGCCGGTCGGCCACGTAGTCCGCGATGCTCACGTCCGGTTCGTGGCCGATGCCGGTGATCACCGGGATGCGCGAGCGGAACAGGGCCTCGGCCACGGGCTCGGTGTTGAAGGCCCAGAGGTCCTCCAGGGAGCCGCCGCCGCGCACCAGGGCGATGACCTCGGCCCAGGCCTCGGCGTTCACCGCGTCCAGGGCCGCAACGATCTCGGCCGGGGCCTTGTCCCCCTGCACGAGCACCGGGTACACACGGATTTCGCAACCGAACCCGCGCTCCGAGGCGATGCGCAGGAAGTCGCGCACCGCGGCCCCGCTGGGCGAGGTGATCAGGGCCACGCGCTCCGGGCTCCGGGGCAGGACCATCTTGCGGTCCTCGTCAAAATAGCCCTGCTCGGCCAGCTTTCTCTTCAATGCTTCGAACGCCAGGTGCAGGTCGCCCACGCCCTGCTCCTGCACCAGTTCGGCCACGAGCTGATATTGCCCTCTGGGCGCATAGACGTTGATCCGGCCCGCGCAGAGCACTTCCTGGCCGTCGGTGAGCCGGGCCGCCAAGCCGCCCTGCCCCGGCTCCAGGACCTCGCCGGTGAGCGGGTGCACCCCGCCCTCCTGGCCCGCGCCCCACTGGCTGCCCTTGAACCAGACCACCTGGAGCACCGCCTCGCCATCTCCCAACGTGAAATAGACATGCCCGGACGCGGGCCGTCCCACGTTGGAGACCTGGCCCCGCACCCAGACGAACGGGAACTCGGCCTCGAGTGCGTCCTTCACGGCGCGGGTCAGTTCAGAGACGGTGAGGATATGCATACTTCTCTTTCGCCTTTCACGGGCCATTGTGGCGCNNCGCTGGCCCCTGGCCGCCGGAGGCCTCTTCTACTCCAGCCCCCAGCCCTGCCAGATATCCTTACGCCATGCCGCAAAAGCCGCGGCGAATCCGGCCAGGGGCAGTTCCTTGCGTTCCCCGGTCTTGCGGTTCTTGGCCTCGATGATCCCGGCCTTGAGGCCCTTGCCACCGAGCACGAGCTGCATGGGGAAGCCCATGAGGTCCGCGTCGTTGAACTTGACCCCGGGCCGCTCGTCGCGGTCGTCATAGAGCACATCCACGCCCATTTTTTGCAGCTCGGCGTAGAGTTCCGCAGCCTTGTCCAGGACCTCGGGCTCCTTGGCCCCCAGGGACAGGAGCGTGACCTCGAAGGGTGCGATGGAGGGCGGGAAGATGGCGCCCTTGTCGTCGTGGTTCTGCTCAATGGCCGAGGCCACGATGCGCGACACGCCGATGCCGTAACAGCCCATGATCATGAGCTGCTCCTTGCCGTTCTCGTCCAGGAACTTGGCCTGCATGGACTTGGAGTATTTCAGGCCCAGCTTGAACACGTGGCCCACCTCGATGCCCTTGGTGAAGTCGATGGGGCCCGTGCATTCCGGGCAGGGGTCCGTGGGCTCGATGACGCGCAGGTCCGCGAAGGCCGCGATCTTGGCGTCCCGGCCCAGGCTCAGGTGGCGCACATGGGCGTCGGCGGCATTGGCCCCGGCCACCCAGTCCGTGGCGCAGCACAGCTCGTGATCCGCGTACACGGCCTCGACCTTGAGGCCCACGGGCCCGGCGAATCCCACGGGCGCATTGGTCCAGGCGCGCACCTGGGATTCATCGGCCAGTTTGAGATCATTGCACTTCAGGAGGTTCTTGAACTTCACCTCGTTGAGCTGGCGGTCGCCGCGCACGAGCGCGGCCACGGCCTTGCCGTCGGCGTCAAAGAGCAGGGTCTTGACCACGGCCTTGGGCTCGATCTTCAAGAAGGCGCAGAGCTCCTCCACGGTGTGCACGCCCGGGGTGGCCACGCTCTCCAGGGCCGGGCAGGCGGCGTTGCAGGCGCACTCGGCCTGGGGCTTGCGCACCTTGGCCTTTTCCAGGTTGGCGGCGAACCCGCACTTGGGGTCGCGGCAGACCGCGATGGTGTCCTCGCCGGTCTCGGCCAGGACCATGAACTCGTGGGAGAAGTCGCCGCCGATGGCGCCGCTGTCGGCCTGCACGGCGCGGAATTTCAGGCCCAGGCGAAGGAAGGCCTTGGTGTAGGCCTCGAACATGGCCCGGTAGCTCGCCTCGGCCCCGGCCTCGTCCTTGTCAAAGGAATAGGCGTCCTTCATGACGAACTCGCGGCCGCGCATGAGCCCGAAGCGGGGCCTGATCTCGTCGCGGAACTTGGTCTGGATCTGGTAGAGGTTCACGGGCAGCTGCTTGTAGGACTTGATCTCCCCGCGCACCAGGTCCGTGACCACCTCCTCGTGGGTGGGTCCCAGGCAGTAGTCGCGGTCGTGGCGGTCCTTGAAGCGCAGCAGCTCCTTGCCGTAGAACTCCCAGCGGCCGGTCTCGCGCCAGAGGTCCCCGGGCTGCACCGAGGGCATGAGGATTTCCACGGCCCCGGCCCGGTTCATCTCCTGGCGCAGGATGTCGGCCACCTTGTTGAGGGCCCGCAGGCCCAGGGGCAGGTAGGTGTAGATGCCCGAGGTCAGCTTGCGGATCATGCCCGCGCGCATGAGGAGCTTGTGGCTGACCACCTCGGCCTCGGCCGGGTCCTCCTTGAGGGTCGGGACGTAGTAACGGCTCAGTCGCATGGGGTATTCTTTCTCCTTTCCTTGAGGAACTTTTCGATTTCCTTCATGAATTCCGGAAGCAGGTTCTCGTTGCCGCGGACCTTGCGGAGCACCTCGCCCTTGCGGAAGATGATGCCCAGGTCCTTGCCCCCGGCAATGCCGATGTCGGCCTCGCGGGCCTCGCCCGGGCCGTTCACGGCGCAGCCCATGACCGCCACGGTGAAGACCTCGGTGACCGGCCGCAGCCGCTCCTCCACCTGTTCGGCCAGGCGGATGAGGTCGATCTCCGTGCGGCCGCACGTGGGGCAGGACACGATCTCCGGGCCGCGCGCCCGCAAGCCAAGCGAACGCAGGATTTCCCAGGCCACGCCCGCCTCGGCCACAGGATCGTGGGTCAGCGACACGCGCAGGGTGTCGCCCAGGCCCTCCCAGAGCAGGATGCCCAGGCCCACGGCCGATTTCACGGCCCCGCGCACCAGGGTCCCGGCCTCGGTGATGCCGATGTGCAGGGGATAGTCCACCTTCCGGGACAGGAGCCGGTAGGCCGCGATGGTCGTGAGCACGGACGAGGATTTGAGCGAAATCTTGATCTGGTCAAAGCCGCGCTTCTCCAGCAGGGCCACGTGCGTGAGCGCGCTCTCCACCATGGCCTCGGGCGTGGGCCCGCCGAAGCGCGCGAGCAGGTCCTTTTCCACGGACCCGGAATTGACCCCGATGCGGATGGCCGCGCCCCGGTCTTTGGCCGCGCTGACCACGGCGTCCACCTTGGCCGCGCCGCCGATGTTGCCGGGGTTGATGCGCAGGCCCTCCAGGCCCGCGTCCAGGGCGGCCAGGGCCAGACGGTGGTCGAAGTGGATGTCCGCGACGAGCGGCACGGGCGAGTCCTTGCGGATGGCGGAAAGCGCCTTGGCCGCGGCCTCGTCGGGCACGGCCAGGCGCACCAGCTCGCAGCCGGACTCGGCCAGCCGGCGCACCTGGGCCGTGGTCGAGAGCACGTCCCGGGTGTCCGTGTTGCACATGCTCTGCACGCGCACCGGGTTGTCCCCGCCGATGCCGAGCGCGCCCACCCGGATCTCCCGGGTGCGGCGTCTCACAATGCCTGGGTCCTGTTCACGCATCCCGTGGCGATAGCGCATTTCAGGGCCCAAGCCAAGGCGGGGCCCCCGGCCCGGCGTCAGCGGAAGACGAGGCCGCGGCTGCCGTCCACCAGGACCTCCTGGCCGTCCTGGAGCGCGCGGGTGGCCCCGGCCACGGCCATGACCGCGGGAATGCCATACTCGCGCGCCACGATGGCGGCATGGGACGAGGCGCCGCCGGTTTCGGTGACCACTGCCACGGCCATGGTGAACAGGGGCGTCCAGGCGGGATTGGTGTACAGGCTCACCAGCACCTCCCCGGCTTGCAGCTGATCGAAATCCTGCTCTCCCCGGATGATGCGGACCTTTCCTCGCGCGGCTCCCGGGCTGGCGGCGATCCCCTTGAGGGCCCCTCCCCGGGCCTTGCCCGCGAAGCGCTCCGCCTGCCAGCTCGCGTTCACCTCGCGGTACACGGCCCGCCGCCGCAGGATGAGGGCCCGGATCTCGTCCACCGGCGGATGCCGCCCCTGGAGCCAGTCCCGCACCTCCTCGTAGGTGGCGTAGCCGACATCCTCTGCGGAATGCAGCAGGCCCCGGGCCTCCAGCCGGGCCCCCCATTCGGCCGCCATGTCCTGGAGCACGGCCAGGGGACGGGTGAGGTCGAAGTGGCTCGTCTCCCGGAAGGCGTGCAGGGGGCGCAGGCGGGACAACAGCCAGCGGAACAGGGCCAGCAGGCCGGGGACGTACCGCAGCCGCCCCTCCACGCGGCGGAGGTCCTCCTCGCGGCGGGCGCCGACCTCCTCAGGGCTGCCGCCGCGCTGGCCAGCCTCAACCAGGCTCCGGAGCAGGCCCCAGACCTGCCGCGGATCCCGTTTCCAGGTGGGAACGGTGAGGTACCAGCAGGACCCCTCGCGGTGGCCGTAGGCCTCAAGAAACCCGTCAAACGCCGCCAGGAATCGCTCACCCTCCGGTGTTTCGCGCAGACGCTCCGGCCGCATGTCCCGCACCGCGGCGAGCACCTCCGGCGACCGGCGCGCCAGGCGCGAGAGTTCCCAGAGCCTGGCGTTCAGCGCCACGGTCGGATTGTCCAGGCCGGTCATCAGGCTGGCCACCACTGCGCCGGCCCTGCGCCAGCCCACCGCCAGGGCGGTCAGGCATTGGAGCAGCCCTTCGGCGCGCAAGGCGATGGACGCGCTGATGCGCCGGTTCAGAATCCCTTCCCATACGGACAGGACCTGGTCCGCCCGCGCCAGCAGTTCCCCGTCTTCCAGACCCGCGATGTCTGCGGACCCGGAAAGGGCCAGCAGGGTCTGCCGCGGGCCGCTGTCCCACCAGGCCAGCCAGTCCGGGCGCAGCCTCCGGAAGCGGTGGACCAGTTCGCCCAGCAGGGCCCGGCCGACCCGCCGGACCCGGGGCAGGCGGTAGGCCGGCCGCCAGATCTGCCGGCGGAACCGGTCCAGGCCCCCGGGGTCGAACACGGCTCCGCACTCCTCCATGACGAACATCTGGGCCCCCACCAGGCGGGTGAACAGGATGTTGTCCAGGGGCCTGGGGGCCACGGCGTAGCGCTCATCCACATAGGGCTTCATCATCCTGTCCAGGAACGACGGCCTGCCCGGGTCCAGCGCCTCGCCCGGCACATCCGGACCCCAGGCGGTCATGGGCCGCGCCTGGAGGAGGAAGACCTCCTTGCCGCGCACTGCGAACTCCACGTCCTGGGGCCACTGGAAATGCGCCTCGGCCCGCAGGGCCAGTTCTCCGACCCGCGCCAGCAGGCTTGCGTCCGCCAGGCCATGGTCCGCCGGGCCGTCCACCAGGCGCAGGTCCCGGCGGTCCAGGCGATAGACCTGCCCGGCCAGGGCTCCGGAGACCATGGCCTCGCCCAAACCGGCCCCGACTTCGACGCACAGGTGCTCCGGGTCGCGGCGGACAGGATCGCGGGTGAACAGGACGCCGGAAAGATCGGCCGGGACCATTTCCTGGACAAGGACCGCCATCCGCACGCTGAACGGATCCATGCCGCGCTGCCGGCGGTAGGCCAGGGCCCGGCGGCTCCAGAGCGAGGCCCAGCAGCGGCGCACCGCTACGAACAGCTCCTGCTCCCCCTGGACATCGAGCCAGGTCCCGTACTGCCCGGCAAAGGAGGCCTGGGCCTGGTCCTCTGCCGAGGCCGAGGACCGGACCGCCACGGCGCGCAACGGCTGCCAGCGATCCGCCAGCTCCTGCCGGAACTCCTCGGACAGTTCCGCGGCGGCGAACAGTTCCTGGGCCTCCTGCTCCACGGCCGCCCAGTCCTGCCGCTGGATCCCGGGCAAAAGCCGGGTCCGCAGGTCCAGGCGGTCGGCCAGGGCGGCATACTCCGCGGTGGTGATGACCAGCCCGCGCGGCACGGGCAGTCCCAACCCGAGGAGCGCGATCAGGTTGGCGGCCTTGCCGCCCACAACGCCCGGGTCGGCCGGGATGTCCTTACCGAGGGGCAGAACCGGCATGGGTGGCCCCTCCCAGGATGAAACGCCAGGCGGAATCCAGAAGCGCCTCCAGGCCGCCGGACTCCGCGATGATGGAGAGCACCACGCCCTGGTACACGGCGCTGATGTGCCGCGTCAGCTCCTGGGCCGGAAGGTCCGCGCGCATCTGGCCCTGCTTCTGGGCCCGCTCCACCAGGCCGGCGAGCAGTTCGCCCACCCGCCTGCGGGCCGGGGTCTTCTCCAGCAGATAGCCCGGATCGCACAGGCTGGAGGTGTAGATGATCTTCACTTCCTCTCGGTGCGACGCCACCTCGCGGGCCATGCCGAAGACGATCCCGCGGATCAGTTCCAGCGGGGACGCATCCGGGCCTGTCCCGGCCGCGAGCCGCTGGGCCAGGTCCTCGAGCCCCTGGCCGTAGAACCGGAGCACGCCCTGCTTGGTGCCAAAGTGGTTGAAGAACGTGGCCCGGCTGAACCCGGCCCGCTCCGCGATCTCCTCCACGGTCGTGTTCTCGAACCCGTGTTCGCGGAAGAGTTCCATGGCCGCGGCATAAAGAGCCCGCTTCGCCAGGACGCTTTTCTTCTCGCGCAGCCGCGATGCGCCCATATCCTCTCCTTGTTTTATACTTGGGTATAAAAATATACTTGCGTATAATTTTGTCAAGGAGAAACCGCGGCCCCCGGACCCCCTGCATCCGTCGCTTGCCCCCCGCCGGGAACTGGCCGATACTGGGGCCATACAGGAGGCGCCCGATGCGCACCATGACCCTTGGCAAGACCGGTCTCACGGTGTCCGAAGTGGGTTTCGGCTGCATCCCCATCATCCGCCTGTCCCAGGCCGAGGCCGTGAACGTGCTCCAGCGGGCCTTTGAGCGCGGCATCACCTTCTATGACACGGCCCGCATGTATCTGGACAGCGAGGAAAAAATCGGCAAGGCCCTGGGGCGCGTGCGCGAGCACGTCGTCCTGGCCACCAAGACCACCCAGCGCGAGGGCAAGGCCGCCCTGGCCGAGCTGGAGACGAGCCTGCGCCTGCTGGGCACGGACTGGATCGACCTCTACCAGCTCCACCAGCTGTCCAAGCCCGAGGAGCTGGAGACGGCCCTGGGTCCGGGCGGCGTGCTGGAGGCCCTGCGCAAGGCCAAGGAGCAGGGCAAGATCCGGCACATCGGGTTCACCTCCCACAGCCTGGAAATGGCCCGCAAGCTCGTGGCCACCGGGCTGTTCGAGACCGTGCAGTTCCCCTTCAACCTCGTGGAAACCGAGGCCGGGACCACCCTGCACCCCGAGGCCAGGACCAGGGACATGGGCATCCTGGTCATGAAGCCGTTCGCCGGGGGCATCCTCGACGACGGCGGCCTGTGCCTGCGCTACATCCGGCAGTTCCCGGACCTCATGGTCCTGCCGGGCCTGGACAGCCTGGAATACGTGGACGAGATCGCGGACCTCTACGAGGACGAACGCGAGTTCAGCGCCGCGGACGAGGCCAGGGCCGAGGCCTTCCGGGCCGAGCTGGGCAGCCGCTTCTGCCGCCGCTGCGGCTACTGCCAGCCCTGCCCCAACGGCGTGTCCATCACCAACGCCATGATGTACGGGGTCCTGGCCAAGCGCCTGTCCCCGGCCAAGGCCGTGAAGTTCACCCGCGAGAGCATGGAGAGCGTGCGCCAGTGCATCGCCTGCGGCGAGTGCCTGGACCGCTGCCCCTACGGCCTGCCCATCCCGGACATGCTGACGGAACTGTTGGAGATGTACGAGCGGCACTGCAACGAGTGCCTGGCGTAGAGACTAGAAATACCCCAGGGAGCGGAGCTCCTCCATGCGCCGCTCCTTGTCCTGGTCCCGGCCCGAGCGCTCGCCCGTGAGGTCCAGGCGGGTGCAGGGGCGGCAGCCCAGGGAGCGGTAGCCCGCGTCGTAGAGGGAACAGTAGGGCAGCCCGCGCTCCAGGGTGAAGGCCCAGACGTCCATCTCGGTCCAGGCGGCCAGGGGATTGGCCCGCAGGTGCGGCGGCTCCAGGCGCTCCTCCAGGAAGGGCAGACGGGCGCGGGCCTCGTGCTCATCCCGGCGCAGGCCCGTGATGAGCACGGAAATGCCCTGGCCGCGCAGGGCCTTGTGCAGGGGCTCGATCTTCAGGTCCTGGCAGCAGGCCAGCTTGTCCCGGGCCACGGGATAGGCCGACAGGTCCTTCTCGGGCCGGGCGATATGCAGATCGATGTCCCACTCCTCGCTGATCCGGTCGCGGAAGGCGTTGATCTCCGGGAACTTCAGGCCCGTGTCCAGGTTCAGGGCCCGGGCCCGGCCCAGGCCCCGGGCGCGCAGCAGGGAGCGCCAGAGGAACAGGGCCACGCTGGAGTCCTTGCCTCCGGTCCAGGCCACGGCGATGCGGCCGGGATCATTGGAGGCCAGGAGCGTGCTCAAATCGGCCAGGGTGGCGTCCACCAGACGGGAAAGGGTCTGCATGGCCGGAACATGGGGCCTCGGCGGCGGTTTGGCAAGGGCGGGAAAGGGCTTGACGTTGGGCCTGAATGTGCATAAGAAGTCTCTTCCCAATGCGCCCGTAGCTCAGCTGGATAGAGCGCCGGACTACGAATCCGTAGGCCACAAGTTCGAATCTTGTCGGGCGCACCAGGAAAATCAACGGCTTGCGAATAAAACCGCAGGCCGTTTTTTTGTTTTCTTGGTTCTGCGGGAACACCGTGGGAACACAAACTAAGGGGGAGAAAAAAGTCCAGAAAAATCAGTGAGTAGCGGCAATAGCTCCCAGGACTGCGGCCAGGAGAAGAAAATAAATGAATGCGGCCGAGACCCATCCTGGCTTGCCGCGGGTAGAGAGATAATCCGCAGCCTTGGCCGCCTGCTCGTCGGCGGCCTTGTCCAGCGCGATTTGCCAGCGGCGCAGGGAAAAGAAAATCCGCTTGCCTTGTTTGACCATAAGACCTGCGAAAAATGGTGCTTTGAAAGCTTTCTGCCGCCAGTCGTAAAGCGTATTAAGCGGTACGCCGGTCTCCTTGGCCGCCTCCTCCAGGGTCACCCAATCCCGCTTTAGCCTTTGCTCCGCTCCCATTTATCCCCCTTGTCTCCTTGGCAGAAAATTACCTAACACTAGCCGAAAAATTGATGGACAGCCACCAACCATTTCAGGATTCCTTTCCCCAAACCGTCTGCGGGGCTAGGTTTTGGATGGCCTTGTTCACAGCTACTTCCAGCGTAGCGGCCTGGATATAGTCCAAGTAGACTTCGCCCTTGTCCTGACTCCCAATCCGGCTGCACAGGTACAGGTATCTCTCTCCTTGCCGCTGTCGGCCCCCGGCCGTGACGCCGTTTTCATCATCGCCCAGAATAGGCTTCGGGGACTTTTTCTTGATTTGGTCGTGCTTGAACGCCTCCAGCCACGCTTTAATTGTGGCTAGGCCTTCCAGAGTTGCGCACGAGTAGCCGAGAAGCGATGCCTGGACCTGGGTCCAGCGGCGCTTGCCTTTGTTCTCGTCGGCTATGCCGGCGGTAACTGTCAGCGAGAATCCATGCGCGTTGAATGAAAGCATTGGTTATCCTCCTTGCTAGCGGCGTGGGTTCCAGATTTGAAGCCATTGGTCGTCAGTGATGTCCGCCTCCAAAAGATAGGATGTCCGGCCATAGTGAAGCGTCGTATCCCAGGTGGCATTCTTCAAATTGAAGTAGCTCGGCTTGAGACCGGGCTGGGCCTGGATGATGCTCCGCTTAACTCGCCGCCAGATCCACGGTTCAAGCTCGATCGCCTGACGCCGGGCATCGAACGCGTATTTAGCCCAGTGGTGGTAGGCTGCGATGGCTGCGTTGATCTGATTCATCTTGAAATGGGGTTGGCCGTCGGATTCGAGTATC
>DFYP01000077.1 GCA_002382645.1 Desulfovibrio sp. UBA4079 | reverse complement strand
CCACGCCCGCGGCCCCGCGCCCGGAGCCGGCGGCCAGGTCCAGGGCCTTGCCGATGGTCAGCACGGCCTCGCCGCGCACGTCCCGGGGCAGGTAGTCCGAGGCCAGGTCCAGGAGCTGTTCCACGTCCGGCTCGTGCGCGGCCAGGGCCCCGGCGGCCCGCTCCAGGCGGCGGGTCACGGAGTCCTGGACCCTGCGCCGCAGGGCCAGCTTGAGGTGGCGGCCCAGGTCCCGGGAGAGCCGCGTCTCGCGCAGGGACACGCTCGTCACGTAGTTCACCCACTCGTCCATGCCCGCCAGCCGCACCTCCCCGCCCAGGGCCTCGATGCGCCGCACCAGATCCTGGTTGGAGAAGCGGTTGTGGCGCACGAAGATCTCGCCCACCACGCCGATCACGGGCCGGGGCTCCTTTTTGCGGGCCACATTGGCCAGGGTCCGGCAGGCCCGGGCCAGGAAGGCCGCGATGTCGGCCTTGGGATCGGCCAGATGGCGCTCCAGACCGGCCGAGGCCACGGCGTAGAGCCGGTCGGCCGAGCCCGGGTCCAGCTCATGGGGCCGCACCCGGAAGAGGCAGCGCTGGAGCACGTCAAAGGCCACGATGGCCTCCCAGCAGCGCCGGGAGAATCCCCGGCCCGCCCCGGCCAGGTCCCGGTAGAGCCGGGCGTCCTGCACCGGGGAATAGACCGGCACGTCCCCGGCCCCGGCGATCTCCAGCACCAGGCGGTGGTGCGCGGCGTACTGGCCGAAGCGGCAGGGCCCGGAGCCGCCGGGCATGAAGAAGGCCGAGCGCTCGGGGTCGAAGTCCGGGGCGAGCACCTTGGCCAGGAGGTCGGCCGTGGTCACGGCGCAGGGGTAGCATTCCTTGCCCGAGACATAGGACCGGGCCAGGTCCATGGCCTCGGGCCCGGTCTCGGGCAGGACCCGGGCCTCGATGCCGCAGGAGCGGAAGGCCGCGGCCATGCCCAGGCAGTGGTCGGACATGCGCGGCCCGTAGAGCACGCGGGAGCGCAGGTCGATGTCGCGCTTGCGGGGTTTGGGCCGGGCCAGCCGGGCCGGGGGTTTCAGGCCCTGGATGCTGTCCAGGAAGGCCTCGCAGCGGGTGAGCAGCCCGGCGTCCGCGGTGTGCTCGTCGATCTCCAGGCAGAGCATGGGCTTGCCGGCCATCTCCCGGTCCAGGCCCTTGTCGATGAACGAGTCCGGGCCGCAGGAGAAGCTCCCCAGGCGCAGGGCGAAGAGCTGCGAATGGCCGCGCACGAACCGGGCCGCGCGCAGGATGCTCCGGCCCGAGCGCCAGTACATGCCCTCCAGGCCGGACTCGTCCTCGGCCGGGAGCAGGTCCTGGGGCAGGGCCAGCACGCCCAGGGCCGCCAGCTTGCGCGGCAGGTCCAGGTTCAGGCCCGGGTCAAAGGCGTTGTAGGCCCGGCCCAGGAGCACCACGGCCGGAGCCTTGAGGCCGTCCAGCACCTCCCGGCCCTTGGCCCGCAGGGCCTGCTCGAAACGCTCCTGGGCCGAGCGGGCCGCGGCCAGGGCCTTGTCCAGTTCGCGGCCGGACACGCCGTATTCCGCGAAGCAGCGGCGCAGGCTCTCGTGCAAAAAGCCCGGGCCCAGGTCCGTGCGGATCACCGGGGCCAGGACCTTGGCCGGGGATCCCTCCTGGCGCAGGCGCGAGGCCAGGAGGTGGGGGAAGCTCTGGGTCAGGGGGCAGGGCAGCCGGTCGGGCTCCCCGGGTCCGGCCAGGTTCACCACGCAGGGCGCGAACAGGGGCAGGCCCTGGCGGGCCAGGGCCAGGCAGTGGCCGNNCACCGGGTGGCAGGTGTCCGCGGCCAGGGCCTGGCCGCCGAGCCGGACCATGACCCGGTTCGTGCGCTCCGTGGCCACGGGCTCGAAGCCCAGGCCCCGGAGCAGGGCGCTGTAGAACGGCAGCAGGTCGTGGGCCAGGAAGACCAGGGGCAGGCCCATCTTGCCGCGCGGGGCCGGTTTCCCGGCCTGGGCGCGCAGCTCCGCGAACAGGACCTGTTCGCGGAAGGCGAACAGGTCCGGCAGGCCCTCCGGGGCCCTGCGGCGCTCGTCGAACTTGTCGCAGCGGCCGCCGAACAGCAGGGGCCGGTCCTCGCCCTCCAGCCGCACCCGGTTGATGGCGCAGGCGTTCTCGCAGCCGTCGCAGGTGAACGAGTCCAGCTCATAGGAGAGATTGGCCAGGTCGAAGCCCCGGAACGAGGAGGCCGCGCCGGTGCGCTCCATGTGCTCCTGGGCCAGGAGCGCCATGCCGATGGCCCCGGTGACGTCGTGGTGCGGCGGCACCGCGATCTCCCGGCCGAGGTGGGCCTCGAAGGCCGCGGCCACGGACTTGTTGAAGGCCGTGCCGCCCTGGAACAGGATGCGCCGCCCCACGGGCCGGGAGCCGACCACGCGGCCCATGTAGTTCTGGACAATGGAGTAGGCCAGCCCGGCCAGGAGGTCCTCGCGGCCGGCCCCGCGCTGGAGCCGGGAGGAGAGCGCGCTCTCCATGAACACGGTGCAGCGCTCGCCCAGGTCGCAGGGCGCCTCGGCGGCCAGGGCCAGTTCCTGGAAGCGGTCCTTCACCGGCACGCCCAGGCGTTCGGCCTGCTCCTCCAGGAACGAGCCCGTGCCCGCGGCGCAGGCCCGGTTCATCTCGAAGTCGCGCACCCGGCCGTCCCGGATGCTGATGTATTTGGAGTCCTGGCCGCCGATCTCGAAGACCGTGTCCACCTCCGGGTCCATGAACACCGCGGCCCGGGCCTGGGCCGTGATCTCGTTCCGGACCAGGTCGGCGCGCACCAGGTCCGCGATCATGGACCGGCCCGAGCCCGTGACCCCGGCCCCGCGCACGCGGACCCGCGCCCCGATCTCGCGGCCCAGCTCGCCCAGGCCGCGGAGCACGGCCTCGATGGGCCGGGAGGCCGTGCA
>DFYP01000105.1 GCA_002382645.1 Desulfovibrio sp. UBA4079 | reverse complement strand
GTGCCGTCCGCGGACCTGGCCCGCGAGGTGGCCGCCCTGCCGCCGGACTGCCTGCTGGCCGAGTCCGGGCCGTTCCAGGTCTTTGCCGCCGAGGCCCGGCAGGTGCCGCACGTGCTGGCCGAGATCGGCCGGCTGCGCGAGCTGACCTTCCGGGGCGTGGGCGAGGGCACGGGCCGGGCCGCGGACCTGGACCGCTTCGACAACACCTACACCCACCTGGTGCTCTGGCAGCGCGAGTCCCGGGAGGTGGCCGGGGCCTACCGCTTCGCGCGCACCGACGAGATTCTGGCCCGCCACGGCGTGGCCGGGCTGTATACGAGCACCCTGTTCCACTTCAAGCCCGGCCTGGTGGAGCGGCTCTCCCCGGCCCTGGAACTGGGCCGCTCGTTCGTCAGCCCCTGGCACCAGAAGAGCTACCAGCCCCTGCTGCTCCTGTGGCGGGGGCTGGCCGCCTGGATATCCCGCAACCCGCGCTACCGCAGGCTGTTCGGCTGCGTGAGCGTTTCCGGGGAGTACGACGCCGTGTCCCGGGAGCTCATGGTCGAGTTCCTTTCGCGCCACGCCCTGATCCCCGAGCTCTCGGCCATGGTCCGGCCCAAGAATCCGCCGCTGATCAAGGCCGTGCGCCGTCTGGACGGCAAATGCCCGGAGCTGGCCTTCCGCAACCTGGAGGACATCGGGGACCTGGTGGAGGACGTGGAGGGGGGCCGGGGCCTGCCGGTGCTCCTGCGCCAGTACCTCAAGCTCGGGGGCAAGATTCTGGCCTTCAACGAGGACCCGGACTTCGGGGACTGCATGGACGGGCTCATCCTGGTGGATCTGGCCCGGACCTGCCCGCGCACCCTGGCCCGGTTCATGGGCGGGGAGGAGGCCAAGGCCTTCCTGGCCCTGCACCAGGACGGGGGCGATTCCACGCCCCGCGCCGCTGCCTGAGCGCCCGCTGCCGGAAAAAAGCCCCCTCCCGGCAATCCGGGCGGGGGCTTTCCCGTGTTCCTGGGGAGGCGTCAGGCGTCCACGGCCCGGGCCACGGCCTCGGCAAAGGCGTCCACCTCGGCGTCCGTGGTGTTGAAGGCGGTCATCCAGCGGACCTCCAGCGGGTCCTCGCGCCAGACATAGAAGGAGTAGCGCCGGAGCAGCCGGTCCACGGCGGCCCGGGGCAGGCCGGCGAAGACCGCGTTGGTCTGCACCGGCCGGGTGATGGTCAGGCCCGGGATGTCGCGCACCCTGTCCCTGAGCCGCCGGGCCGCGGCGTTGGCCCGGGTGGCGTTCTCCAGCCAGAGGCCGTCCTGCAGGTAGCGCTCGAACTGGGCCGTGACGAAGCGCATCTTGGCCACGAGCTGCATGCCCTGCTTGCGCACGTAGGGGAAGTCCAGGCCCAGTTCCGGGTTGATGAAGACCACGGCCTCGCCCGCGAGCATGCCGTTCTTGGTTCCGCCGAAGGACAGGGCATCCACGCCCAGGTCCGTGGTCATCTCCCGGAAATTCAGGCCCAGGGCCGCGCAGGCGTTGGCCAGCCGGGCCCCGTCCAGGTGCAGGATGAGCCCGTTGGCGTGGCAGAAGTCGGCCAGCTCGCGGATCTCCTCCGGCGTGTACAGGGTGCCCAGCTCGGTGCACTGGGTGATCTGCACCACGCGCGGCTGGCTGTGGTGCACGAAGCCCTTCTTCTCCAGCTGCGGCGCCAGGGAGCGGACGTTGATCTTGCCGTCCACGCTCGGCAGGGGCACCACCTTGATGCCGCCGAAGGCCTCGGGCGCGCCGCACTCGTCCACGTGGATGTGGGCCGTGTCCGAGCAGAGCACCGAGTTCCAGGTCTCGGTCATGGCCCGCAGGCCCAGGACGTTGGCGGCCGTGCCCGTGAGCACGTAGTGGATGCGCGCCTGGCCCCCGAAGCTCTCGCGCATGAGTTCGTCCACGCGCAGGCTCAGGGGGTCCTGGCCGTAGCTCAGGACGTTGCCCTGGTTGGCCTCGCTCAGGGCCGCCAGGATTTCCGGGTGGGCGCCGGAGGTGTTGTCGCTGACAAAGGTGTGCAGGACGTTCTGGGAATGCCCGGCCACACCCTACCCCTTGACCCGGGCCGTGGCCGCTTCCACGGCGATGGCCGCCACCCCGGTCTGCTCCAGGATCTTCTCGTCGTAGGGGAAGTCGTCGGACCCGGCGTATTTGCGCATGATCAGGCCCAGGGCCCGGCGCTTGTCCGTCCCTTCCAGAAAACGCGGGGTGCCCCGGCCCTGCACGCTGCGGAAGCGGTAGCCCCACTGGCAGGCCTTCTCGCCCTGCTTCTTTTCCAGCCCGGTCTCCGCGGCAAAGGCCAGGAGCCCGCCCGCGGCCAGGGCCGCGGCCTTGCGGCCCTTGAGCCCGGTGTGCAGGTAGAGGGTCCGGCCCTCGCGGGCGAAGTTCACGGCCACGCAGTAAGGTCCGGCCGCGTCGGCCAGGGCCAGGTGCAGCACCTCGGCCTGGTCCAGTATCTCGGCCACCAGGGCCGGGTCATTGCTCACGCTCTTGCGCATGGGTCCTCCTTGGGGTCTTGCCAAAACCGTCCGGGCGAGGAATAACGCCTCAGGCCCGAAAAGGGAACAGCGTTTCCCGGCCCGGGCCGCCAAAGGACGGACCATGCGCTCTTGTGTGCTGCTGTTTCTGGACGCCCCGGAACCGGGGCTGGAATCGGCCCTGCCCGGGGACATCCGCCGGGCCATGGCCGAGGACATGCTCTCCATGCTCCGCTGGGCCGGGGCCGAGGTGGTGGTGAGCTATGCCCCGGAATGGCCCGTGGAGGAGTACCAGGCCTGGCTCGGCACGGACCGGACCTACTGGGCCCAGAGCGGCAAGGGGCCGGGTACGCGCATGGCCAACGCCCTGCGCCGGGCCTTGAGCGTCAAGAAGTTCGACCGGGCCGTGCTGCTCTTCCCGGACGCGCCCGCGCTCACCGACGAGACCGTGCGCCAAGCCCTGGACGCGCTGGCCTGGAACAGCTGCGTGCTGGGCCCGTCCCGGGACGGCGGCTACTACCTGGTGGGATTCGATCAGGAGGGGCTGCTGCCGGACCTGTTCAGCCGGGCCGAGCCGGGCGGGCCGGATGTGCTGGCCCGGGCGCGCAACGTGCTGGACATCTACCGCCGCCGGGTCACGCTCGTGGACGAGCTGCCCCGGGTGACGGAGCTTGCGGACCTGCGCCAGCTGGCCGCAAACCCGCCCCGGCACCTGGCCCGCTCCAAGGCCCTGGCCCTGGTCCGGGCCCTGGGTCAATAGTCCAGGATCGAGAGGCGCGGGTCGGTTCCGGCCGGGTGCCTGCGCCGGAAGCGCACCTCGTCGTGGCCCACCCCGTGGCGGAAGGAGAAGTCCCAGACCCCGCCCGAGCCGAAGCCGCTCAAGATCTCGGCCTTCAGGCCCGCGCGGATGTGGAAGACCACCTCTTCGGCCGCGCTGCGCTCCAGCCGTTCGAGCATGGCCGGGACCAGGCCGCAGGCCACCTGGGACAGGTCGTGGAAATCGCTGCTCACATTCCCCTCACTTGCCGATGCAGAAGCGGCTGAACACGGTGTCCAGGACATCGGCGGCCGCGATCTCGCCGGTGATCTCGGCCAGGGCCGCGCAGGCCGCGTCCAGGCGCAGTCCCAGCAGGTCGTAGGCCAGGCCCTGGGCGGCCTCGCGGCGCAGTTCCGCCAGTTCCTCGCGGGCCCGTTGCAGGGCCGCGGCCTGGCGCAGGTTCGGGGCCAGGGCGTCGGCCTCGGGCTCGG
>DFYP01000135.1 GCA_002382645.1 Desulfovibrio sp. UBA4079 | reverse complement strand
GGCGGGCCAGGCCCCGGCTGATGTTCTCGCGCATCTGGGCCGGATCGGCCGTGATCTTGCCGTCCTTGGACGGCTGGAACAGGTAGAGTTCCTGCCGGGCCTGGCCGTCGGCGCCCCAGCTGAGCGGGGCCAGGCTGTAGTCGAACCCGGAGAGCTGGCTCAGCCGGGCGTTGACCTCCCCGGCGCTCGAGCCCTCGGACAGGCCCAGGGCCATGGCGAAGCGCACGAAGTCGTAGCCCAGGGCCACCCAGAAGTCGGCCACGCCCAGGCCCTGCTCGTCCAGGGCCGCCTGCAGGGTCTTGGCCGCGGCGGTCTCGGCGCTCCAGGCCCCGGGGCAGGCCGTGATCCGGTAGTACTGCTCCTCCAGGTCGCGGGACTCGTCCAGGGCGCGGCTCCACATCTCCGGGCCCAGGAACACGAGGTAGCCGGATTCGTGGAAGAAGAAGTTCGGGATGAGCGCCTGGGCCTGGGACCAGCCGTCGGGCAGGTACACGGCCCCGAAATCCGCCCGGGGCGCGATGTCGTCCCGCGAGGACCTGAACGGCACCCGCAGGAGCCGGGCCACGCTCTTGCCCCACTCCGGGTGGTCCGCCGGGGGATAGGATTCCGTGGCCACCACCCGGCCGCCCCGGGCCGCGACCTCCTCGGCGAACAGCCCGGCCATGAGCCGTCCGAACTTCTCCTCCGGGGCCAGCACGGCCACGTTGCGGATGCCCAGGGAGTCCACGGCCAGGTGGGCCGCGGCCCGGGCCTGGTCGCGGGCGCTGGGGAAGAAGCGCCAGGCCTGGGAGCCCTCCCTGAGATCGCCCAGGCTGGGCACAAAGGCGAAGAAGGTGCGCCGGGAGTTGAGGCCCGCGGCCTCCATCTCCTTGAAGGACTCGGTGCGCAGGGGCCCGCCCACCACGTTGAAGTGGCCGGGCAGGCCGCCCAGCCGGCCGGGCCAGCCCGGGGCGTCGGTGTTCACCACCCGGACCTCCACGTCCTGGCCCGCGTTGGCCAGGGCCCACTGGGCCACGGCCGCGCCGCGGGCGATCTTCTGGCCCACGTCGGCGAACCGGCCGGACAGGGGCAGGGCCAGGGCCACGCCGCTGCGCGGCACGCCGCGCTTCTTCTCCAGCTCGCGCAGCTCGCGGCCCAGCACGTCCTTGGACTCCAGCTGGGAGGCCGCCAGCACCGCGCGCATGGCGCGCCAGTTCTCGGCCCAGTCCTCCTTGTCCTTGGAGGCCCGGCGGGCCAGCTCGAATTCCACCAGGGCCGCGGGGAAGGCCGAGCGGGTCTCGGGCGGCGCGGCCTGGGCCAGGCGCTTCAGGTCGCGGTCCCCGAGCTTGCCCACGCGGGCCTGGAACTCCTGCTCCAGGGCGGCCCGGGACTTGGCGTCCGGGGCCAGGCGGTAGGCGTCGCCCAGGGCCTGCAGGGCCTGGCGCTCGTTGCCCGCCTGGAAGAACACGTCGAAGAAGGCCAGGGCCGAGCGCTCCCGCACCTCCCAGGGCACGTCCTTGCGGCCGGCCAGCCAGGCCCGCTGCTCCTCCAGGCCGGCCTGCTTGTCCAGAGCCGCCAGGGAGCGGATGTTCAGGTCGTGCCACTGCCAGTCGTCCAGGGCCTTTTTGTCGGCCTTGGCCCAGACGTCCAGGGCGGCGCGGGTCTGGTTGTAGTGGCGGTTCTCGAAGGCGCTCGCGGCCAGCCGCTTGGCCGCCAGGGGCCGGGCCTGCTGGGGCAGGTCGGCGCGGGCCAGGAGCCGGTCGTAGTAGAGCTCGCTGCGGGCCCAGTCGCGCTTGGCAAAGGCCTTGTCGGCCTCGGCCTGCAGCTGCGGGGTGCCCATGAGGTTCACGGATTCGGCGCTGGGGGCGCCCAGACGGGCCATGGCGCAGCCTGACAGGAGCAGGGCGCAGAGGACCAGCAGGACGGGAGAGAGACGGCGGATGCTCATGAAGGCGCGACTCCAGGGGAAGCGGCGCCGGAGCTCCGGCGCGTTGCATAAAAAAACCCGGCCCGCGTCAATCGCGGGCCGGGTCAGGCTATACCGGTTGGCCCGGCAAGGCAAGCGGCGCCGGGGCCCCCGGGCTACTTCACCTCGGTGTAATCGGCGTCCACCACGTCGTCGTCATCCTTGCGGCCCTTGGACTCCTGGCCGCCCGCGTCGGGCTGGGCCTGCTGGCCCGCGCCGCCGCCCTGGGCCTGGGTCTTCTGGGCGTAGAGCTGCTCGGCCAGCTTGTGCGAGGCCGTGGCCAGGGCCTCGGTGGCCCGCTTGATGGTCTCGGCGTCGTCGCTGTCCATGACCTTCTTGAGTTCCTGGACGCGGTTCTCGATGTCGCCCTTGAGCACGGCGTCCACGCCCGCGCCCACGTCGCGCAGGGTCTTCTCCGTGGTGTAGATCAGATTGTCGGCCTGGTTGCGGGCCTCGATGACCTGCTGCTTCTTGCGGTCGTCCTCGGCGTGGGACTCGGCGTCCTTGACCATGCGGTCGATGTCGCTGTCCGACAGGCCGCTGGAGGCCGTGATGCGGATGGACTGCTCCTTGCNNTGGCGTCGATGTCGAAGGTGACCTCCACCTGGGGCACGCCGCGCGGCGCCGGGGGCAGGCCGGTGAGCTCGAAACGGCCCAGGGTCATGTTGTCCCCGGCCATGGGCCGCTCGCCCTGGAGCACGTGGATCGAGACCGAGGGCTGGTTGTCCGCGGCCGTGGTGAAGACCTGGCTCTTGCGGGTGGGGATGGTGGTGTTGCGGTCGANNTGCCCAGCGACAGCGGGGTCACGTCCAGAAGCAGCACGTCCTTCACGTCGCCGGCCAGGATGCCGCCCTGGATGGCCGCGCCCATGGCCACGACCTCGTCCGGGTTCACCGAGCGATTGGGCTCCTTGCCGAAGAAGTCCTTGACCTTCTGCTGCACCAGCGGCATGCGCGTCATGCCGCCCACCAGGACCACCTCGTCGATGTCCTTGGCGGCCAGATTGGCGTCCTTGAGGGCCTTGCGGCAGGGCTCCACGGTGCGCTCCACCAGGTCCTCGACGAGCTTCTCCAGCTTGGCCCGGGTGAGCTTGATCATGAGGTGCTTGGGCCCGTTCTGGTCCGCGGTGATGAACGGCAGGTTGATCTCCG
>DFYP01000133.1:8633-10594 GCA_002382645.1 Desulfovibrio sp. UBA4079 | reverse complement strand
CTGCCCTACGGCGTGCAGAAGCGCGTGGAGCTGGGCCGGGCCCTGGCCGCCGGGCCGCGGCTGCTGCTCCTGGACGAGCCGGCCGCCGGGCTGAACATCGCCGAGACCCGGGCCCTGGGCGAGCTCATCGTGCGCATCCGGGACGAGCGCGGAGTGAGCGTGGTCCTGGTGGAGCACGACATGGACCTGGTCATGGGCGTGAGCGACGAGGTCACCGTGCTCTGCTTCGGCCAGGTCATCCGCCACGGGGCCCCGGCCGAGGTCCAGCGCGACCCCGAGGTCATCGCCGCCTACCTCGGCGAGGACGAGGACGAATCATGAGCGGACCGCTCTTGGCGCTCAAGAACCTGGACGTGTTCTACGGCCGCATCCACGCCGTGCGGCGGGTCTCCCTGCACGTGCGGCCGGGCGAGATCGTGGCCCTCATCGGCGGCAACGGCGCGGGCAAGACCACGCTCCTGACCACCATCTCCGGGCTCATCCGGCCGGCTGCGGGCGAGATGCTCTACGAGGGCCGGAACCTGGGCGGCATGGCCCCGGAGCGGGTGGTGCGCCTGGGCCTGTCCCACGTGCCCGAGGGCCGTCTCGTGTTCAGCCCCCTGTCCGTGGAGGACAACCTCCGGCTCGGGGCCTACAGCCTCTCCGGCGCGGCCCGGCGCGAGGCCATGACCGAGGGCCTGGCCCAGGTCTTCGCCATGTTCCCGATCCTCAAGGAGCGCCGGACCCAGGCCGCGGGCACTCTGTCCGGCGGCGAGCAGCAGATGCTGGCNNGCTGGCCATCGGCCGGGCGCTCATGGCCGCGCCCAAGACCCTGCTCCTGGACGAGCCGGGCATGGGCCTGGCCCCCCTGGTGACCCGCGAGATCTTCCGGCATATCCTGGGCCTGCGCGACCGCCTGGGCCTCACCGTGCTCCTGGTGGAGCAGAACGCCCGGGCCGCGCTCAAGATCGCGGACCGCGGCTACGTGCTGGAGACCGGCCGGGTCATGGTCCAGGGACCGGCCCAGGAACTTCTGGCCAACAAGGACGTGCAGCGGGCCTACCTGGGACGAGACCAGGGCGACCGCTGAACCACGGGAGGCGTTCCATGTACTGGCAAGCCGACTGCGAATGCATGAGCCGCGAGGACCTCGAGCTGGTCCAGCTGGAAAGGCTCCAGGCCACCCTGAGCCGCGTGGCCCGCAACGTGCCCTTCTACCGCAAGAAGTTCGTGGACCTGAACCTGGACCCGGACCAGATCCGCTCCCTGGACGACGTGCGCCGCCTGCCCTTCACCACCAAGGACGACGTGCGCGAGAACTACCCCTACGGCCTGTTCGCCGTGCCCCTGCGCGAGGTGGTCCGGCTCCAGGCCTCCTCGGGCACCACGGGCAAGCCCACGGTGGTGGGCTACACCAAGGGCGACGTGCGCCGCTGGTCCGAGCTGGTGGCCCGGGTGCTCGTGGCCGGCGGGGTGACCAAGGACGACGTGGTCCAGATCGCCCTGAACTACGGCCTGTTCACCGGCGGCTTCGGCTTCCACTACGGGGCCGAGCGCATCGGGGCCTCGGTCATCCCCATCTCCAGCGGCAACACCCGCCGCCAGATCATGATCATGGAGGATTACCGCGCCACGGCGCTCATCTGCACCCCGAGCTACGCCCTGCACCTGGCCGACACCCTGGCCTCCCAGGGCGTGGAGCGCAACCAGCTCACCCTGCGCGTGGGCCTGTTCGGGGCCGAGCCCTGGTCCGAGCCCATGCGCCGGGAGATCGAGGACCGCCTCGGCATCCTGGCCACGGACAACTACGGCATCAGCGAGGTCATGGGCCCGGGCATCGCCGGGGAATGCCTGGAGCGCCAGGGCCTGCACATCAACGAGGACCACTTCCTGGCCGAGATCATCGACCCCGAGAGCGGCGAGCCCGTGGCCCCGGGCCAGCCCGGCGAGCTGGTCCTGACCACCCTGACCAAGGAGGCCTT
>DFYP01000133.1:0-8605 GCA_002382645.1 Desulfovibrio sp. UBA4079 | reverse complement strand
CAACGTCTTCCCCTCCCAGGTGGAGGCGCTCATGCTGGAGACCGGGCTCATCGAGCCGCACTACCAGATCGTGCTCGACCGCGAAGGCCACCTGGACACGGCCACCATCCTGGTGGAGGCCCCGGAGTCCTTCTGCACGGACCGCATCTCCGAGTCCCAGCGGATCATCGAGACCGTGCGCCGCAGGCTGGAGACCGACCTGGGCGTGGACTTCGACGTCCGCCTGGTGGAGCCCAAGACCCTGGAGCGCAGCGAGGGCAAGGCCCAGCGGGTCATCGACCGGCGCAGGCTGTAAGCCCCCATTGCCTTTCCGGCGCCAGGACCTATCTTCTCTCCCGGGCCCCCGGCGTTGCCAGGGGCCCGGCTTTCGCGCTATGACCCGGGGGCCCAACGCCTGATCGGAGGACGACATGCCCATTTTCGAATACAAGTGCGGCCGCTGCGGCCAGGAATTCGAGGAACTGGTCTTCGGCGACGACGCCCCGGCCTGCCCGGCCTGCGGCTCCAAGAAGACCTCCAAGCTCATGTCCTGCTGCCGGACCAAGACCGGCGGCGACGGCGGCGGCTTCGACGCGCCCTCCTCGGGCGGCGGAGGCGGCTGCTCGGGCTGTTCCGGCGGCAGCTGCTCCACCTGCCACTAGGACGCGCCCGGCCATGAACAAAGTGACCATCGCCACCCGGGGCAGCGCCCTGGCCCTCTGGCAGGCCGAGCACATCTCGGCCCTGCTGCGCGGGCGCCACGCGGGCCTTGAGGTGGAATTGCTCAAGATCAAGACCACGGGCGACAAGATCCTGGACGTGCCGCTGGCCAAGGTCGGGGGCAAGGGCCTGTTCGTCAAGGAGATCGAGGAAGCCCTGCTGGACGGCCGGGCCGACCTGGCCGTGCACAGCATGAAGGACGTGCCCACGGAGCTGCCGCCCGAGCTGGTGGTGGGGATCAATCCCGAGCGCGAGGACTGCACCGACACCCTGCTCTCCGTGCAATACGACGGGCTTTCCGGCCTGCCCCAGGGCGCCCGGGTGGGCACCAGCAGCCTGCGCCGCCAGTCCCAGCTCAAGACCCTGCGGCCCGACCTCCAGGTGGAGTCCCTGCGCGGCAACCTGGACACCCGGGTGCGCAAGCTCATGGAAGGCCAGTACGACGCCATCGTGGTGGCCACGGCCGGTCTCAAGCGCCTGGGCCTGTCCGCGCCCAAGAGCGAGATCCTCGGCCCCCCGCAATTCCTGCCCGCCGTGGCCCAGGGCGCCCTGGGCATCGAGTTCCGCAAGGACCGGCCCGAAATGGCCGAACTGCTCGCCTTCCTGGACCACCGCGAGACCAAGATCCGGGTCCAGGCCGAGCGCGGCTTCCTGGCCGGACTGGAAGGCGGCTGCCAGGTGCCCATCGCGGCCCATTCCCAGGTGGCCGGGGGCCTGGTGCTGCTCACCGGGTTCGTGGCCGACACCGACGGGTCCCGGGCCGTGCGCCTGGACAACGCCGGGCCCGTGGACCAGGCCTGGGACGTGGGCGCGGAACTGGCCCGCAAGGTCCTGGACGCCGGAGCGGCCGCGGTGCTGGCCGAGGTCTATGCGCGGGAAATCAAGCACTGATCCGGACCGGGCCGCGCTCAAGGCCCTGCAGGTCATCCCGGGCGTGGGCCCGAGCCTGGCCCGCGACCTCCTGCGCCTGGGCTATCGCCAGCCCGAGGACCTGCGCCGGGCCGACCCCCAGGCCATGTACGAGCGGCTCATGGACCTGGAAGGGCACCACGTGGACCGCTGCGTGCTCTACGTGTTCCGCTGCGCGGTCTACTTTGCCGAGACAGCCAAGCCTGATCCTGAAAAACTGAAATGGTGGAACTGGAAGGACTGAGGCCGGGAGGGCTTCCCTCCACGGGCGTATAACGCTTGCATTAATATACATTTCCATATATATGCTCCTTGAAACCACAAGGAGCGCTCCATGGCCTCATCCCACGAAGTCCTGTGCATCAACAAGTCGGATCGCCACAACCCTCACGAGCGGATCACCCACATCGGCGGGATGAATACGGACGGAACCCGCTGGAAAGTCACCCAGACGGAAGCGATTGTAGGGATCGAATCCGACAAGTGGGCGTTCTACGTGAACCGCGGGGGCAGACGCGTCAACGTGGTGGTCGCGGTGAGCGGTTCCGGCCACAAGTACCTCAAGACCGAGGCCGACGACGCCACCTCGAACAACCTGCTGAGCCTGCCGGAATGTCAGTAGGATCTTAGCCCGCGCTCACCCCGGCCGAGGCGAACGAGGCCATCTTGTTGTAGATGTCCGCGGCGCAGCGCAGCACGAACACGGTCATGGCCGCGCCCGTGCCCTCGCCCAGGCGCATCCCCAAATCCAGCACCGGCGTCAGCCCCAGGGCGGCCACGGCCCGGGCGTGGCCCGGCTCGGCCGAGGCGTGGGACAGGACGCAGTACTCGCGCACGTGCGGGCAGAGCTTCCAGGCCGCGGCATAGGCCGCGGTGGAGATGAACCCGTCCACGCAGACCGCCTGGCGGTTCTTGGCCCCGCCCAGGATGAGCCCGGCCAGGCAGGCGATCTCCAGGCCGCCCAGGGCCGCCAGGACGGCGAGAGGATCGCCCGAGGCCATCGCCGCGGCATTGGCCCGAAGCCCCCTGCCGATGACCTCGGCCTTGCGGGCCACGGCCTGGGCCGAGAGCCCGGTGCCCGGCCCGGTGATCTCCCGGGGCTCAAGCCCGAGATAGGCGCAGTAGAGCGCCGTGGAGGGCGTGGTGTTGGCGATGCCCATGTCGCCGGTGCCGAGCACGCGCACGCCCTCGGCAGCGGCCCGGTCGGCCAGGGACACGCCCAGGAGCAAGGCGGCCACGCACTGGTCCTGGGTCATGGCCGGGCCAAGGGCCAGGTTGGCCGTGCCCGGGGCCACCTTGCCCTGGATCAGGCTGGGGTGTTCGGGAAAGGTCCCGCCCAGGCAGCCCGCGTCCACCACGAAGAGCTGCGCGCCCGAGGTGCCGCAGAGCACGTTGATGCCCGCCCCGCCGCCCACGAAGTTGAGGACCATCTGGCGGGTCACTTCCTGGGGGAACAGGCTCACGCCCTCGGCAGCCACGCCGTGGTCCCCGGCCACGGTGTAGATGCGCGCCGGGTCGGCCGCGGGCTTGCCGCCGCCCTGGATGCAGACCAGGCGGGCGGCCAGGTCCTCCAGCCGGCCCAGGCTGCCGCGGGGCTTGGTCAGGTTGTCCAGATGGGCGCGGGCCGCGGGCTCCAGGCCCAGGTCCACGGGTGCAATGGCGTTCAAAACGGCGTCGAGCTGCGCGCGCATGGGAATCTCCGGTTTGCGGGTGAAGGCCGTTGGATACGCGGCGCGGGACGCCTTTGTAAAGTCCTTCCCCCGCCGGTGTTGCCGCCCTCCCACAGGCCGTGCTAGGGCTTTGGGGCAATGGACCGCCAGCTCTGCGTGCTGCACGCCAATTGCCAGGGCGAGCCCCTGGCCGCGCTCCTGCGTCTCTGCCCGGAGTTCGCGGCCCGCTACGAAATCCGCCTGTTCACCAACTACACCCGCGAGCCCGTGCCGGACGAGGCCCTGACCTCCTGCGCGCTGTTCCTCTACCAGCACCTGGGGCCCCAGTGGAACGAGCTGGCCTCCGAGACCCTGCTCAAGAAGATCCCGCGCAGCGCGGCCGCGCTCTGCGTGCCCAACATGTTCTTCCTGGGCTACTGGCCGCTGTGGCACAGCGCGCCGGGCTTCGACTTCCGCGACCGCTTCCTGGACCATCTCCTGGAGCGCGGGCTGAGCAAGGCCGAGATCCTGCACCTCTACCTGCGCACGGACCTGACCAGGAAGTACGACCTCCAGGACCTCCTGGACCGCTCCCTGGAGCGTGAGCGCGAGCGCGAGGCCCAGACCCCGGTGAAGTACCTGGACGTGATCCTGGAGGGGTTCCGGGAGCGCCTGCTCTTCCACACCGTGAACCACCCCGGCCCCGAGCTCATGATCCTGGCGGCCCGGGGCGTGCTGGCCCGGCTCGGCCTGACCCCGCCGCCCGAGGCCGACCTGCTCGGCTCGGCCCGGCTGTTCCCGGAGTTCCAGCTGCCCATCCACCCCCAGGTGGCCGCCTTCCTGGGCCTGCCCTTTGCCGGGCCGGACACGCTCTACCCCGTGTTCGGAAAAAAGAAGACCTTTGCCCAGTACGCGGAAAACTACGTGGACTGCCGGCTCCTCGGTATCGAGGACTTCACCGGCTATTTGCACCTGCGATGAAGACCGAACCGAGCATCGCCTGCCTGGGCGGGACCTTCTTCTCGCCGGCGCTCCAGGACCTGGGCTTCCGGGTCCTGCCCCTGCCCCTGTCGCGGCCCGAAATCCTGGACTGGGCCGAGGTCTGCCACCGCGCCGGGGAGGCCCCGGACCTGCTCCTGTACCTGGACCGCAGCCTGCCGCCGCCGCTCGTCGGCCTGGAGCGCTTCCCCTGCCTCACGGCCTTCTGGTGCATCGACTCGCACATCCACTCCTGGTACCCGGCCTGGGCCCAGGGATTCGACCTCTGCTTCGCGAGCCTCAAGGACCATCTGCCGCGTTTCGGCCTGCGCCTGCCGCCGGAGCGCGTGCACTGGCTGCCGCCCTTCGCGGACCTGGGCCACCGGCCCCCGGCAACGCCCCCGGCCAAGGAATGGGACCTGCTCTTCGCGGGCACGGTGAACCCCCAGACCACGCCCGGCCGGGCCGCGTTCCTGGACGGGCTGGCCCGCCGCTTCCCCGGGCTGGCCGTGCGCCAGGGCCGGTTCAGCGAGCTGTTCCCCAGGGCCCGGCTGGCGCTCAACGTGGCCGAGCGCAAGGACCTGAACTTCCGGGTCTTCGAGGCCCTGGCCTGCGGCGCCTGCCTGCTCACGCCCCGGGTGGGCCATGGCCAGGACGAGCTCTTCCGCCACGGCGAGCATCTCTTTGTCTATGATCCCGAGGACATGGACGGGCTGGTGCAGTTGGTGCGCGAACTCCTGGGCGATCCGGAGCGCTGCGCGGCCGTGGCCGCTGCCGGGAAGGCTGCCGTGGACGCGGCCCACCGGCCCGTGCACCGGGCGCGGCAGGTGGCCCGGGTGGTGGCCGGACTGGACGCCAGGGATGTGGTGGAGAAACGCCTGGAGCAGGCGAAAGAAATCCGCGAAACGTACCTGAAACTCGTGTACCTGCACTGGGCCGAGGCAGCCCAGGACCCTGCGGCGCGGGCCGCGTATCTCGCGGCTGCTGCAGGCCGTTGAAACGTCCCTTCCCCAGGCCGCTCAAAAAACGCGTGGGCAAGGCGCGAAAAAAACCAAGCCCGACGCGTATCGCGCATACGCGAGGGTTTGGTTTTTTGCAGCAACGCAGCCGGCGCGGATTTTTCAGCGGCTAGAGCGGCTTGCCCCGCACGATCATCTCGGCCAGGGTCAGGTCCACCCGGGGCAGTTGCCGCAGCCTGGACCCCAGGAACTCCATCTCCAGCCGCGCCAGGTCGCGGTAGAGCGCGGTGCGGTCGAGCACGGCCACGTCCGTCCGTCCCGCGCACAGTTCCTGGGCCTTGAAGCAGCCCGGGAACTCCTGGCGCGCGCCGTCGGGCCGCACCGAGACCGTGGGCACGCCGTGGAGCCGGCAGATCATCAGGCGGTGCTCGTAGAGCCCGCAGAGGCCCTGGTTGTTGAGCGGGCACATGAGCCGCGGCCGCCCCCCCAGGGAGAGCGCGTCCTGGGCCTCGCGCACGTAGGCCGCGGCGCGGGCCTCATAGTCCTGGCGCCGGTCCCCGGGCAGGGCCTCCAGGCCCTTCCAGAGATAGGCCCACTCCACATAGGTGTGGTGCTGGAAAAAGCTCGTGCAGCAGTTGTCCGGACACCCGTCGCAGGAAAGCCCGATGGCCTGGGCCGCGGCCGCGTAGGCCTGGCCCATGCGGCCATAGAGCGCGGCCAGCTTGCGGAACACGGCCTGGGGCGTGGTCTTCATCAGGCCCCGCCCTCCTGGAACCAGTCCAGGATCTGCCGGGCGCAGGCCTCGGGGTCCTGTTCGTCGGTGCGCACGGTGAAGTCGGCCGCGGCCAGGTAGAGCGGCTGGCGCTCCAGGTAGAGCTGCTCGAAGCTCTTGCCCGGGGCCCGGGCCAGGCCCCGGTCCTCGCCCCGGCCCACGCGGTCCAGGAAGGCGGGCAGGCCGATCTCCAGGAAGACCACCGGGCCCAGGAGCCGCAGCCGCTCCACGGCGCGCCGGGAATAGACCACGCTGCCGCCCGTGGAGACCACGGTGCGCTGCACGCCCAGGGCGCCCACCTGGTGCTCCTCCAGCTCCAGGAAGGCGGCCAGTCCCACGCGGTCCAGGAGCTGCTGCAGCGGCAGGCCGTAGTAGGCCTCCAGAAGCTTGTCCGTGTCCAGGTGGGCCCAGCCCAGGCGCCCGGCCAGAAGCCGGCCCAGGGTGGACTTGCCCGCCCCGGCCATGCCCACGAGGGAGAGGCAGCGGCGCGGCTGGTCGTCGCGGGGCAGGAGAACAGGAGCAGGAGTCATGGGTTCAGCGGACGATGCAGACCTTGTCCTCGGCGTCGCGCTCGGCCACCAGGACGTTGACGTGCTCGTCGCCCGCGGTATCCACCTTCTTGCCCACGTAGTCGGCCTGGATGGGCAGTTCGCGGTGGCCGCGGTCGATGAGCACGAGGAGTTCCACGCGCTTGGGCCGCCCGTAGTCCAGGATGGCCTCCAGGGCGGCGCGGATGGTCCGGCCGGAAAAGAGCACGTCGTCCACCAGGACCACGCTGGCGCCCTCCAGGTCGAAGGGGATCTCGGTGCAGTTGATGCGCGGCTGGATCTCCAGGCTGGACCAGTCGTCGCGGTAGAGATTGATGTCCAGCTTGCCCAGGGGGATGCGGCGGCCCAGACGCTCGTCCAGGCGCTTCTTGAGCCGCTCGGCCAGGTCCGCGCCGCGGCGCTGGATGCCGATGAGGGCCAGGTGGGCGGCCTCGCCCCGGCGCTCGATGATCTCCGAGGCCAGGCGGTCCAGGGTCCGGGTCATCTCGCGGGAGCCCAGCACGGTGCGGCAGGTCTCCATGGAAACCTCCTACTTGACCACGCTGCGGCGGCAGAACTCCGTGGCCACCTCGGACAGGTCCTCGATCTCGGGCCAGTAGAGCTTGAGGCGCATGAGCCCGAAGAGCAGCGTGACCATGACCAGGGCGGTCTGGCGCTCGGGCACCACGTCATAGACCACGCCCTTGTCCTTGGCCTTGCGCAGGCAGTCCTCGAAGAAGGACTCCATGCGGTAGACCAGGGAGGCCATGGACTTCTTGGCCGCGTCCAGGATGCCGTAGGTGGAGAGCACGATCTTGATGTCGGCCTCGTTCTCGCGCACGAAACCCAGGTGGCTGGCCAGGACCTTTTCGATGGTCCCGTAACCGCCGTCCGTGGTCTCCCGGCACTGGACGATGAAACGGGAATAGGCCTCCTCCAGGTCGCGCAGGATCTGGAGCAGGATGTCCTCCTTGCTCTCGAAATGGCGGTAGATGGTGCCTTCGGAGATGTTGGCGCGCTTGGCCAGATTGGCGGTGGTGGTCTTGTGGAAGCCCACCTCGGCGATCATCTCCTTGGCTGTGCTGAGGATAAGGTCCTTGGTCGTCATGCCCGGTCCTTGGTTGCGTGCCCCAGGAAATCGTGACCCCGGCCGCGGCGCGGCCAGGAGTGATCACCCGATCAGGAATCGGTTACGGAAGTTAGCCCAACCCCGGCCCCCGGTCAACAGAACCCGGGCCCGGGCCGGGGGCAGGGGATTTGACAAATCCCGACTCCGGCCTTACCTGATTCTTCGCGCAAGCGCCAAGGAGGCAACAATGGTCGAACTCACCGAACCCGCACGCAAACAATTGGCGGGATATTTCGCGGACAAGGAAATGACTCCCATCCGGGTCTACCTGGCCACCGGGGGTTGAGCCGGACCGAGGCTTTCGCTGGCTCTGGACGAGCCGCGTCAAACCGATGAGAACTTTGAGTCCGGAGGTTTCACGTTTTTGGTCGAAAAGGAGCTCTTCGCCCAGACCGGGAAGATCCAGATCGACATGACCTATTACGGGTTCTCGGTGGCTTCCGAGAGACCCGTCGGCGGAGGGGGCGGCTGCTCCTCGGGCTCCTGCTCGAGTGCGGGCGGCTCCTGCTCCTGCTAGGAACTTCGGAGCACAGGCGCGCGGGCGGTGTCCGACAGGGCGCCGCCCGCCGTCTTTCCGGGGGCCGGGACCCGAACCCCCCGAGCGAACATCCCAAGGAGGATACGCCCATGGTCGAACTTTCCGATACCGCCAAACAGCAGCTCGAGGACTACTTCAAAGACAAGGAGGCCAGCGCCATCCGTGTCTACGCCGCGGGCGGCTGCTGCTCGGGCCCGCGCCTGGCCCTGGCCCTGGACGAGCCCCGCGAGGGCGACCAGAGCTTCGCTTCCGGCGGTTTCACCTTCCTGGTGGACCAGGCTCTCTTCAGCCAGACCGGGAACATCCGCGTGGACATGACGCCCTACGGCTTCTCCGTGGACTCGGACAATCCCCTGGAAGGCGGCGGGTCCTGCGGCTCGGGCTGCGGCACCAGCGGCGGCGCCAGCGGCGGCTGCGGCGGCGGCTGCGGCTGCTGATCCAGACC
>DFYP01000085.1:560-5110 GCA_002382645.1 Desulfovibrio sp. UBA4079 | reverse complement strand
TGGCCCTGGACGACGCCCGGCTGGCCGTGCGGGCCTCGCGCCACGGCCTGCCCTGCGACGCCCAGGTGGAGATCTTCGCCCCGGGCGAGAAGGCGCCCCTGGCCTCGGGGCCCAGCGGGGCCGAGAACCCCCGGGACTTCCCCCTGCCGCCCGGGTCCTACTCCGTGCGGGTCACGGACCCGGCCTCGAAAAAGAGCGTCACGCTCACCAAGGTCCTGGCCCCGGCCGGACAGACCGCCTTTGTGGACGCCCTCCTGGACTGATCCCTCCCGCCTTTACGCCGCCCCTTCCAGTGCTTACAGTGCCGCCCATGCGCGTCATCGTGAACGTCGACGATCTGGGCCTGCACCCGGCCGTGCGCCGGGCCGTGGAGGAGCTCTTCCGCGCCGGGGCCGTGACCTCGGCCACGCTCCTGGTCAACGGCCCGGACGTGGAGGCCTCGGCCCGCATTGAGGGGCCCGGCCTGGGCGTGCACCTGAACATCCTGCGCGGCAAGCCCCTGCTGCCGCCCGCCGAGATCCCCTCCCTGGTGGGCGGGGACGGCCTGTTCCTGGGCGACTACGCGGCCCTGTTCAAGCGCTACGTCACCGGGCGGCTGGACCACGGCGAGGTGGAGCGGGAATGGGCCGCCCAGGTGGAGCGGGCCCTGGACCTGGGCGTCCGGCCCACGCACTTCGACTCCGAGAAGCACATCCATGCCTGGCCCACGCTCATGAGCCTGGCCGCGGACCTGGCCCAGCGCTTCCACGTGGGCTGGCTGCGGCGGCCCATGGACTGCCAGCGCCTGGCCCGGGTGGACGCGGGCGGGCTGCGGGCCAAGTTCCTGGGNNGTCTGCGCCCTGTTCCAGACCCGGCCCTCGGGCGTGCGCTGGCCGGACCTGGCCTTTGGCATCGCGGACCAGGGCGCCCAGCTCACGCCCGCGCGGTTCAAGGCCTACCTGGAGCGCAATCCCGGGGCCGAGGTGGTCGAGGTGGTCTGCCACCCCGGCAGGCCCCTGCCCGGGGACCCGGAGATCCCGGCGGAATACGGCCAGATGCGCGTGCCCGCCCAGTGGGACGTGGAGTACGAGGCCCTCTCGGACCCGGAATGGGGCGCGCTCTACCGCAGCCTGGGGGCCGAGCTTGTGCACTACGGCCAGATGCCGTAAGAAAAGCGCCATGAGCGAGCGCCCCGTCGAACTGTCCGTCGTCACCCCCATGCACAACGAGGAACTCTGCGTGCGGGAGTTCCACCGCCGGGTCACGGCCGCGCTCGGCGGCCTGGGCATCGAGTACGAGATCGTGGTGGTCAACGACGGGTCCACGGACTCCACCCCGGCCATCCTGCGCGAGCTGGCCCAGGCCGACCGGCATGTGGTGGGCGTGTTCCTGGCCCGCAACCGGGGCCAGTGCACGGCCATCTACGCCGGGCTCCAGCACACCAGGGGCCGCTACGTGGTGATCATGGACGGCGACCTGCAGCACCCGCCCGAGGANNCTGCCCGCGCTCCTGGAAAAGGCCCGCGAGGGCTTCGACATGGTCAAGGGCGCGCGGGTCAACCGCTCGGAATCCCTTGTGCTGCGCCGCATTCCCAGTCGCATAGCCAACTATCTTTTGCGCGCGGTGAGCCGCTGCGAGGTCAAGGACATGGGCGGGCTCTCCCTGCTCAAGGGCGACCTGGCCCGCTCGCTCGCCCTGCGCGAGGGCCAGCACCGGCTCCTGCCCGCCCTGGTCTACAACCTGGGCGGCTCGGTGGCCGAGGTGCCCACCAGCGCGCCGCCGCGCTTCGCGGGCAAGAGCCACTACGGCATCGGCCGCTCCGTGGACGTGCTCTTCGACATCGTGCTGCTCTGGTTCCAGAACTCCTTCAAGCAGCGGCCGGTCTACCTCTTCGGCCGCATCGCCCTGTTCCTGTTCCTGGCGGCCAGCCTGGTCATGGTCTGGCTGCTCTACGAAAAGTTCTTCTTCGGCGAGCACATGGGCTCGCGGCCGCCGTTCCTGGGGGCCGTGCTGTTCTACCTGGCCTCCCTGGGCTTNNTTGTCCACGGGCTTCATCCTGGAAGTGCTCTCCAACGTCCTGGCCGCCCAGAGCGGCGCCAAGCCCTACCAGGTGCGCGAGATCGTGCGCCAGGAGCCCGATCCGGCCGAACAGGCCACCGACTGACTCCCGCCTCCGGCGGGTCGCCCCGTTCCCGGCCCCCTGGGCCCCAACCCTGAACCAAGGAGAGATGCCGTTTTGGCAAAGCCCAACTATTCCTACCAGAAGCGTCAGAAGGAACTGGCCAAGGCCAAGAAGCAGGAAGAAAAGGCCCGGCGCAAGGAAGAGCGCCGCCGCCAGTCCGACCAGGAGCCCGGACAGGGCCCGGCCACGCCGGACCAGGACGCGCCCGCCGCGGACTGATCTCCGGTCCGGGACGCTTTTCTTCGGNNCTGCCTGCTCCTGGCCGCCTGCGGCAAGACCGCCCGGGACCAGCTCCTGGACGAGAACTACAAGAGCATGACCGACACCGGGATCGTGCGCTACTACTACGACCTGGACGACGCCATCGAGGCCTGCGAGTACCGCAGCCGCCAGGACTCGGGCCTGGGCGTGAGCGTGGGCGGCGGCTGGTGGAGCGGCGGGGGCGGGGGCATGGGCCTGGGCGTGACCCGGGACGCCTCGGACCACTGCGACTCCACGACCCTGCGCCAGCGCCGCACGGACGTGCGCCTGGAGATGGACCGCCGCGGCGTCAAGCCCTAGGGATTTTTCCGGCCACGAAGAACGCCGCGACAGGGGATTCCCGTTCGCGGCGTTTCTGTTTCAGACCACGGCCTCGTCCACCCAGCGCCTGAGCGTGGGCGGCCGGGGAATGCCCGGCATGGAGACCCACTCGCACTGGGCCGTGAGNNCGGTCCGAGGAGACCACCACCACGACCACGCCCGGATGCTGGGCCGTGAAGCGCATGGCCGAGTTGAAGCGCGCGCCCCGGGCCCGGTTCTCGCCGGGCACGGCCAGGCCGTCCAGGAGGCAGGCGAAGCCCTGGAGTTCAAGGCCGCCGGTGATGTGCAGGGCCCCGTCCACCCGGGACAGGCTGATGGCCAGCTCCAGGGCCCCGTCCCGGCGCAGATTGAGCGGCTGCTCCATCTTCTGCCCGGCCAGCTCCACGGGCTCCGGGCCCAGGTCCACCACCAGGCCGCAGCCGTGGCGGCTGTCCCGGGCCGCGTTCACGATGCGCGACACGGCCAGGAACAGGTCGTGGCGGTTGGAGGCGCTCATCTCGGTCTCCAGCAAAGCCTCTTCCAGGTGCACCAGCACGGGCTGGCGGTTGGAGGCCTGGAACCCGCCGTCCGCGAANNCTGCAGACCAGGCCCTCGTCCAGGAGCAGGAAGCCGTGGCCGCCGCGGAACCGGGCCGTGACCGTGGCCGGAGGCAGCGGGCCCCGGGCCACGCCCACGATGGTCTTGCCGTCCGAGGCCAGGTAGCGGACCCCGCTCTCCACGGCCTGGAGGGTCTTGCGCACGTGCTTGTAATTGTTCAGGACCGGCCGCTCCAGCTCCGGGAAGCGCAGGAGGAAGTCCAGGCGGTCCAGGAAGGCTGGCTCCACAAAGGCGATGCTGCCCCGGGGCCAGGCCCCCTCCTCGCTGGTGCGCGAGACCCCGAGCACGCAGTCCAGGAGCGGGTAGATCCGCAGGCCCGTGTCCAGGCCCAGGAGCAGGCTGCGCTCGTCCACCAGGAAGTCGTGCACCACGTGCCGGGCCAGGCCCTGGAGCAGGTATTCGGCCGCGTCCAGGTTGAGCACGTTCTGCATGTCGCAGTTCTGGGAAAAGAGCCGCACCGCGTATTCCAGCCAGTGCCGGATGGGGCCCACGGAGCAGAGGTCCGGGTGCTGCTCGGTGAACCACATCTGGTAGGCCAGGGCCCGGGAGCGGCCGCCGAAGCCGATGCGGCCGGCCAGGGACAGGTCGTGGGCCGCGGCCGGCTCGATGAAGTCCACCAGCGGCCCGTCGGGCGGGGCTCCGCGCCAGTCCTGGGAATCGAGATAGACCTCGGCCAGCCGGGGCTCGTGGCCGCGCAGGAGGTTCTGGGGGTCGTAGATGCGNNGGGGGGTCGCCCGGGTTCACGGCGTAGATGGCCGCGGCCCTGCTCAGTCCGGCGAAATGCGAGAGTCCCACGCGCAGGCCGTCCAGGATGTGGTGCACGCAGATGCTTTCAAAACCGCAGCCGGGCATGGCTCCCTCCGGAAGTCGGGGTGGCGGGGTGGCCGATGGTGGCCCAAAACCCCTCCCCTGTCCATCCCCTTGCGAGGGTTTTGCGGGAAGGCCGGGGAGTGGCGTCCCTGCTTGATCGATAACCTTCCGCAATNNCCAGCCCAGGAGGCGCCCGTGAAAACCCCGATCCCCGGCCCCCGGGACCTGGACCTCATCGTCTATGACTTCGACGGCGTGATGACCGACAACCGCGTCCTGGTGGACCAGGACGGCCGGGAGGCGGTCTTCTGCAACCGGGCCGACGGCCTGGGGGTGGGCCTGATCCGGGACCTGGGCATCGACCAGCTCATCCTGTCCACCGAGGCCAACCCCGTGGTC
>DFYP01000085.1:0-444 GCA_002382645.1 Desulfovibrio sp. UBA4079 | reverse complement strand
GGAGGGCGTGGTCCGGGAACTGGCGAGGGACTTGGCTTCCTAGCTTTCCGCAACCACGTCCAGAAGCACCAGCGGGCCCTCGTTCAGGTCCGCCCGCAGCCCCTGGCCCAGCGCGGCCAGGAGCCGCGCCAGCCGCTCCCGCTCCTCGCCGGTGAACCCGGCCAAGGCCGTGGCCTCCATATCCTTTTCCGCCAAACTCAAGGCCGCGCGCAGTTCCTGGGCCCGGGGCGCCAGATGGACGCGCTGCTTGCGCCGGTCCGCAGGGTCCGGCTCCCGGCGCACCAGGCCGTCGCGGACCATGCGCTGGAGGGTCTTGGCCATGGTCGGCTGCTCCACCCCGGCCAGGCGGCGCAGTTCGGCCTGGGTCCGGCCGTCCTGCTCCCAGAGCAGCCGGAGCGCCGCGGCCTGGCCCGGAAGCACGCCCAGGTCGCGCAACCGGCGGCC
>DFYP01000114.1 GCA_002382645.1 Desulfovibrio sp. UBA4079 | reverse complement strand
CGGGCGCGGCCTTGGGCACGTACCCGGCCCGGGCCACGGCAAAAGCGGCCAGGCCCAGGAACAGGGCGAAGCCGAGCAGCCGGAACAGGCCTCCTGGCCGTGGTCCGGCGGGCCGGAACGCGGCCAGGGGCGCCAGAAGCGCCAGGGCCAGGCCCGTGGCCAGGGAGATCGGCGCGAAGCGGGGATTGAGGAAATGCCAGTAGCGGCCGGACAGGGCCAGGCCGAAGAGCAGTCCGCCGGTGCCGAGCAGGGCCAGGCCTTCCAGCAGGGACAGGAGCCGCGCGCGCACGCTCTACCCCCAGACCAGGCCCAAGCCCAGGCAGAGGACGAAGATGAGCGCGGCCGGGACCCAGACCAGGACCCGGAACACGGGCCAGCGGAACACGGTGAGGTAGGCCGGCACGAGCTTCAGATCGAGCATCGGGCCCAAGGCCAGGAAGGCCAGGTGCGCGGACCGGGGGAACATGGTCAGGCTGGCGGCCACAAAGGCGTCGGCCTGGGAGCAGACCGAGAGGAGCACGGCCAGGAGCATCATGGCGGGCACGGCCAGGGCCGGGGTCCCGGCCAGGGACTCCAGGGCGGCCTGGGGCAGGAAGACCTTGAAGGCCGCCGAGGCCAGGGCTCCGAAGACCAGGAAGCGGCCCATGTCCAGGAACTCCTCGGCCGCGTGGCGCAGGACGGCCCACAGCCGCGGGCCATGGGCCGCGCCGCAGCCGCAGCCGCAGGCCTCCACCGTTTCCAGGCTGGGCGCGAGGATCTCCGAGGCCTGCTTGCGGCCCAGAATCCAGCCCAGGGCCCCGGCGGGCAGGAGCACCAACGCCACCCGCAAGAGGACCATGGTCCAGTCGCCCCGGTAGGCCACCCAGGTGGACAGCAGGCACACCGGGTTCACCACCGGCCCGGCCAGCATGTAGGGCACGGCCGCGGCCACGGGCAGGCCCTTGCGCAGGAGCCTGCGGGCCAGGGGCACCATGCCGCACTCGCAGGAGGGCAGGATCAGCCCGGCCAGGAGCCCGGCCAGGATGCGGCCCGGCAGGGAGGCGGGCAGCAGCCGCTCCAGGGCCCCTTCCGGGGCCAGGACCTCCACCAGCCCGGCGGCCAGGGAGCCCAGCAGGAGGAAGGGCGCGGCCTCCAGCACGATGGCCGTGACCACGGCGGCGAAGGTGTGCAGGGTGTTCAGGTCCATGGCGTCCGGGTCTTGACAGGTGCTGCAACTTTGTTGCATCCACGGTGCAACTGGATTGCATCCCTCTGTACTCAAAACCGGGAGCCCCCGCAATGCGCCGTCTTTTCCTGATTCTCGCCTGCCTGCTCTGGGCCGCACCGGCCTGGGCCGAAAAGCTGCCCGTGGCCGTGGGAATCGCGCCCATGAAATACTTTGCGGACAAGATCGGCGGGAACCTGGTGGAGACCACGGTCATGGTCCCGGCCGGGACCGACGCCCACACCTACGAGCCCAAGCCCTCGCAGATGCGCGCCGTGTCCTCGGCGGTCCTCTACTTCTCCGTGGGCCTGGAGTTCGAGCAGGCCTGGGTGCCCCGGTTCCTGGCCGCCAACCCCAAGCTCCAGGTGGTCCGCACCGACGCCATGATCCCCAAGATGACCATGCCCGCCCATCACCACGATCATGACGGGAAGGACGGGGAACACCCGATCGAGTCCTACACCGTGGGCAATCCCCAGATGCTGGAAAAGAAGCCGGAGCCGCACGAGACCGAGGACGACCCGCACGTCTGGACCGCCCCGCCCCTGGTCAAGTACATCGCCGAGCAGATGGTCGAGGCCCTGTCCCAGGCGGACCCGGCCAACGCCCGGACCTACCGGAGCAACGAGGGGGCCCTGCTCCAGGAGATCGACCAGCTGGACGCCGAGATCCGCTCGGCCCTGTCGGGACTGCCCAAGAACCGCCGCACCTTCCTGGTCTTCCACCCGGCCTGGGGCTATTTCGCCAAGACCTACGGCCTGACCCAGGAGGCCGTGGAGATCGAGGGCAAGGAGCCCGGGCCCAAGGAGCTGGCGCACATCATGGAGGAGGCCAAGAAGGACGGCATCAGGGTGGTCTTCATCCAGCCGCAGTTCTCGGCGCGCACGGCCCAGGCCATTGCCCAGGCCATCGGCGGCCAGGTCACCGCGGCCGACCCTCTGGCCGAGGACTGGGCCGGAAACCTGCGCGAGGTGGCCCGGGTCTTCCGGGCCTCCTTGAAGTGAACCGGGCCGCGGCCCTCTTTTCCGCGAGGCGCGCTTGGGACACAAGGGGCGCCGGGGAGTAGGGACATGGACGCACGCGACATCCTGCGCCGGGCCGGACTGGAGCCCACCACCCACCGGGTCCAGGTGCTGGACTGCCTGGCCCGCGCGGGCCGGGCCCTGACCCCCCAGGAGATTCTCGACGCCCTGGGCCCGGACTGCATGAACCGCGTGACCCTCTACCGCATCCTGGACCTGTTCCAGGAACGCGGCCTGGCGCTGCGGCACAATGCCGGAGAACGGGCCTTCCGCTACTGCCTGGGCCAGGGCCGCACGGCCCAGGGCCACGGCCACTTCCACTGCACCCGCTGCGGCCGCCTGGACTGTCTGCCGCCCCAGATCCTCGACCTGGAGGCCCTCACCCGGGGCCTGGACCTGCACGTGGAGCACGCCGAAATCCACCTGGACGGCGTGTGCCCCTCCTGCCTCAAGGCCGGGGCCTGACCGCTCCCCGAGCCCTGCCGACCGTTGGGCCGTTTTGCCCCCCGCTTCCAAGCCTTTACGCGCTAAGACCCCGGTGCTACCTTGATCTGCAACCGGAGTCCTCATGCTGTTGGGAATCGACGTGGGCGGCACGCACACCGACGCCGTGGCCGTGGACAGAAACGGCGTGGCCGCCGCCTGCAAGGTGCGCACAGACCACCGCGACCTGCTCGCCTCGGTGCGCGGGGCCCTGGAGAACATCCTGGGCTCGGTGGACCGGAGCAAAATCCGCCGCCTGAACCTCTCCACCACCCTGTCCACCAACGCCATCGTCGAGGGCCGCACCGAGGAAGTGGGCGTGCTGGTCAGCGCGGGCCCGGGCATCGACCCCTACAACTCCATGCTCTGCCGCCATTTCCACGCCCTCTCCGGGTCCATCGACCATCGCGGCACCGAGGCCAAGCGCCTGGACCAGGCCGAGATCAACGCCGCGGTGGACGGCTGCCTGAACGCGGGCATCCGGGTCTTCGCCGTGGTGGGCAAGTTCTCCACCCGCAACCCGCGCCACGAGAACGCCATCCGCCTGGCCATCTGCCGGGGCGAGGCCCAGTGCGCCGGGGCCGACTTCGTGACCATGGGCCACGAGCTGGGCGGCCGGCTCAACTTCCCGCGCCGCACGGCCACGGCCTTCTTCAACGGCGCGGTCTGGCGGCTGTACAACCGCTTCGCCGACGCCGTGGAAAAGACCCTGGCCGACCTCCAGCTCGGCCACGTCAAGGTGAACGTGCTCAAGGCCGACGGCGGCACCTTCCCCCTGGCCCTGTCCCGCAAGCTGCCCGTGCAGTCCATCTTCTCGGGCCCGGCGGCCAGCGTCATGGGCATCATCGCGCTCTGCGACATCACCCACGACTCCGTGATCCTGGACATCGGCGGCACCACCACGGACATCGCCATCTTCGCCGCGGGCGCGCCCTTGGTGGAGCAGGACGGCATCCACATCGGCTCCCACCCGACCCTGGTGCGGGCCCTGAAAGTCCGCTCCATCGGCATCGGCGGGGACTCGGCCCT
>DFYP01000022.1 GCA_002382645.1 Desulfovibrio sp. UBA4079 | reverse complement strand
CCAGACCGTCCCGGCCCCGGCCGTGGAACTGCCGGACTGGCCCACCCTGGCCCAGGCCCAGGCCGATGTTCCGGCCCAGGCCGACTGGTCCGTGCGCCTGCCCGTGTCCGGCGTGGTCCTCTGATGCGCGAGGAAGAGGGGGGCCCTGGCCCCGTGGCACGGCGGCCGGAAACGGCCGTTTTGTCTTTCTAGGAACCCGGCGAAGCCGGAACGATCAGGAAACTGGCGCTGGCCCTGGCAATGCTCCGTTCGCCCAGGCTCACCTCGGCCTCCACAAAGGCGATGCGCTTGCCCCGGCGCACCACCCGGGCCAGGCAGGACAGCGGCGGGCCGTCCAGGTCCCGGGGCCCCACGGGGCTCAGATAGCGGGTGCTCATCTCCACCGTGGTCGCGGCCTGTCCCTCGGGCAGGCCCGGGAGCACGGCGTGGGCCATGGTCTCGTCCAGGAGCGAGGCCAGCACGCCGCCCGCCAGCATGCCCGCGCCCTGGAGGAACTCCGGCCGCAGGGGCAGGCGCAGCCGGGCCTGGACCGGAGAGATCTCCTCCACCTCCACGCCCAGAAACCCGAACAGGTTGTTCACGGTCTGGCCCGGCCGGGCCACGGCCGCCAGATAGTCCGCCATGGTGCTCACAGGGTCGCCTCCTGGGTGCGCCGGGCCAGGCACTGCTCCATCCATTCCCGCAGTTCCGCCAGCCGGATGACGATCTCGGTCTGGGTCGAGGGCAGGGCGCCGGGCTGCACTTCCAGGGTGATGTAGCCGCTGTAGCCGCGCTCGGCAAGGCGCTCCAGGACCCCGGCCAGGGGCAGGTCGCCCTGTCCGGGCAGGAGGTGCTCCTGGAAGCCCCGGGCGTCGGAGAAGTGCATGTTCCGCAGGAGTTCGTCGGGCACGCGCTCGAGCACGTCCAGGGGGTCGCGGCCCGAGACCCCCAGATGGCAGACGTCCAGGGTCAGGCCCAGGCTCTTGGAGCGGCAGAGGTCCAACAGCGCGCCGAGGGGCTCGCGGCCGAAGGGCTGGACCGGCGGCCAGGGCAGGTTCTCCAGGGACAGGCGCACCCGGCCCAGGGCGTTGAGCAGCAGGTGCAGGTCCGTGGCCCGGGAGAACCAGCGCGCGCCCGCGGCAAAGGTCCCGGAGCCCTCGGGCGGGTGCAGGGTCACGTTGCGGGCCAGGGGCAGGGAGTTGGCCAGGTCCACGGTGGCCTGCCAGGAGTCCGGCAGCCCGCCCCAGCGGTTCAAATGGCGGAAGGGCGCGTGCAGGCTGCGGATGGGGCAGATCGCGTCCACGGCCGCCATGCCCGGGCCAGGGGCCATGAGCGGGTCGTTGACGATCAGCTCCAGACCCTGGAACCCGGACAGGGCGGCGATTTCCGCGATATCCGGCAGGGCCAGGTGGAAGAGGCTGCCCGTGGACAGGAGCAGCCGGGGTCCGGCGCGCTGGTCCATGACCCTCTCATGCCACGAAACCCCGGTCCCGTCCTCCGTCATTCGGGGAAGGGCGCGCCCGGGTCCGTGAACGGCAAGGTTCCAGTCATTTTCGGTTTGAATTATTGACAGAACCCGTTCTTGTCCGTCAAATGGGCGCGGAACTCTTACCAGGAGTCAGCCGTGCCCGCTCCCCAGGATTCCCCGGGCCCCACGACCCCCGCGCCCGCCCTGCTGGAA
This sequence comes from Desulfovibrio sp. UBA4079, assembly GCA_002382645.1. Lineage (GTDB taxonomy): Bacteria > Desulfobacterota > Desulfovibrionia > Desulfovibrionales > Desulfovibrionaceae > Aminidesulfovibrio. The sequence goes on along the minus strand of DFYP01000022.1, from coordinate 1,765 downwards.
TCCATGCTCGCGGCCCAGACCCTGGGCCTGGCCGCCCTGGACGCCTCGGGCCGCATCCTCTACGCCAACCCCGCGCTGGAAGACCTGCTGGACGCCGGTTCCGGCGGCCTTGCCGGGCGCTTCTTCCACGACCTGGGCCCGGGCGCCGAGGCCGCCGACGACCCCGAGAATCCGGGCCCGTTCCACGCCCGGCTCAAGGGCCCGGGCGGTTGCTGCGAGGTCTTCCTGGAGGTCCGCGACCTGCCCCCGGGCGCGGAACACGACGGGGTCCGGCTGGTGCTCGTGCGCACGCCCCTGGAGCGCCTGGCCGAGGACCGCCTGCGCCGGGGCCAGGCCCTGGCCCGGGTGCTCCTGGACGCCGAGGACGACGCGGCCCTGCTGCTGGACGTGGACGGCCAGGTGGTGGCCGTGAACCGCTCCGGCGCGGCGCGCTTCCGGGCCACGCCCGAGGAGATGATCGGCCGCAGCCTGGCCGAGTTCCTGCCCTGGGACCTGTTCGAGGCGCGGCTCGGCCGGATCATGGAGGTCTTCTGCCAGGGCCGGGGCCTGCGCTTCGAGGACGAGCGCGACGGCCGCTGGCTGGAGCACAGCTTCTGGCCCGTGCTCGGCCGCGACGGCGGGGTGGCCCTGGTGGCGGCGTTCGCCCGGGACGTCACCGAGCAGCACGCCCTGGCGCGGCTGCGCGAGGACGTGGAGCGCATCGCCCGCCACGACATCAAGTCCCCGCTCACGGGCATCGTGGGCCTGGCCCGGGCGCTGTTGCGCGACGAGAACCTCTCGGCCCGGCAAAAGGCGCTCGTCGAGGCCATGGGCGAGGCCGGGGAACAGGTCCTGGCGCTCTTGAACACCTCGCTCGACCTCCTGGCCATGGAGCGCGGGGAATACCGCCCGCCCCAGGAGATCCTGGACTTGTCCGAGATTCTGGGCCGGGTGGAGAGCCGGCTGGACCCGCTCATCCGGCGCAAGCGCCTGTCCCTGGCCTATCTGCGCCAGGGGCGGCCCTGGCCCGCCAGCGAGCCCTGCCCCCTGCGCGGCGACCCCCGCCACCTGGAAACCCTTTTCGCCAACCTGCTCAAGAACGCCTTCGAGGCCGCGCCCTCGGGCAGCCGCATCAGCGTGTCCCTGGAGCCCCTGGACGGGTTCTGGGAGGTCGCGGTGCACAACGAGGGCTGCGTGCCCGAGCCCGTGCGCGGCCGGTTCTTCGAGAAGTACTCCACCGCGGGCAAGCCCGGGGGCACGGGCCTGGGCACCTACTCGGCCCGGCTCATCGCCCGGGCCCATGGCGGGGACGTGGCCATGGAGACCTCCGAGACCGAGGGCACCCGGGTGCGGGTGCGCCTGCCCAGATCCCCGGACGCCGGGGCATAGGACGGCCATCGTCGCCCATCGTCATTCTTGAAAAACAAAAGGTTGCAATAAAGAAGGCCGCCGGGACCAGGGTTCCGGCGGCCTTGTGCGCGGGGGGCTAGAAGATGCCGGAGATGACCCGGGCCAGGCCTTCCTGCAGGGGCGGCAGGGCCTCTTCGAACTTGAGGTTCACCTGGTTGGCCGAGGAGGCCACGCGGGTCTGGTAGCGCAGGCGGTTGGTGGTCTTGTCCACGGACTGCTGCACCGAGGTGCCCTTGCCCTTGGCCAGGTTGGCGGCCTGCTTCTCCTTGACCTTGCCCGTGGTCTTTTCCGAGATCATCACGTCGGTCATGATGGAGTAGGTCACGTCCTTGACCAGGGACCCGGCCACCACGTCCGCGGTGCCCGCGGCCAGGCC
>DFYP01000167.1 GCA_002382645.1 Desulfovibrio sp. UBA4079 | reverse complement strand
CCCGGGCCTGGCCAAGGCCGCGTCGGTCTGCGCGGCCGCGCTCCTGGCCGCCGGGCCCCTGCTCTTTGTCTTCACCCGGTTCCGCGGCCCCTTCCTGGGCGTCCTGCGCTTCCTGGCCAGGCCCCTGGGCCCGCAACGCTGGGCCACCCTGGAAAAGAAAATCCATGCCGGCCTCGACGGCCTGGGCGTCCTGCTCCGGCCCGGGCCCTGTTTCCGGCTCGTGGCCGCCTCCCTGGTCATCTGGATCGTCATCGCGGGCTCCCTGCACTTCTGCATGGCCGCCCTGTTCCCGCCCCCGTCGCTCACCGCCTCCATCCTGGCCATGAGCTTCACCGTGGTGGGCCTTCTGGCCATGACCACCCCGGCGGGCATCGGCACCACCCACGGGGCCATCGTCATCGCCCTGCGGCTGTGCGGCGTGCCCCTGGAACAGGGCCTGGCCTTCGCCCTGCTCTACCACGCCCTGGCCACCTCGCTGAATGTGCTCCTGGGCGTGGTCAGCGCCCGGTTCCTCGGATTCCGGCTGAGCGGGCTGCTGCGGCTGGCGACCCGCCGCTCCGCCCCCTGCGACGGGGAGCCGGACGCGGCTGGACGCGCCGCGGACGGCCGGGCTATACCCGGGGCGGACCAGGACCTCTGACGCGGGCCAGGACATGGAAAGCGTACTTCTGCTCAATCCGCCGGGGAAAAAGCGGTACATCCGCGACTACTTCTGCAGCAAGGTCTCCAAGAGCGGCTACCTCTACCCGCCCACGGATCTCCTGGTGCAGAGCGGCATCCTGGCCCAACGCTTCCAGGTGCGGGTCCTGGACGCCATTGCCGAGGGCCTGGACGCCCGGGCCTGCCAGGAGCGCATCGCCGCGCTCCAGCCGGACCATCTGCTGACCCTGGCCGGGGCCGTGTCCCTGAACGAGGACGCGGACTTCCTCAACGGCCTGCGTAGCGCGGTCCCCTCCATCCGCTCGGCCGTAGGCATCGGCGACCTCTTCCTGGAGGACCCCTCGGCCCTGCTGGAGCGCTTCAGCGGGCTTGACTCCCTGGCCGTGGACTTCACCGCCGGGGACATCGGCGACTTCTTCGCGGGCCGGGCGCACGGCCTGGCCACCCGGGACAGCGGGCCCGCCCCGGCCCCGGCCCGGGGCGAGTTCTCCATCCCGGTGCCGCTCCACGGCCTGTTCGATTCCCCGCGCTACCGCTACCCCTTTGTGCGCCGCCATCCCTTCGCCGTGGTCCTGACCAATTTCGGCTGTCCCTTCCGCTGCTCGTTCTGCGTCATGCCCGGCCTGGGCTTCAAGTCCCGGGCCGTGGACAACGTGCTCGAGGAGCTGGACTGGCTCAAGGCCCACGGCTGCCGCGACCTCTACTTCAACGACCAGACCTTTGGCGCGGACCGCAGACAGACCACGGCCCTGCTGGAGGCCATGGCCGCGCGGGACTACGGCTTCGGCTTCGTCTGCTTCACCCGGGTGGACCTCATGAGCCGGGACTTCCTGCTCCTGCTCCGGCGGGCCGGCTGCCACACGGTCATGTTCGGGGCCGAAAGCGGCGACGACGCCCTGCTCACGGCCTACGCCAAGAACATTACCGCGGGCGAGGTGATGCGCGCCCGGACCGCCTGCCGGGAGCTGGGCCTGCGCACCGTGGCCACCTTCATCCTGGGCCTGCCCGGCGAGACCGAGGAGAGCGCGCTTTCGACCATCGCCTTTGCCAAGGCCCTGGACCCTGACTTCGCCTCGTTCAACCTGGCCGTGCCGCGCATGGGCACGCCCCTGCGGCGCGAGGCCCTGGCCCAGGGCTATGCCGCGGCCGAAAGCCTGGAGATGGACCAGTCCGGCTCCCAGGCGGCCCTGGCCACCGGGCAGCTCTCCGCGGCCCGGGCCGAGGCCCTGCGCAACCGCGCCAGCCGCCAGTTCTACCTGCGGCCCTCGAAGATCGTGAGCCGCCTCCTGGACGTGCGCACCCGGGTGGACGCCCTGAACCTGGCGCGCGACGGCCTGGGCGTGGCGGCCGACGCCCTGCGGGGACTCTGGAAGGAAAAGGCGGGGGGCTAGACGGTCAGCCGCGTTTCCGGAGCACGGCCAGGGCCCGCTCCAGCACGGATTCCACGGAAATGTCCTTGAGGCAGCGGTTGTCCGAGCAGGGCGAGCGCTTCTGGTTGTAGGCCGAGATGCACGGGCTGCAGGCCAGCTCCAGGCTCACGGCCTGGACCCTGGGGCCCAGGGGCCGGAAGATTTTCGGCGTCTCCGGGCCGAACAGGACGACGATGTCGAGGTCCGTGACGCTGGCCAGGTGCGCCGGGCCCGAGTCGTTGCTCACCAGCAGGTCCGCAACGTGGAACAGCTCCACCAGCTCGGGCACGCTCGTCTTCCCGGCCAGGTTGACGATCCGGGCATGGCTTCCGCCCGCCAGCAGATGCGCGATGGCCGCCCGTTCCCCGGGCGCGCCGATGAACCCCACGAGCACATCCGGCTCCTCGGCCAGCCGCGCGGCCAGGCGCAGGTAGTTCTCCGCGGGCCAGCGGCGGTTGGGCGCCATGTCGCTGGCGTTCATGTTCAGCAGCACGAGCCGCCTGCCCGGGCCCCATTCCGGGTCCAGGCCGCGCAGCGTCGCCGTCACGGCCTCCCGCAGGGCCGGGTCCGAGGCCACGCGCGGCAGTTCCAGGTCCTCCAGGGGCACGGGCCGCTTGGCCAGGGGCTCCGGGCCCTCGGGCTCGGCCAGGGACTCCACCAGGGCCGCATAGGTCTGGGCCGCGTGCAGATGCGGGGAATAGACCAGCCGGTGGGTGAGCAGGTCGCCGGTGTAGCGGCCCTCGTCGTGGAACCGGAAGAATCCGGCCCGCAGCGGCGCGCCGGAGAGAAAGGCGAGGATGGTGCTGTAGCGCGCGAAGGTCTCCAGGTTGACCGTGGCGTCCACGCCGAGGGCCCGCATCCGGGCCACGGCCGCCAGGGTGTCGCGGCAGAAGACCAGGGGGCCGTCCGTGCGGATGACGATGCGCCGGTCCGGCGGAAAGCGCAGGCTGTCGAGGATCTGGCTGCCCAGGCTGAAGGTCAGGACCCAGGCCTCGGCCCCGGGGTGGCGCTCTTCCAGGCGGCGCAGGGCCGAGTGGGCGGCCACAAAGGCCCCGGACTCGGCCAGCTGGATGAAGACCACCCGGCGCAGGGCCTCGGGCCGCCTGTGCGCCCCGGCCAGCAGGCGCCGGGCCCAGGCGTACAGGGACAGGAGCAGGCAGCAGGGAACTCCCAGCCAGAAATCCACAAGGCGCATGAGCTGAACCGGCATCCACCCTCCAGGCCGTCGGTTTTCCCAAGGGAAAATGGACTGCGCGGAAGGCTAAGCCATGTCCGCATCCCTGGCAAGACTTCCGGGACGAATGCGAGGACCGCGCCGGTCCCGGCCCTGGATCAGGCCAGGGCCTTGGCGGCCTGCAGGGCCGCGGCGTAATCCGGCTCGCTGGAGACCTCGGGCACGATCTGGGCGTGAACCACGACCCCGGCCTTGTCCACCACGAACACGGCCCGGGCCAGCAGGCGCAGGTTTTCGAGGAGCACGCCGTAGTTCAGCCCGAAAGAGGCCTCGCGGTGGTCCGAAAGGGTCTTCACGGCCGTGACCCCGGCGGCCCCGCACCAGCGCTTCTGGGCGAACGGCAGGTCCATGCTCACGGTGAGGATCTGGATGTCCGGGCCCAGGGCCTCGGCCTCCTGGTTGAAACGCCGGGTCTCCAGGTCGCAGGTGGGCGTATCCAGGGACGGCACGGAGCAGAGGATCAGGACCTTGCCCGCGAAGTCCTTGAGCGAGGCCTCGGCCAGGTCGTTGGTCAACAGCTTGAAATCCGGGGCCTTGGTCCCGGGCTTGATCTCGGTTCCGGCCAGGGCCAGTGGGTGGCCCTTGAAGTTCACGGTGCGCGCAGCCATGGAATGCCTCCTTGTTGCTTGGCCTTGAATGTACATCAGCCGCGGGCCTGGGGAAAGCCCTGCAACGAAAAAGAAGAGGCGCGCGCCACATTGGCGCGCGCCCTATCCCATCCCGCCGAAGGAGGAAGCCTAGAGGGCCTGGTCTCCCTTTTCTCCGGTACGGATGCGCACCACGTCGTCCAGGGTGGAGACGAAGATCTTGCCGTCGCCGATGCTCCCGGTGTTGGCGGTCTTCTGCACGGCCTCCACGATCTCCCCGGCGATGCCGTCCGGGACCACGATCTCGACCTTGACCTTGGGCCGGAAGACCACTTCGTACTCGGCCCCGCGGTACTGCTCCACATGGCCCTTCTGGCGGCCGTAGCCCCGCACGTCGGTCACGGTCATGCCGCGCAGGCCCAGCCGGCTCAAGACATCCTTGACCTCGTCCAGCTTGTGCGGCTTGATGATGGCTTCAATCTTTTTCATGGTCGTATTCCTCGCTTCCCGCCTAGCGGTGGGTCTTGTTCAGGCTGAAGTCCGGGTAGGCCGTGACCGCCACCTCGTGCTGGTCCAGGCCTTCCACTTCCTGCTCCGGATCCACGCGCAGGGGCACGAACTTGTCCAGCACCTTGAAGAAGATGAACATGACCACGCCCACGAAGATGACGTTGGTCAGCACGCCGATGCACTGGGCCACGAACTGGCCGCCGTCGCCGTAGAACAGGCCCTTGACCGTGCCTTCCACGCCGTTGAGGGCCTCGCCGTAGGTGCCGTCGGAGAACAGGCCCACGGAGAGCAGGCCCCAGGCCCCGTTGAGGCCGTGCACCGAGACCGCGCCCACCGGGTCGTCGATCTTGAGTGTGCGCTCCACGAAGAACACGCCCCAGCACAGGAGCACCGCGGCCACCGCTCCGATGATCACCGCGGACACGGAATTGACGAAGGCGCAGGGCGCGGTGATGGCCACCAGGCCGGCCAGCAGGCCGTTGGCCGCCATGGAGATGTCCGGCTTGCCGTAGAGCACCCACATGTAGAGCATGGCGATGAAAGCGCCCGAGGCCGAGGCCAGCATGGTGTTGGTGGCGATGACGCCGATGCGCAGGTCGCCGCCGGCCAGGGACGAACCGGCGTTGAACCCGAACCAGCCGAAGGCCAGGATGAAGCAGCCGGCCACGGCCATGGGGATGTGGTGGCCGGGCAGGGCCATGGGCGTGCCGTCGGCCTTGAACTTGCCGATGCGCGGGCCGAGGATCTTGGCGCCCACCAGGGCCGCCACGCCGCCGGTCATGTGCACCACCGAGGAGCCGGCGAAGTCGACCGTGCCGTGGCCCAGGGCGAAGTACTTGCCCAGGGTGGAGAGCCAGCCGCCGCCCCAGACCCAGTTGGCGTACAGGGGATAGACGAACATGGAGATGAAGAAGCCGTAGATCACGAAGGACTTGAAGGTCCAGCGCTCGGCCATGGAGCCCGTGGGGATGGTGGCCGTGGTGTCCATGAAGACCATCTGGAAGAGGAACACGCTGAAGACCACGGCGTCGTAGGCGTCCCCGGAGAGGAAGAAGCCCTTGGTGCCGAACAGGCCGAAGTCGTGGCCCAGGATGCTCACGGCGAACTCGCCGTTGAGCGTTCCGGCGCCGCCCAGGGTGGCCACGCCGCCCACGCCGCCCATCTGCAGGGCGAAGCCGCAGATCCAGTAGCCGAGCATGCCGATGCCGTAGATCATCATGTTCATGGCCATGGTGTGCCCGGCGTTCTTGGCCCGGGTGAAGCCCGTCTCGGCCAGGGCGAAGCCGGCCTGCATGAACATGACCAGAAAGCCGCAGATGAGCGTCCAAACCATGTTGATGGCGATGCGGTTGTGTCCCACCACGTCAGCGACCTTGACCGCCAGGGGCTCTTTCGCGGAGAGCTGGTCCAGGTCTTCCTGGGTGGGGGCGTTGGCCGTGGCGCCGATGATGTCCGCCACGCCGCCGATGGACGCGCCGCTGGGATCGGGCTTGGGCCCTTCATCGGCGGCCGCGGCCGGAGCCGCATCCTGGGCCAGNNACAGCCAGAGGGGCGGCTGCCGCGACCAGCATGAACAATACAAGGAAAACCGGAACCAGACGTTTCATTGTTGACCTCCCAAGTCAGTGCGTTACCAACGGCCGCCACAAAGCAAGGAGGAGGCCAATGCTAGGCGTTCAACGCTTTGCCGATTTTCATTACAAAACTATAATTACAGGGTAATGAACATGTAATTTTCGGATAACATCTTTGTCGTTTTCAGCATCTTTTCTGCACAACAAGAGAAACAACATCGCGAAAAGGAAACACTGCATGGACTGCAGCAGAGGGTGACGCCGCAAAGCCAGGAGAAATGCGGAACCTTCCGCTGCGCCGGGAGCAGGCGCAGCGGAAGGTCTTGGGGCGTATTTGACGTTTTTTGTGCGAGACCGGCAGGAAGTCAGGCGAGCGGTGAGGTTATTTTAACAAAATAGTAAAAACGCTTCTACGGAGCAGGCCGCCGGGGCCAGGACTCACAGTCCCTTGAGCAGATGGAAGATCCCGGCCACCAGTTCCCGCGGGGTGGAGGCCCCGGCCGTGAGTCCCACCCGGCGGCACTTCCGCAGTTCGTCCAGGGGCAGCTCCGCGGCGGTCTCCACGTGCACGCAGGGCGTGCCCTGGGCCGCGGCCACCTGGGCCAGACGCCGGGTGTTGCCCGACTCGCGGCCGCCCACCACCACCATGTAGTCCACCTCCCGGGCGATGCGCACGGCGTCCTCCTGGCGCAGCCGGGTGGCGTCGCAGATGGTCTGGAGCACCTTCACGTCCAGCCCGGGCCGGTCCGCGAGGTCCGCGGCCAACGTCTCGAAGACCTCCCGGTCCTGGGTGGTCTGGGCGGCCAGCACGTAGCGCGAACCCGGGTCCAGGACGTGGGCCTCGAATTCCTCGCGCGAGCCGAAGACAAAGGCGTCCGGCCCGGCGTAGCTCAAGAGTCCGCGCACCTCCGGGTGGTCGGCCTCGCCGTAGAGCAGAAGCTTGCGGCCCCGCTCGGCCTCGCGGCCGATGAGCATCTGGGCCTTCTTGACCTTGGGGCAGGTGGCGTCCACCACCCGCGCGCCCCGGGTGTCCAGGCCCTCCTGCAGGGCGCGCGGTACGCCGTGGGCCCGGATGACCACGGCCGCGCCCGGAGCGATGTCCTCCAGGCCGCGGGCCACGGTCACGCCCCGCTGGCCGTAGTGCTCCAGCACCTGGGGATTGTGGATGATGGGCCCCAGGGTCTGCACCAGGCCCACGCCCTCCTCGGCCAGGAGCGAGTCCAGCCGGTTCAAGGCCAGGTCCACGCCCATGCAGAATCCGGCGGTCTCGGCCAGAATCACGTCCATGCGCTCTCCATTGCCCGCTAGGGGGCGGGCTGGGCCAGCAGCTTCTCCACCGCGGGCAGGATGCCCGCCACCACGCGGGCCACTCCGGCCTCGTTGGGGTGGATGCCGTCGGCCTGGTTCAGGGCCGGATTCCCGGCCACGCCTTCCAAAAAGAAGGGATACAGAGCCACGCCCTGGGTCTTGGCCAGATCCGGATACACGGCGTTGAAGGCCCGGGCATAGGTCGCGTCCATGTTGGGCGGGGCCAGCATTCCGGCCAGGAGCACCTTGACCCTGGCCGTCTTGAGCCGCTCCAGGATGGCCGCCAGGTTGGCCCGGGTGCGGGCCGGGTCCAGGCCGCGCAGGGCGTCGTTGGC
>DFYP01000023.1 GCA_002382645.1 Desulfovibrio sp. UBA4079 | reverse complement strand
AACGAGGCGAAGCCTACTTGCTCACGGGATGCACGGTGTCCTGGACAAAGTAGAGCACGTCGAAATTGGCCTCCAGGTCGGCCTTGAGCTTCTTGAGCGCGGACTTGTCCACGTCGCGGATGCGGATGAACACGTGGCGCATGCCCTTTTCCGGCGGCTCGGACGAGGTCAGCATGCTCATGATCCGGGCCCCGTGGTCCTTGAGGTAGTCCAGCACCGGCACCAGGCCGCCCGGGGTGTTGGGCAGGTTGAAGCCGATCTGGATGCCGCCCTCGAGCACGCCGGTGATGGAGATGAGCACCTTGAACACGTCCGAGTCCGTGATGATGCCCACGAGCTTGCCCGAGCCGTCGATCACGGGCATGCCGCCGAAGTTGTGCTCCATCATGAGGGCCGCGGCCTTCTCGATGGTGTCCTCGGGCGAGAGGCAGATGGGGTTCTTGGTCATGATGTCGGCGAGCTTGATCTCGGAGAGCAGGTAGTAGAGCTCGTGCATGTCCAGGGTTGTGGCCTTGGACGGCGAGGCCTCCTTCACATCCCGGTCCGAGACGATGCCGATCACCTTGTTCTCGGCGTCCACGATGGGAATGCGGCTGATCTTGTTGTCCTTCATCAGCTTGGCCGCCTTCATCATGGACTTGTCCGCGGTCAGGCTCACGACGTTGGGGGTCATCCAATTCTTCACGAGCATGGGCGATCTCCTTGGTGCCTGGCCCCGGTCCGCGCGGCCGGGCCTGTTTGCGTGTCGAAACACCAGCATAAGCCAGGCCGCGCCATTTGACCAGAGGGGACCTTCGGCCCTTTCACGGAAAGGCGGGGAGAGCCGCCCACCGACGGGAGCGGCCTCCGGAAGGCGCACGCCTTCCGGAGGCCGGAATCCGGAGCAGGCCGGGAATCAGTCGTCGGACTTCTCGAAGTCGTACATAGGCGAGACCATGCCCGGACCCATCATGCCCGGGCCCATCATGCCCCCGCGCATGCCGCCGCCCATCATGCCGCCGTGCATTCCTCCCATCATGCCGCCACCCATCATGCCGCCTCCCATCATGCCGCCCATCATGCCGCCTCCCATCATGCCGGGCATGGCCAGGCCCTTCTCACGCAGCTCGAGCTGCATGGCGATGCGGTGCTCGTACTGCTCGCCCAGGAGCTTGCCGATCTCCGCGGCCAGGGCCTTGGCCTTCTTGGCGTCGGGCTCGGGCGCGGCCAGGACCGCGTTGAGCTCGGCCCGCTTCTGGTAGAGCTTCTGCCCCTGCGCCAGGAACGCCTTCTGGTGCTTGGCCCGGATGTCGATGAGGGCCTTCTGCTGCTCCACGGTCAGACCCGGAATCCCTACGGACGCAGGGGCGCCGGGATAGACCTCGTGCGCCGGGGACTGCTCGGCGGCCAGGGCCGGGGCCGCAAAGCACAGCGCCGCGGCCAGCAATGCCAGTATCAGATAACGGTACTTCATGAAGCGCCTCCTTGTGGGCATGGGTTCCTCCCCCGATCCACGGCGCGGCCGGACCATTTCCGGCCGGATCCCGGGACGGAAGCAGGAGGACCATACCACACGGCGCCGGGCAACGGACTTATAAACTTGCGGTCGGGAGGTCGTGAACTCCGGGCTGAAACGGGAAGCGGCCCCCTGGAAGAGGAACGCTCTTCCAAAGGGCCGCCTTGATTGCGGCTGTGCCCGCTGCGCGGGCGCTACATGGCCACGACTTTGGCCGGGGTCGTGGGCTTGACGCCCGAGCCCGTGGAGGCCGTGGTCGCCGGGCTGATCAGGCGCTCGTCCTGCTTGACCCGTCCGTAGGAACTGGGGTGGTACCCCTGGTCCTCGGCCAGGCCCAAGGCGCGGCGCACGATCTCCCGGGCCGTGAGTTGCCGGTCCGGGTGCTCCAGCACGCAGACCGCGTGTCCCCCGGCAAAGCTGTCCAGGCTGGTGACCCGGGCCGGCCCCTTGGAGCGCAGGACCACCCGGCCCTGTCCCAGGTAGAAGCCGTAGAGTTCACGGAGGGGACGTTTGGAAACGATGAGCGAACCGACGGGAATGCTTTCCATGATGCGTTTCTCCTGTTTTTCGCGTCCTTCAAGGGGACGCCTTGGACAGGCAAGGAACGTGCCAATCCAACACGGCGAAATGACTGTATTTCAATTTTCTAGACTGTGCAACCCTTGCGCAGGGGGCCGGAAACCGCGCAAAAACCCGTCCGCCGCGGCCGGTTTTACGGCCCGGCTTCGCCGGTTTTACGGAAAGGCAGGGGGGGTCTGCTGGAACACAAGAACTCTCTTGGCTGTTCCGTGAATGGGGCGAAGCCCCCGAGCCGCTCAAAAACCGCGATGACACGGCGCAAGAGCTGCTCAAGCCCGACGCGCAGTGAACCTGCGCGAGGGTTTGAACAGCTCGCGGCAACGCGGTCAGCGCGGAATTTTCAGCGGCTCGTTCGCTCGCTACAGGGGGTCGGCCAAGAGCCGCCGCACCCGCTCGATATCCAGGCTGTGGGAACCGGCCGGGTCCAGGGCCTGGGCCTGGGACTGGACAGCGGCCAGGCTGTCCGCGGCCTCTTCGGCCGTGGGGCCGGCGGGGCGCTCGGGCTGGAGCGCGGGGTTCAGGGGCGAGAGAGGCGCGATGGGCATGCTCATGGGGTCCTCCTTGGCGCGGGGAAAACCCTAGCAAGCCCTGTGCTTGGCGGATGAAATCCTGAAATTGCGGCTGGTTGGCAAAAAACGGGGCGGCACAATTTGCCGCTAGGCCTGGCCCAGGACCTCGCGGAGCACCTCGCCGAACTGGTCCAGGTCGAAGGGCTTGGCGATGTAGCCGTCCATGCCCGCGTCCAGGAAGAATTCGCGGTCGCCCTTCATGGCGTGGGCGGTCATGGCGATGATCGGGATGGTCCGGTCCAGGACCCCGTCGCGGCCCTCGCGCACCCGGCGGGTGACCTCCAGGCCGTCCACCTCGGGCATCTGGACGTCCAGGAGGAGCAGGTCGAACTGGCGCCCGGCCAGCAGGGCCAAGGCCTCGCGGCCGTCGCGGGCCTCCACGGCCTCGTGCCCGAGCTTTTCCAGGACGCGGATCACCAGGATGCGGTTGATGCGGCTGTCCTCGGCCACCAGGACCCGCAGCCGGGCCCCGGGCGCGCGGGCGCGCTGGCGGCGTTCGCGGGCCAGGCTCAGGGCC
>DFYP01000199.1 GCA_002382645.1 Desulfovibrio sp. UBA4079 | reverse complement strand
GGGAGACGGGGTTCGCGGCCCTGGGACCCTGTCTGGCCGGGAATTTCCGGAACTTCGAGGCCCACGTCTGCGTGGCCGCCGCGGGCATCCTGGTGCGGCTCCTGGCCCCGCTGCTCGGGACCAAGGACCGCGACCCGGCCGTGCTGGCCCTGGACCAGGGCGGCCGGTTCTGCGTGAGCCTGCTCTCCGGCCACCTGGGCGGGGCCAACGCCCTGGCCCGGCGGGTGGCCGCGATCACCGGCGGCACGGCCGTGATCACCACGGCCACGGACAGCGCGGGCCTGCCCTCCCTGGACCTCCTGGCCCGAGAGCGCGGCCTGCGCATCGGCGATCTTTCCGGGGTGAAGCGGGCCAACGCCGCGCTCCTGGAGGGCCGGGTCCTGCGCGTGCAGGACCCGGAGGGCCGGCTCGGGGACCTGGACCCGGCCCTGTTCGAGCCCGTGGACCGGGACGGCGAGGTGGTGGTGGACTGGCGCGCCGGGCAGGGCCCGGCCCTGCGGCTCCATCCGCCCGTGCTCTGGGCCGGGGTGGGCTGCCGCCGGGGCACCCCGCCCGAGGAGATTCTCGGTCTTCTCCGGCAGGTCTTCGCCGGGGAGGGCCTGGCCCTGGGAAGCCTGGCCGGGCTGGCCAGCGTGGAGGACAAGCGCGGCGAGACCGGGCTTCTGGCCGCGGCCTCGGACCTGGGCGCGGAAATCCGGTTTTTCACCCGCGAGGAACTGTCCCGGGTGCCTGTGGCCACGCCCTCGGCGGCGGCCCGCGAGCACCTGGGCCTGGAGGGCGTATGCGAGGCGGCGGCGGTTCTGGCCGCAAACGGGCGGCTGCTGGTTCCCAAGCGCAAGACGGCGCGGGCCACTCTGGCCGTGGCCCTGGCCGGCTGAGCGTGGTCAGCCTGGGGCCGGGCGATCCCTGCCTGCTCTGCCCCCAGTCGCGCGCGGCCCTGGAATCGGCCACGGCCGTGGCCGGGTATTCCACCTACCTGGACCTTCTGGAGCCGGAGCTGCTGGCGGGCCGGGAACTGGTGGAGACCGGCATGACCGGCGAGGTGGAGCGGGTGAACCGGGCCGTGGACCTGGCCCTGGCCGGGCACCGCGTGGCCGTGGTCTCCAGCGGCGACGCGGGCGTCTACGCCATGGCCGGGCTGGTCCTGGAGGTCCTGGAGGAGCGCGGGCTCCAGGAAACCCTGCCCTGCGAGGTCCTGCCCGGGGTCCCGGCCCTGGCCGCGGCCGCGGCGCTCCTGGGCGCGCCCCTGACCCACGACTTCGCCTGCGTGAGCCTCTCGGACCTGCTGACCCCCTGGGAGACCATCGAGAAGCGGCTTGCCGCCGCGGCCGGTGCGGACTTCGTGCTTGTGCTCTACAACCCCCGCTCCAAGCGCCGCTCCGGCCACCTGGCCCGGGCGCTGGCGATCATCGCCGCGCAGCGGGCCCCGTCCACGCCCGCGGGCGTGGTCTGCCGGGCCTTCCGTCCGGGCCAGAGCGTCACGGTCACGACCCTGGGGGAGCTGGACCCGGAGGCCGTGGACATGCAGAGCCTGGTGCTCGTCGGCAATTCGGCCACCCGCCTGACCGGCGGGCGCATGCTCACCCCCCGGGGCTATGCCGGGAAATACAACCTGAAACAGGGACCGGGCAAGGCGCGGGCAAGACTTGCCAATACCGGCCCAAAAGCGTAAAAGGCAGAATGCGCAAAGGGAGTTCCGCTCACGGGCGGCCCCCCTTGCGAGATGGAGAAGTGGTTACGGGCTGTCTGCACTGGATTTGGAGACTTGAAGGAGGAATGGAGAGAATGAAACGGATCGTCATGATCACCCTGGTCTGCGCGGCCCTCGTCGGCTTCGTGGCCCTGCCGGCCCTGTTCGCCGCCGATGCCCCGAAAGCGGACATCGTCATGAAGTCCCCGGGCGCCGCCACTCAGGGCACGGTCACCTTCGGCCATGCCAAGCACGGCAAGCAGAAGTGCGAGGATTGCCATCACAAGATGAAGGAATCCAAGGACATGAAGTGCGCTTCCTGCCACAATGACCTGAAGGAAAAGAAGGGCGACAAGTCCTACTACAACGCCTACCACGCGCCCACCAGCAACCACAGCTGCCTGGGCTGCCACAAGAGCATGAAGCAGGGCCCCACCGCCTGCAACAAGTGCCACGCCAAGAAGTAGCATTGGGCTGATCCGGGGGGCCGCGCCAGCGGCCCCCCTTGCTTGACCAACTCGCTCCGAGGTGCGCGTATGCCGCCGGCCAAACCGGAAGCCCCCCGCGACGAAGACCTGCTCGACCTGAGCGACATCGCGGAAGAAGGGTCCGCAGCCCCCGCCGACTCCGCGGACGCCGACGACCTGGACGCCAGCTTCGAACAGGAGCTGGAGGACCTTTTCGCCGACGACCTGGGCGAGGACCCCAAGGCCTCGGCCCCGGCCGCGGGCAAGGCTCCGGCCAAGAAGGCCGCCCAGACCTTCGACGACGCCCTGCTTCTGGAAGACGAGAAGGCCCCCGCGCTGCCGGACATCGACCTGGGCGTGCCCGGGGACGACGCCGCCGGGGAGATGGACGCCGCCGGGCTGGACGAGCTCATCGACGGCCTGGGCCCGGGCGCTTCGGCCAAGCCTTCGGCCGCGCCCGCCGAGGACGAGGAAATTCTTTCCCTGGACGACCTGGTGGCCGAGGAGGCCGCAGCCGAGGAGCCCGCCGAGGAGCTTCTGGACGACGCCCTGGTCCTGGACGAGGCCCTGGAGGCCCCGGCCGGGGCCGAAGAGGACGTCCTGTCCCTGGATGACGCCCTGGCCCTGGACGAGAGCGCCGAGGTCCCCGGGGATTCCGGCGAGGACATCCTGTCCTTGGACGACGCCCTGGTCCTGGACGAGGNNGACGACGCCCTGGTCCTGGACGAGGGCGCCGAGGCCGAGATCACCCTGGACGACGCCCTGCCCGAGGCCGACCTCCTGGCCGGCGACGAACCCGAAATTTCCCTGGACCAGGCCCTGGGCGAGAGCCCGCTGGAACTGGAGCCCGAGGCCCCGGCCGCGGGCATGACCGACGCCGAGATCGCGGCCGAGGACGCCTCGGGCCAGGGTCTGGACGACATCGACGTCTCGCCCGACGACATGCCCGTGGATATCCCGGACCTGGCGGAGATTCCCCTGGAGCCCGCGGACCTGGCCGTGGACGCGCTGCACGAGCCCGGCGAGTCCGTGCTCACCGAGGTGCTCCTGGGCGAGGAGGCCCCGGCCGGGCCCGGCCTGGACGAGCTGCACGCCGAGATTTCCGGAGCCCCGGGCTCCGCCGACGCCGCGCTCCTGGGTCTGGAGACCCCGGGCGAGGACACCATGGACGTGGACGCCCTCCTGGACCAGATCGGCGACGAGGACATCCACGAGGCCCTGGTGGGCGGGGACGAGGGCGAAACCCCTGGCGCCGAGCACATCCTGGCCCTGGTGGAGGAGCGCGTGGGCGCGCTCNNGCCCAGGTGGAGCAGGCCGTGCCCCGCGAGGCCGCCCGGATCATCCGCGAGGAGATCGCGGCCCTGACCCGCGAGCTGGCCGCCGAACAGGATTGACACCCGCCGGGGGCCACGGGTCCCCGG
>DFYP01000101.1 GCA_002382645.1 Desulfovibrio sp. UBA4079 | reverse complement strand
GGGGCTGGCGCGCTGGCTCGGGCGTCTGGGACTCCTGGAGTCCCGCTGTCCGGCCTGCGGCAGGCTCCAGGAGGGGCCGGCGCGGCCCTGCCCGGACTGCGCCCGGGAGCTGGCCCCCCGTCCGGGCGGCTTCTGCCCGGGCTGCGGGGCCCTGGCCGCTGACCCGAACCTGCCCCCCATGCTCTGCGCCGACTGCCGCCGCGAGCCCAAGCCCTGGGACCTGCTGCACTGCCATGGACCCTACCAGGGGCTCTTGCGCGACCTCATCCTGCGCTACAAGTTCCAGCGCGGCCTGGGCCTGGGCCGCCTGCTCCAGACCCTGATCCTGGAGGCCTTCCGGCCCGGGCTCCCCGGGCCGGAGATGATCGTGCCCGTGCCCCTGCACCCGAGACGGCTCGTCTGGCGGGGCTACAACCAGAGCCTGGAACTGGCCCGGCGGCTGTCCCGGGAGAGCGGCATTCCCCTGGCGGCCCAAGCCCTGCGCCGGGTGCGCCGGACCACGCCCCAGACCCGGGTGCCCGGGCCCAAGCGGCGGGAGAACATCCGCAACGCCTTTGCCGCGGACCCGGCCCTGGTTTCGGGCCGCCGGGTGCTCCTGGTGGACGACGTGCTGACCACCGGGGCCACCCTGGAGGAGGGGGTCCTGACCCTGCGCCGGGCCGGGGCCGTGCGGGTGGAGGTCCTGGTCCTGGCCAAGACCACGGAGCTTTAATGCCCTGGAATAAAAGGATTTTGACTCTCATCCGGGGTGTGAAAAAAATCCCGTCCGGGGCTTGACTTCCCGCCCCCTCTGCGGCTAAATTCCCCCTTCCTGAACGATGGAGGATCATGCAATGTTCGCAATCATCGAAACCGGTGGCAAGCAGTACCGCGTCGAGGAAGGCCTCGAATTCAGCGTGGAACTGCTGAACGCCGCTCCCGGCTCCGAGCTGGCCATAGACAAGGTCCTGCTCGTGGACAAGTCCGGGGACACCAAGATCGGGGCTCCCTACGTCGAGGGCGCCAAGGTGGCCTGCGAAGTGCTCGGCCACGCCCGCGGCGAGAAGATCATCGTCTTCCATAAGAAGAAGCGCAACGACTACCACAAGAAGCAGGGCCACCGTCAGGACTTCACCCGCCTGAAGGTCAAGTCCATCCAGGCCTAAGGAGATTCAGCCATGGCGCATAAGAAAGCGGGCGGCAGCTCCAGAAACGGACGCGACAGCCAGGGACAGCGGCGCGGCGTGAAGTGCTACGGCGGACAGCAGGTCCTGGCCGGCAACATTCTCGTGCGCCAGCTCGGCACCAAGATCCACCCCGGCAAGAACGTGGGCGTGGGCAAGGACTGGACCCTGTTCGCCCTGATCGAGGGCGTGGTCAAGTACGAGAAGTACACCCGCAAGAACGTGGTCAAGACCCGGGTCCACGTGCTCCCGGCCGAGGCCTAGTCCCATTTGACGCAAGCGGGGCAGGGGACGCGCGCCGCGCGTCCCCTGCCTTTTTTTATGGCTCCCGGACCCGGGGCAGGATAGAGAGGTTCCATGCGTTTCATCGACGAGGCCACCATCACCGTGCGCTCGGGCAAGGGCGGCAACGGCTGCGTGTCCTTCCGCCGCGAAAAGTGTCTGCCCAAGGGCGGGCCGGACGGCGGCGACGGGGGCAAGGGCGGCGACGTGGTGCTCATGGCCGCGGAGCGCATCCTGAGCCTGTTCGACTTCCGGCTGAAACGGCTCTACGAGGCGCGCAACGGCGACTACGGCATGGGCAAGGACCGCTGCGGGGCCAATGCCGAGGACCTCATCCTGGAGTTGCCCGTGGGCACCCAGGTCCTGGAGCAGCACGAGGACGGTTCCGAGACGCTCCTGGCCGACCTGACCATCCCGGGCGAGCCTGTGGTGGTCTGCAAGGGCGGCGACGGCGGCCGGGGCAACATCCACTTCAAGTCGCCCACCAACCAGGCCCCGCGCCGGGCGGACAAGGGCTGGCCCGGCGAGGAGAAGCGCCTGCGCCTGGAGCTCAAGATCCTGGCCGACGTGGGCCTCCTGGGCCTGCCCAACGCGGGCAAATCCACCTTCCTGGCGGCGGTCTCCGCGGCCCGGCCCAAGATCGCGGCCTATCCCTTCACCACGCTCGTGCCCAACCTGGGCGTGCTCCACGACGACGAGGGCCGCCGGCTGGTCATCGCGGACATCCCGGGGCTCATCGAAGGCGCCAGCCAGGGCCAGGGCCTGGGCCACAAGTTCCTCAAGCACGTGGAGCGCACCCGCTTTCTGGTGCACCTGCTGAGCGTGGAGGAGATCAAGGACGACGATCCCTTCCTGGGCTTCCGGCTCCTGGACGACGAACTTTCGCGCTTCAACGAGGAGCTGGGCCGCAAGGACCAGATCCGGGTGGTGAACAAGATCGACACGCTGGAGCCCAAGGCCATGAAAGCCCTGAAGGCCAAGGCCCGCAAAGCCAAACTCCCCATGTTCTTCATCTCGGCCCTGCGCGGGGACGGCCTGGAGGAGCTGCTGGAGGAGATCTGGCGGCGCGTCATTGCCCTTGAAAACGCAGGCCAAGCTGCCGTACAAGACAAGGCCATATGAACAGTGTTTCGGACAGACGGGAGGCCATGGCCAAGGCCAAGCGCGTGGTGGTCAAGGTGGGCAGCGCCATCCTGACCAACGACGCGGGCCTGGACCCGCGCGCCGTGAACCGTCTGGCCGACCAGCTGGCCGCCCTGCACGACCGCGGCCTGGACCTGGTGCTGGTCTCCTCCGGAGCCGTGTCCGCGGGCCGCGGCTTCATGCGCAGCCTGTCCCGGGAGGCCGCGCCCGAGCTCTCCGACCTGCCCGGACGCCAGGCCGCCTCGGCCATCGGCCAGAGCCGTCTCATGCACGAGTACGACGAGGCCTTTGCCCGCTACGGCAAGGCCACGGCCCAGGTCCTGCTGACCCGCGACGACCTGAAGAACCGCCAGCGCTTCCTGAATGCCCGCAACACCATGGAGCGGCTCCTGGACTGGCGGGTCATCCCCATCGTCAACGAGAACGACACCGTGGCCGTGGCCGAGCTGGAGTTCGGGGACAACGACACCCTGGCCAGCCTGACCATCGACCTGATCCAGGCCGACCTGTTCGTGAACCTGACCTCGGCCGACGGCGTGTTCGACGCCAACCCGGACCAGAATCCCGAGGCCCGTTGCCTGACCTGCATCGAGGACATCGGGGCCCTGGACCTGGCGCGCATGTGCAGCGGCAAGACGAGCGTGGGCTCGGGCGGCATGTACTCCAAGCTGCGCGCCGCGCGCCGGGCGGCCCAACTGGGCGTGCCCTCGCTCATCGTCTCGGGCCGCACGCCCTTTGTCCTGGAGAAGGTCTTTGACGGCGAGGAACTGGGCACCTGGATTCCCGCCGGAGACCGGCCCGTGTCCCACCGCAAGTTCTGGCTGGCCTACCACGCCGACCCCGTGGGCGAGATCGGGGTGGACCAGGGCGCGGTCAAGGCCCTCACCTCCGGCGGCAAGAGCCTCCTGCCCGCGGGCATCAAGCGGGTGGAGGGCCGGTTCGCCAAGGGCGCGCTCGTGCGCATCGCCGGTCCCGAGGGCCGGGCCCTGGGCGTGGGCCTGACCAATTATTCCGCCGCGGACCTGCGCAAGATCATGGGCCGCAAGACCTCGGAGATCGAATGCATCCTGGGCCAGGCGCCCTATCCCGAGGCCGTGCACCGCGACAACCTGCTTTTGGACGCGGCCCTCTGATCCGCCGTGCGCCGCCTCGTTCTCGACCGCAACCTTCTGCTCGTCTTCGGGGTCACGCTCATGGCCATCATGAGCGTCATGAGCCTGCTTCCGGCCCTGCCCCTGATGATCCGCGACCTGTCCATCCCGGCCGGGTCCATCGGCTGGGTCATCGCGGCCTTCAGCCTGCCCGGGGTGGTCATGGCCCCGGTGGGCGGGATATTGGCCGACCGCCTGGGCCGCAAGAAGGTCCTGGTGGGCTCCCTGATCCTCTTCGGCCTGGCCGGCAGCGCCTGCTTCCTGGCCCGCGGCCTGTTCTCGCTCTGTGTCCTGCGGGCCGTGCAGGGAGTGGGCGCGGGTCCCTTGAGCGTGCTGGCCGGAACCCTCATCGGGGACCTGTTCGAGGGCCGCGAGCGGATCACGGCCATGGGCTACAACGGCGGGGTCCAGGCCGTGGGCACGGCCGTGTTTCCGATCCTGGGCGGGGTCCTGGCCCGGCTTGGCTGGAACTGGCCCTTCCTGCTCTCGGCCCTGGCCCTGCCCTTGGCCCTGGCCGTGGCCCTGCTCATGAACAATCCCGAGCCCCGGGAGCGCCAGGCCTTCTGGGCCTATCTGCGCTCGGCCTGGGGGCTCATGCGCACCCGCCGGGTCCTGTCGCTGTTCGCCTTGAGCCTGGGCACCTTTGTCCTGCTCTACGGCGCGTTCGTGACCTATCTTCCGGTGCTCCTGCACGAGCGCGCGGCCGGGCCCCTGGAGATCGGCGCGATCCTGTCCGTGGCCTCCCTGGCCACGGCCCTGGCCGCCTCCCAGCTGGGGCGGCTCTCCGGCCGGTTCGGCGAGATGCGCCTCCTGCGCTGCTCCTTCTTCTTCTACATCGCCGCCATGCTCCTGCTGCCGCGCATTCCCGGGCTCTGGTGGGCCGTGCTGCCGATCCTCCTGTTCGGACTGGGCCAGGGCCTGAACCTGCCGAGCCTGCTCACCCTGTTGAGCGGGGTGGGCGGCCTGGAGAACCGGGCCGCGGTCATGGCCGTGAACGGGCTCATCCTGCGCCTGTCCCAGACCCTGGCGCCCCTGTTCATGGGCCTGGTCTTCACGGGCTTCGGGCTCTCCGCGGTCTTCAGCGTGGGCGCGGGGCTGGCCCTGGTGCTCCTGGCCATTGCCTGGCTGATCCTGCGCTAGGCAATCCCGACCAAATCACTCGGTTGACCTTTTATCCCAAGTGGTTATCTAGGGCCCTGCCAGAGCAAAACGCCCGCATCCGGGCTTTCGGAGGTCAACATGCTCAAGATCGCGGTTCCCACCCGGGACGGCATGGTGGACGAACATTTCGGCCACTGCCAGTCCTTCACCGTCTTCGTCGTGGACGAGAACAAGGCCATCACCGGCGAGGAGAGCTTCACCCCGCCGCCGTCCTGCGGCTGCAAGTCCAACCTCATCCCCATCCTGGTGGAGAAGGGCGTCACGGCCCTGGTGGGCGGCAACATGGGCGAGGGCGCGGTGACGCGCCTGGGCCAGGCCGGGATCCGGGTCACGCGCGGGGCCTCGGGCCCGGTGCGCGCGGCGGCCGAGGCCTGGCTCGCGGGCAAGCTCAAGGACGCCCAGATCGTCTGCCACTCCC
>DFYP01000012.1 GCA_002382645.1 Desulfovibrio sp. UBA4079 | reverse complement strand
CGGACTTCGGTCTGGGCTCCAACCCGTTCGCCGACGCCAACTGGTAGCCGGCCCCCTGTCGAGCGAGCCCCCCGCGTTTCCGCGCGGGGGGCTTTTTTTTGCGCCCGCCCCCTGAATTTGTTTGACATAATTGTCAGGAAAACCGCGCCGCGGTTGATCTTCCGGTCAATCTGGGCTAGAGTTGATGACTTATGGCGGAATTGGTTCTCTCGGACATCAGCGTCCGTTTCGGCGGGCTCCAGGCCCTCACGGACGTGAGCTTCAGCGTGGCTCCGGGCGAGATCGTCGGGCTCATCGGGCCCAACGGCGCGGGCAAGACCACGGTCTTCAACGTGATCACCGGGGTGTACGGCACCTGCGCGGGCACGGCCACCTACGACGGGGCCTCGATCCTCAAGCTCCGGCCCTACCAGATCCTGGCCCGGGGCATCGCCCGGACCTTCCAGAACATCCGCCTGTTCCAGAACATGACCGCCCTGGAAAACGTCATGGTGGCCCAGCACTGCCGCACCAAGGCCAAGGTCCTGGGCGCGGTGCTGCGCACGCCCGCCCAGCGCCGCGAGGAGGCCCGCATCCGGGACAAGGCCATGGAGGCCCTGACCTTCATGGGGCTCGCGGGCAAGGCCTATGAGCTGGCCTGCAACCTGGCCTACGGCCTGCAGCGCCGCCTGGAGATCGCCCGGGCCCTGGCCTCGGAGCCCAAGACCATCCTCCTGGACGAGCCCGCCGCGGGCCTGAACCCGGCCGAGAGCCGGGAGCTCATGGAAACCATCGGCCGCATCGCGAATCTCGGCGTGAACGTGCTCATGGTCGAGCACGACATGAAGGTGGTCATGGGCATCTGCCACCGCATCGTTGTCCTGGATCACGGAGTTCTGATCGCCACGGGCACGCCCGCCGAGATCCGGCGGGACCCCGCGGTGATCGAGGCATATTTGGGGCACGCGTAAACCAACCCTTTTGCATGGGAGAAACGGGATGAGACAGATGAAATCGACCCTGTTGGCCCTGGCCCTGCTCTGCTCGGCCCTGCTGTTCGCGGCGGGCTGCAGCGACAACAAACCCAAGGAGGCCCCCAAGGCCGCCGAGGCCCCCAAGACCGAGGCTCCGGCTCCGGCCGCCGCTCCGGCCGCTGCCGCCGACGTGCTCAAGGTGGGCACCCTGAGCCCGCTCACCGGGCCGTATGCCGCCGACGGCAACGACATCGCCAACGGCGCCCGCGCGGCCGTGGAAGTGATCAAGGACCAGGGCGGCATTCCGGGCTTCAAGGACATCGTGGTCCAGGCCGAGGACTCCAACTGCGATCCGCGCCAGGCCGTGGCCGCCGCCAACAAGCTCATCAACGAGAAGGTTCCGGTCGTGGTCGGCGCGTACTGCTCCAGCGCCACCATCCCGGCCTCCGAGGTCCTGGCCGAGGCCAAGATCGTCATGATCACCCCGGCCTCCACCAACGAGAAGGTCACCGAGCGCGGGCTCAAGTACATGTTCCGCACCTGCGGCCGCGACGACGACCAGTCCAAGGCCGCCATCTCGTTCATCAAGAACCAGCTCAAGGTCGACACCGTGTTCATCGTGGACGACAAGACCACCTACTCCCAGGGCCTGGCCGACAACCTGGAGAAGCTGGCGGGCGCCCAGGGCGTGAAGGTCCTCGGGCATGAGCACGTGAACCAGGGCGACAAGGACTTCTCGGCCGTGCTCACCCAGGTCAAGGCCGCCAACCCGGCCGTGTTCTACGTGAGCCTCCAGAACTCCGCCTCGGGCGCGCTCATGTTCATCCAGGCCAAGCGCATGGGCATCACCGCCAAGCTCCTGGCCCAGGACGCCGTGTACCATCCGCAGCTCATGGAGATCGCCAAGGCCGACGCCGAGGGCGCCTTCCTGACCTTCGGCTACACCGACAAAGAGACCCCGGCCTACAAGGCGTTCTACGCCAAGTACCAGCCCAAGTACGGCGAGCCCGGCGCGTACTCCACCTACGCCTACGACTCGGCCATGGCCTACCTCATGGCCGTGAAGGCCGCCGGCTCCACGGACCCGGACAAGGTCCGCGCGGCCCTGCTGAGCCTGGAGTTCCAGGGCGCGTCCAAGAAGATCGACTACCTGGAGAACGGCGACTCCGGCTCCAACTACATCATCCAGATGGTCAAGGACGGCAAGTTCACCAACTACTGGAACCCCGAGACCGGCACCCTGTACTAACCGGCGCGTGACGAAGCGGGCCCGCCCTCCGGGGCGGGCCCGCATTCCGGCCATCGGGACGTTCATGGAATATTTCATCCAGCAGCTCATCAACGGGATCACCCTGGGCGGGGTCTACGCCCTGGTGGCCCTGGGCTACACCATGGTCTACGGGATCATCCAGCTCATCAACTTCGCCCACGGCGAGTTCTTCGCCGCGGGCGGGTACATGGGCGTGATCCTCATCTCCTGGCTGGCGGCCCAGGGCGTGCCCCCGACGATCTGCCTGGTCCTGTCCCTGGGCCTGACCATGGGCTACTGCGCGCTGCTGGCCACGGCCGTGGAGCAGGTGGCCTACCGGCCCCTGCGGCAGTCCTCGCGGCTCTCCGTGCTGCTCTCGGCCCTGGGCATGTCCATCTTCCTCCAGAACGGGCTCATGCTCACCCAGGGCGTGTACGACCGCGCCTACCCCACGGAGATCACCCGCGGCGGCCTGCATTTCGGCATGGTCACCTTCTCCTACATGCAGATCCTCATCGTGGCCGTCACCGCCATCCTTCTGGTGGGCCTGAACGCCCTGGTCTTCAGGACGCGCATCGGCAAGGCCATGCGCGCCACGGCCCAGGACAAGACCATGAGCGCGCTCGTGGGCATCAATTCCGGCCGGATCATCTCGCTGACCTTCGCCGTGGGCGCGGGCCTGGCCGCGGCCGCCGGGATCATGGTCGGCCTGTACTACGGCTCGGTGCGCTACGACATGGGCTTCGTGCCCGGGATCAAGGCCTTCGCCGCCGCGGTCCTCGGCGGCATCGGCAACATCACCGGGGCCATGCTCGGCGGGTTCATCATCGGCATGGTGGAGATCATGGCCGCGGGCTATATTTCCAGCGAATACAAGGACGTGTTCGCCTTCATCATCCTCATCGCGGTGCTCTATTTCATGCCCACGGGCATCATGGGAGAGAACGTTGACGACACTCGGGTCTAGGCGCCACTGGACCGGGTTCGCCATCGGCCTGGTCTGGTTCTTCTTCATCCTCTGGCCGCTCATGGGCATCAAGCCCGGCGGCCTGGAGTTCATCCCGGCGCTGCTCGTCTGGGCGCGCATCGCCGCGGCCGCCCTGTTCATCTTCGTGCTCTGGCTGCTCAGGCAGCAGGGCGCCCTGGGCTTCCTGGAGCGGCCCGCCGCGCGCCTGGGCGCCGCGGTCTCCGGCGCGGCCCGGGTGGTGCCCCGGACGGCCTGGATCGCCGCGGTCCTGGCCGCGTCCATGACCCTGCCCCTGTTCGCCGAGCGCTACGCCCTGGACGTGGCCATCAACGTGCTCGTGTACGTCTGCCTGGGCCTGGGCCTGAACGTGGTGGTGGGCATGGCCGGGCTGCTGGACCTGGGCTACATCGCCTTCTACGGCGTGGGGGCCTACACCTACGCCCTGCTGTCCGTGCACTTCGGCCTGTCCTTCTGGCTCTGCCTGCCCCTGGCCGCGGGCCTGGCCGCGGTGGCCGGCTGCATCATCGGCTACCCGACCCTGCGCATGCGCGGCGACTACCTGGCCATCGTCACGCTCGGCTTCGGCGAGATCGTGCGCATCGTGCTGAACAACTGGATGAGCCTGACCAACGGGCCCAACGGCATCCTGGGCATCAAGCCGCCGACCCTGCCCTGGCTCCAGGACGGCCTGTGGGGCGTGCTCGAACTGCGGGCCCTGGGCGGGCTGTACTACGTGATCCTGGGCCTGGCCGCGTTCACCGTGCTGGCGGTCTACCGCCTGAACCACTCGCGCATCGGCCGGGCCTTCGAGGCCGTGCGCGAGGACGAGACCGCGGCCCAGCTCATGGGCGTGAACACCTTCGCCATCAAGCTCCTGGCCTACGCCATGGGCGCCATCTTCGGCGGCCTGGCCGGGGCCTTCTTCGCCGCGCGCATGCGCTTCGTCTCGCCAGAATCCTTCACCTTCATGGAGTCGGCCATGGTCCTGGCCATGGTGGTCCTGGGCGGCATGGGCTCCATCCCGGGCGTGATCCTGGGGGCGCTCGCGCTCATCGCCCTGCCCGAGGTCTTCCGCGGCTTCGAGCTCTACCGCATGCTCGTGTTCGGCGGGGTCATGGCCGTGATGATGATCATCAACCCCCGGGGGCTCTGGCCGGCCAAGCGCGTGGGCCAGCGCTCCGAGGAACGGGGGCACGGATGAGCGAGCCCATCCTCGAACTGCGCGGGGTGTGCGCGGGCTACGGCAACATCCAGGCCCTGCGCGAGGTGAGCCTCAAGGTCCTGCCCGGCGAGATCGTGACCATCATCGGGGCCAACGGCGCGGGCAAGAGCACCACGCTCATGACCATCTGCAACATCGTGCGGGCCACGGCCGGGGAGGTCCTCTACCAGGGCCGGCCCATCACCGGCCTGTCCGCCGACCGGCTGCCCGCCATGGGGCTGTGCCAGGTGCCCGAGGGCCGGCGCATCTTCCCCCGGCTCACGGTGCAGGAGAACCTGGAAATGGGCGCGTTCCTGCGCAAGGACGCGGCCCGCAAGGCCTTTGACCTGGACAAGGTCTTCAACCTCTTCCCCGTGCTCAAGGAGCGCCGCAAGCAGCCCGGCGGCACGCTCTCGGGCGGGGAGCAGCAGATGCTCGCCGTGGGCCGCGCGCTCATGACCCGGCCGAGGCTCCTGCTCCTGGACGAGCCCTCGCTCGGCCTGGCTCCGCTCATCGTGGCGCAGATCTTCTCGATCATCCGGACCATCAACCAGGAGGACGACGTGACCGTGCTCCTGGTGGAGCAGAACGCCAACCTGGCGCTCCAGACGGCATCGCGCGGCTACGTGCTGGAGACCGGCTCCGTGGTCCTGGAAGACTCCTCGGCCAATCTCCTGGCCAACCCGGACATCCGCAAGGCCTATTTGGGCGAATAGACCGGCTTGGCCCTAGAATTGGCTGGGTCCTATCCGAGAAAGGCCCGGAGCTTGGCCGCCAGGGTTTCCGCATCCTTGATCTCGCATTCCCAGACCACCAGCACCCGCCAGCCTTGGGCCTCCAGCGCCGCACGTGTCCTGGCGTCGCGGGCCATGTTCCGCCCGATCTTGCTGACCCAGTAGTCCGCGTTGGCTTTTGGGGTGCGGCTGCCACGCTTGCAGTCGTGGCCGTGCCAGAAGCATCCATGCACGAGGATCACGGCCTTGCGGCCGGGGAGGATGATGTCCGGGAAGCCGGGCAGGTCTCGCCGGTGGAGGCGGAACCTGTAGCCCAGGAAGTGGAGGAGGGAGCGGACGGCCTGTTCTGGCCGGGTGTTCTTGCCCTTGACTGCCCGCATGACCCGGCTACGGGTGGGTGCGTCAAAGACGTCAGTTGTCACCGAGCTGCCCGCTTCAACTCAGTCCAGCCAGATTGCCGCACGACCCGCCCGGATCTGATGAGACTGGTCTTGCGCTCAACGCTGGCTCCTTTCATCCTGGCCTCAATCTGGACTTCGGTCACATCCCGTTCATCGCCGCCGAAGTGTTGGAGCAAGGCCGCAGCAAGCGCCACCTCGGATAGCCTGGGCATGGGGGGCTTGGGGTTGTTCCGGGGATCGGGGATCGTGCGGGGGAAGAGGTAGATGCACGGAGGCGGAATCATCACACCGTCCACCTTCAGGCCCCGCCCTTCCGCGAGCTTAGGGCAGGGACGGCCAGGACTGCCGCACAGGGCGTCCCAGACTATCAGGGCTTCAACGTGGACGTTCTCCGCAATGATCTTTGCCCCGATGCGAGTGTGCGTCCCAGACCAGACACCGGCTCGAAGGTCGGACCCCTGGTTCTGGCAGAGGGACCAAATCAGGAACTCCTCTGCATTGGGAGGGCGTTGGAAGATCGTGGTGTTGTTGCCGTCCAGGCAGCCTTTCGCCTCGAAGACGCACACCCGCTTGCCCGGCATGTAGACGTGAAAGTCGTGGCGGTCTCCCGCTCCAGTGAACTTATGGTCCGCGATCAGGCCAGCGGCCTGGAGCTGATCCAACGCCCGCTCGACGAAGGCATACTTTTCTTTGGTGGCGGCAGCCTGCTGGCCCCGCAATCTTTCAATCGCGCTTCGGAACAGGCCGGAGCGCTGGAACTCGGCAGGAGTAAGGCCATGGTCTCCAATGGTGGGTGCTGCCGTGCGAAGCGCCTCGGCGTACTTCTCCACCATGTCCACCGTTTCGTCCGACAGGATGCAGGGAACAGTATCCCCCGTCGCGCTGGCTTTCTTCCGGGGCATCAGGCGGCCACCTCACGGGGCGTCAGTCGCAGGGATGGTTCAATCACGGTGCGGGCCAGCCAGGATACAACGGGCACGGCCACGCCATCGCCTATGAGGTGGTAGGCCTCGTTGTACCGCTCGGGTAGCGGATACTCTTCGGGCAGGCCCATGAGACGGGCAGCTTCGCGAGGGGAAAGGAGCCGGGTGCGGACCTTGCTGCCCTCCACCACCATGATGATCTGGCGGCTTGATCCTCCCGCTGGGGTGCGGAGGCATCCAGCCACTTCGTCAAAGCGAACCTCCGCCCGCTGGGCCTTGGTCCCGTCATCCTGGGGGCGAGTCCGCTTGTAGACGGTCCCCACGCGCCTGCCGCCGTCCTTCTTGGCCTTCTTCACCTTCTCCAGGTGTAGAGGCGACATGAGGTCTAGAATGCGCTTGGTCTCGAAGCCGGTGTGCCATCTCACGCCGCGGGGGTCATCCTCGATCAGGTCCGAGAGTTTGCCCGGCCTGACCTGGGGCTTGGGCGGGGTGAGCCACAGCCACGCGGCCTTGGCCTGTGGGGACAAGCGGTCATAGGCATAGGCGAAGGAATTGGGGTGCCAGGGAGCAGTTGGGCCATGGCCGATCAAGCCGGAGAGCGGCAAGGCGTCCGGGCCGAAGACCACCACGAAGAGGCGCGGGCGGCTCTGGGGAAGGAAAAATTGGGCGTCCACCAACAGCGGGGCGTACCTATAGCCTTCCTGGGTCAAACACTCGCAGATAGCCGCGAAGTCTCGGCCCTGGTGGGAGGTGATGGTTCCCCGGACGTTCTCAAGAACGATCATCCGAGGGGCGCGGCCCTCTGCCCGTAGGCCTTGCATAAGCCGCCAGAAGGCCCAGAAGGTGCCGGATCGTTTGCCCTTGAGGCCCACGCCATTGCCAGCCAGAGAAAGGTCCTGGCATGGGAAGGAGGCCCAGGCCAGATCAGCGTGACCAGGGAGAGCCGAGGTCTCCAAGCGCCACACGTCGCCTACGTGCAACTCCGTGGAAGGGCCAAAGAAGGCGCGATACGCAGCCGCCTTGTTGGGATCGAAGTCGTTGGCGAACAGGCAGGGCCAGTCAGGGCCGAGGCCGATCCGCGCCATACCGCCGCCAGAGAAGAACTCGTAGAAGCTCACGTCTCCACCTCGATTGCTGACGGATAACACCGGAGAGATGGGATTTCAATTGCTGGAGGGACCTCGAAGCAGTAAGCTTGACCCGGCCCTCGTTTCGTTCACATACAGGTCAGGGGATGGGGCTGATCCTGGTCCCCTAAACTGGTACGCCAGTCGCGGTATTTGGGCTCACCTCTTCGTTCCCCCAGCCACCGCCTCCAAATCCCTCAACAGCGCTTCCAAATCCAGCCCATGCAATTTCGCCGCGTTCTCGATGCTCTCGAACAGGGCCTCGCACAGGATGCACACGCCCACGCGGTCGCCATGGGCCCGGAACACGGCCTCGGTTGCAGGATGGGCCGCCACAATGTCCAGAAGGGTGGCTCTGGGGTCGATGCTCATGCGCGCGCCAGGACCTGCTCCAGGGCCTCGGGAATGCGCTCCACGACCTCGTGGATGCGCGAGGCCGGGGTGAGGTCGGCCAGGGCTCCGGCCAGGCGGTTGGTCCGCGCCGCCAGGAGGCAGGCCTCGGGCACGTCCCGGCCGGACTCCAGGAGCGCGCAGGCCAGGCCCGTGAGGGTGTCGCCCGTGCCGCCCATGGCCTCCATGGCATCCACCGAGGGCTCGCTGATCTCGAAGAGAATCTCGGGGCCCCGGGTCACCCGGTCGATCTCGCCCTTGACCAGCAGGTGCCGCGCCGCCCCGCCGTTGCCCGCGGCGCGGGCGATGAGCCCGGGCGCCTTGGCCTCCTCGGCCAGAAGGAATCCCCGGGCGTAGAACGGGTGCGGCGCGTTCTCGTCGGCCAGGAAGGCCAGCTCCCCGGCGTCCGGGGTGAACAGGTCGTATTCGCCCGCCTGGCCGCTCATCTTGGCCGCGTACATGAAGCCCGCGTCGGCCACCAGCCGGGGCAGGGGCCGCATGGCCTGGACCGCGAAGAGCACCCGGTTGTGCCAGTCCGCGTCCGGCAGGAAATAGTGGAAGGCCAGGACCGAGGCCGGGGTTTCGGGCAAACGCCGCTCCAGGTGGCTGTAGAGCGCGCGGCTGCCCTGGCCCGTGCCGATGTCGCCCACCAGGAAGGCGTGCGGCGCCTCCCGGCCCAGGGTGCGGGCCGCGGCGCAGGCCGCGGCCAGCAGGGCCGGG
>DFYP01000181.1 GCA_002382645.1 Desulfovibrio sp. UBA4079 | reverse complement strand
GCCAGGGACAGGGCCGCGCCCACGCCAAAGGCCAGAACCGCGCGCGCGGCCCGGATGCCCAGGACCACGGTGGCCAGGGCCGGGTCGGCCGGGGCCGGGGCCAGGCCCACGGCCGAGGCCAGGATGGAGAGGACCTCCCGGACCGGGATGGGGGCCGGGCCGGGCAGGCAGGCCAGGATCAGGGAGACCGGGCCTGCCGCGGCCAGGAGGATCGCGGTCCGGGAGGAGTTGTTCACTTGGGCTCGTCCTGGAGCGCGGCCACGGCCCGGCGCAGGTGTTCGAGCCAGAACGCGGCCACGGCCGGGGTCTCGGCCAGGCCCTGGAGCACCGGCGTGGAGGCGATGCCCTGGGCCTTGAGCCGGGAGGCGAAGGAGTCTTCTTCCTTGCCGGCCATGTCGTTGTGGGCGTGGTCCCCGGCCACGGCCATGAGCGGCACCAGGCGCGCGGAGCGGATCTTGTGGCGGGCCAGCAGGGGCAGGACGTCGTCCAGGGAGGGGACGCCCTCCACCGTGGCCACGAAGGCGTCGGGATCGAGCAGCCAGAGGTGGTACTGCAGGGCCGGGTACATGGCGTTGCCGGAGTGGGGGGTGCCGTGGCCCATGAAGATCACGGCCTCGTCCGGCTTGCGCTTGCCCTGGGATTCGAGCAGGGCCTTGGCGGCGCGCTGGATGTCCTCGGGCGAGGTCATGAGCGGCTGGCCCAGGGTGATCTTGCGCAGGCCCTTGGGCATGCCCTGGAAGCGCGCGACCGTGTCCTCCAGGTCGCTGAACTCCTCGCCCGGGATGCTGTGCAGGGACTGGACCGCCACCTGGGTGTAGCCGTCCTCGGCCAGCCGGGCCAGGGCCAGGGCCGGGGACTCCGGATGGGCGGTCTTGGCCGCGGTGAGCTTGTCGCGGATGATCCGCGAGGTCCAGGCCCAGCGGATCTCCATGCCGGGGTAGGCCCGGCGGACCGTGGCGTCGAAGGCCTTCAGGGCCTTCTGGCCCTCGGGCATGCTGGAGCCGAAGGCCACCAGGAGGATGGCCTGTTTTTCGGGCCGGGCATCGCCGTGGGCCAGGGCCGGGGCGGCCAAGGCCAGTTGGAGCAGGAACAGGAGAACGAAAAAGCGGGCAAGGCGCTGCATGAAAAACCTCCGGAATGGAGGGCTTGGTTGGGAAGGACAAAAAAGCATCCCTTTCCCCTGGGGGGAAAGGGATGCCCGTATTTGCTCCCTTCCGGATATCCGTGCGTCAAAGCCCCGTGAACGCGCGGACAGACTCGCCTCCTGCGGCAGGTCTTCCGGCTCGCTCCACCTGTCCCGGCCTTCCCAGGTTTTCCCAGTGGCCATCGCGGGGACAGGCATTTCACGGAGCTTACGGCGGCGGGACCGCTCCCGATTTGCACGGGATTCCCTATCAAGCCCTTGCGGGCGCCGGCAGGTGTACGAGGTCTAGCGGGAGGGGCGGCGGCTGTCAAGGCGCGTTCAGGCGGCCTGGTCCTGGAATCCCTGGAGCAGCTCCTCGATGTTCACGACCATGGCGTCGGACTCGCCCATCATGCCGAAGCCCAGGATGGGCAGGGAGAAGATGCTCTGCACCGGCACGGTGAACCCGGTGATGACCACCTGCTGCTGGCGCAGGACCTCGTCCACCAGGATGGCGGCCTTTTGATCGCCCACGCGCACCACCACGGCCTGGGAACTGGTCACCGGACGGCCGTCCGAGGGGCTCTCCAGGAAGCGGTCCAGGCGCAGCAGGGCGTAGATCTCCCCGCGCACGTCCACGGTCTCGCGGCCGCCGGGCAGGCAGACCACGTCGCGCGCCGCGGGCATGTAGATCTCCACCACGTCGCGGCTGGGGATGAGGAACACGTCCTGGCCCAGGCGGCAGACCAGGGCGTCCACGATGCCCTCGTTGGCCGAGCGCGAGAGCGGGATGCTGATGGTGAAGGTGGCGCCCCGGCCCAGGACGCTCTCGATGAGGATGTCCCCGCCCAGGCCCGTGCGGATGGCGTTGACCACCGCGTCCATGCCCACGCCCCGGCCCGAGACGTCGGTGATCTTCTCCGCGGTGCTGAACCCAGACTTGAGGATGAACTGGAGGACCTCGGCCTCGGAGGGGCGCTCGGACTCCGGCAGCAGGCCCTTTTCCACGGCCTTCCTGCGGATGCGCTCGGGGTCCAGGCCGTGGCCGTCGTCGTGGACCTGGATGTAGGCGGTTTCGCCCTTGCGCGAGGCCGAGAGCAGCACGGTGCCGGTTTCGTCCTTGCCCGCGGCGGCCCGTTCGGCCGGGCTCTCCAGGCCGTGGTCCACGGCGTTGCGCAGCAGGTGCACCAGGGGCTCGTTGAGGGACTCCACGATGGACTTGTCCAGGGCCAGGTCCTCGCCCTGGAGCTCGAAGCGGACCTTTTTCTCGACCTTCTGGCCCAGGCTCTTCACCAGGCGCTGCATGGGCGTGAAGATCTGCTTCAGGGGCACCAGCCGGATGGTCTCCACCTCGCTCTGGAGCTGGCCGATGACCGAGTCCAGCTCGCGCAGGCTGGAGGTGGTCTTGCCGGCGGCCGCGGTGCCGGCCTGGGAGATCACCGCGTAGGTGACCATGAGCTTGCCCACGAGCTCGATGAGCTTGTCCAGGCGGTCCGTGCCCACGCGCACCGAGGAAATGGCCCCCTGACGGGCCTGGGGGTGGCCCTCCACCGGGTGCTCCGGCTCGTGGGCCTCCTGCTCGTGGACCGCTTCGGCCGGGGCGGTCTGGGCCTGGGCCTCGGGCGGCGGGGGCAGGGGGGCCTCGGCCTGGGGCGGGGCCAGGTCCGCGCCGGTGCGCAAGACCCCGGCGCCCTGCTCCAGGAACCCGGCCAGGGCGTAGAGCAGTTTCTTGTGGGCCTCGCAGAGCCCCAGGAAGGCCGAGGTGATGTCCTGGTTCACCGGGGTGATGCCGTCGGCCAGCATGTCCAGCAGGGCGATGACCTGGGCCGAGGGCAGCTTCACGTGGGTCAGGCCCAGGCGCTCCATGACCGTGGCCGCCGCGCCCGCGCCGGTTTCCAGCCCCAGGACGCCCTCTTCCAGGGATTCGATGCACTGTTGGATGCTTCCGAGCATGAATGCCTCACTGCTGCACGGGCTGGCAGGCCGTCTGGAAATAGTCCTCGGCCGTGGCGAAGGCCCGCAGGGCCCGGTCCAGGCCCCAGGCGAAGAACACGCCCCGGCAGTCGAAGCTCATGCCGGCCACGGCGATCTCCCGGCCCTCGGCCAGGGCGGCCAGGGCCTCCCAGGCCGCCGAGCCCATGGTCAGGACCCCGGAGAGGTCCAGGAGCACGCGGCCGCCCTGGGGCACCGCGGCCACGGCCCTGGTCAGGACCTCGCGCTCGGGCTGGAGGTGGATGCGCCGGCCCAGGACCTTGAGCACCAGGACGCCGTCGCGCTGGCTGGCCTCCAGCCGGATGCCCGAGGAGACCGTGGCGGCCGCGGCCGGGCCCGAGGCCTGGCGCAGGAGCTCGAGCATCTCGTCGGTCTCGGCCGCGTCGGCCGCGCCCGTGTCGCGGATCTGCTCGATGACCGTGAAGATCATGTTCACGCCCAGCGAGAGCAGGGTGACGTTGTGCTCCGAGGGCTCGACCTCGCCGGACTGGAGCTTCTTGAGGTAGTCCTCGACCTTGTGGGTGAAATGCGAGGCGCCTTCAAAGCCGGACATGAAGCCGGTGACGCCCTTGATGGTGTGCAGGGGCCGGGCCAGGATCTCTATGCCCGGGGCGACCTCCTGCTTTTCCAGAAGGTCCAGGCCCTCGAGCACCTGGGGGTAGTACTTGTCATTGACCTCGGAGAAGAACTCCTCGACCATGGCGTCGTCTTCGCCCATGTCGCCCCCGCCCTGCGGCGTTATTTCTTGAGCAGTCCCAGCTTCTCCAATTCGGCGTAGAGCTTTTCCTTGATCACCGGCTTGACGATGTAGCCCGAGGCCTCGCCGTCGTGGAACGAGCGGATGACCACCTTGGGATCGTCCAGGGCCGTGGTCATGATCACCCGCACCGGGCGGCGGGTCTTGCGCTCCCGCTCCAGGCCGCGGATGCCCTCCAGGGCCTGGATGCCGTCCACCTCGGGCATCATGATGTCCATGAGGATGAGGTCGTAGGCCCGGCCCTCCTCCAGGGACAGCCGGAAGGCGTCCAGCGCCTCCTTGCCGTTGACCACGATGTCCACATCGAACAGCGGGGTGAGGTAGGACAAGAGGACCTTGCGGCTCAGGAATTCGTCTTCGGCAATGAGCGCTCTCATAGCTGTCCCTTGTTCGTCTGCGGGTCTGGCCCTTTTTTCATGGTTTCCGATCGGGGCTGTTTTTTGTCAATGGTATCAGTGAAAATATAATGCCGGCCTTGCGTCCGGGGAAACCTTGGGATACGAACCGCCCATGCCGAAGACGCGCACGCCCGAGCGGGAGGACCGCATCCGCCAGGTTCTGGCCCGGCGGCAACAGGACCTCACCCTGGTCATGGACAACATCTGGGACCCGCACAACGTCTCGGCCATCCTGCGCAGCTGCGACGCCTTCGGGGTCCTGCGCGTGCACCTCTATTACACCACCGAGCCCTGGCCCGACCTGGGCAAGAAGTCCTCGGCCTCGGCCAAGAAATGGGTGGAACGCGTGCGCCACGCCGACCCCGGGGAGCTGATCTCCGGGCTCCGCGCCCAGGGCTTCCAGCTGTTGCGCACCGGCTTTTCGCCCAAGGCCCGGCCGCCCTGGGAATACGACCTGGCCCGGCCCACGGCCGTGATCCTGGGCAACGAGCACCGGGGCGTGTCCCCGGAGCTCTGCGCCCTGGTCTCGGACGAGGTCTTCATCCCCATGCAGGGCATGGTCCAGAGCTTCAACGTCTCGGTGGCCGCGGGCCTGATCCTTTATGAGGCCGCGGGCCAGCGCCGGGTGCGGGGCCTTTCCGAAAACGCCCTGCTCACGCCCGAGGAGCTGGAGCGCAAGGTCGCGGACTGGCTGGGCCGCTAGCCGCCGAAGATTTCCGAAAGCTCCCGCTCCTTGGCCGCCAGGTCCTCCCAGAGCCGGGCCAGGCCGTCCGCGGCCAGTCCCTGGATCTGCTCCCGGCTGTACAGGCACTCCAGCTTCACCTTGTTCCCCACCACCTGGCCCACGGCCGCCGCGGTGCTGGCCTTGGCCAGGCTGGAGTGCTGCACATGGCCCACGGCCAGGTCTCCGGCGTAGAGCACCGGGACCCCGGCCAGGTTGGCGCGGATGTCGCGTTCCAGGTCGTCGAACTGGGTGGGGCTCAGGCGCAGGTCGAACCCGCCCACGGTCTTCAGGGTGTCGCCGCGCAGCAGGTGGCAGCAGCCGGACACCGAGAGGGTCCGGCGGGAGTAGGAGAACAGGCCCAGGTCCAGGCTCCCGGCGGCGTTGTCCAGGAGGTGGATGTTCTCCGGGAATCCGGGGAAGGACTCCTGGCCGTAGCGGCCGGGCAGCAGGTTGTAGTCCGCGGACTGGAGGCAGGCCGGGGCCTGCGCCGAGACGATGCGGCAGCCCACCACCCCGGCCCAGGGCGCGGCCAGGGCCGAACCCAGGAGCCGGGGCAGCCAGTCGCGGGGCAGGACCACGTCGTCGTCCAGGAAGGCGGCGTAGCGCGCCGCGCGCACCTGGGGCAGGGCGAGCAGCCAGTTGCGCGCGCCCGGGGCGCCCACGTTCACGGGCAGGCGCACGATCTCCAGGCGGCCTTCCGGGAACCAGGCCCGGGCCTCGGCGAGCATGGCGCCGGTGCCGTCCTCGGAACCGTTGTCCAGGACGATCACCTGCGCGCCCAGGAGCTCGCTCTGGGCCAGACCCTCCAGGGTGGCCCGCAGCAGGTCGCGCTTGTTCCAGGAATAGAGCAGCAGGCAGACGTCCCGGGCGTCGCCGGCCGGGACCGGGGGATGGAGCAGGGCGTGCAGGGTCAGGGTCAGGTGCGGGTGCCAGGGCAGCCGCCGCCAGAGTCCGGCCAGGCGCGTCCGCGCCTCGTCCCGGCGGCCCAGGCGCTGGAGCAGGGTGCTCACGGCCAGTTCGCGGCACAGGCCGAAGGCCCCGCTGTCCACGGCCTCGGCCGCTTCCAGGGCCTGTTCCGGCGCAGCGTAGAAAAAGGCCCACTCGGCCAGGAGCCGCCTGCGCAAGGGCTCCAGGTCCGGGTCCCAGGCCGTGGCCTCGAGCATGTCCCGGGGCAGGTCCTCGCGGCCCAGGCGCAGGAGCCAGTCCCAGGTGCGCGCCAGCCAGGCCGGGCCCGAGGCCGGGACCCGCAGCCGGGGCAGGAGGTGGCGGACCACCAGGCCGTGTTCGCCCGAGGCCAGCAGGGTGTTCCAGTCGTCCTCGGGAAAGGGCGCGGCCAGGAGGGCTTCCAGGCGGGCGGCCAGGGCCGTGGCCTGGGCTTCCAGGAGCAGGCGGCAGGCGTCCAGGCTCAGGGGGTCGCGCTGCCAGGCCCAGAGGGCCAGGCCCCGGGCCGGAGCCAGCAGGGCCGGGTCCTGGGCCGCCAGGGCCAGGAGCCGTCGGGTCTGGGCCAGCCGCAGGCCCGGTTCCTCCAGGCCCAGGGGCAGGGCCGGGATGCTCTGGCGCAGGGTCCCGGTCCCGGGAAGGGGTGTCGGCATGGGGCCTCCTGAAACCGCTGTAAGGCAAAGCCGGGACATTGAAAAGCCGGAAGCGCCGGACTATACCTGCCCCATGCGCGACATCGATCTGTCCCAGGCCGTGCGGGCCGTGCTCGAAGGCGGGGTGCTCGTGTATCCCACCGAGACCCTCTACGCCCTGGGCTGCGACGCCCGCAACCTGGCGGCCGTGTCCCGGGTCCTGCGGCTCAAGGGCCGCCCTGAGAACAAGCCCCTGCCCGTGGTGGTGGGCGACCTGGACGGCCTGGCCCGCATCGCGGCGAACGGGCTGTCCGAAGACCTCCAGGCCCTGGGCCGGGCCTTCTGGCCCGGGCCCCTGTCCGTGCTTCTGCGCACCGGCTCGCTCCTGGCCCCGGCCGTGCGCGACGCCCAGGGCTACACCTCGGTGCGGATCACGGCCCATCCCCTGGCCCAGGCCCTGTGCCGGGAGTCGGGCGCGCCCCTGGTGGCCACCAGCGCCAATCTGAGCGGCGCGCCCGCCACCGCGGACCCGGCCGAGCTGGACCCGGCGCTCACCGTGCAGGCCGACTGCCTGCTCCTGGACGGCCCCCGGCCCGCAGGGGGCCCGGCCTCCA
>DFYP01000185.1 GCA_002382645.1 Desulfovibrio sp. UBA4079 | reverse complement strand
GGCGGCTGCGGGCCGCTCGGCCGTGGCGGGTTCGTCGGAGATCTGGCGGGTGGCGCATCCGGCAACGAGCAACAGGCCCAGCAGCAGGCCTGGGACGAGGGCGCGGATTTTCATGACAACACCTTGGTTTCCTTAATCTCTTTACTCTTTCTAGATTTTCTCGAAGCTAGCGGAAAACCGGCGATCCCGCAAGCCCGGCGCTGCGGGTCCGCCGCGCCGGGCA
Source organism: Desulfovibrio sp. UBA4079 (assembly GCA_002382645.1). Taxonomy (GTDB): domain Bacteria; phylum Desulfobacterota; class Desulfovibrionia; order Desulfovibrionales; family Desulfovibrionaceae; genus Aminidesulfovibrio. The sequence goes on along the minus strand of DFYP01000185.1, from coordinate 2,749 downwards.
AAAAAAAGACCCCCGGCGGGCGGGCCGGGGGTCCGGGGCGCGGGAGGGACTGCCCGCGCGACAGTGGAAGTGCTATTCTTCCTCGACCGTGATGGCGCCCTGCTCGCAGGACTCCACGCAGGACTCGCAGCCCACGCACTCCTCGACGTTGACCACGGCGGCCTTCTCGTTCTGGAGCTCATAGACTTCGGAGGGGCAGATGTCCACGCAGCTGCCGCAGCCGATGCACTTTTCCTCATCAACGGTGACTTTGTAACCCATGGCTGACTCCTCGACAGAGTTAGAGATTAAACGCACCCGAATCCGAGGCTCTGACCCCGGATCAATACCCGCCTGAGAGGGACGGAAAGACTGGTTCAGCGTATCGCCCCCGGGGACCCCTTACCAGAAAAACCCTGGCGCAGGCAATGGGGGCGGCCGGACTTCACGAGCCGGCAGGTGCTCCTGGAAGTCCGGCAGGTTAGCCTGGAAACCCGGGCCGAGCCTTGCCCAGGAACCGGCTTTCACATAGACTGCCCCCATGCTCCCAAGGCCCCGGCTCTTCCTCCTCTGCGTCCTCCTGCTGGCGGCCTGTTCCGCCCGGACTCCGGGCGCCCCGGCCCCGGCCCCGGACGCCGCCCGGCTGGAGGGCCCGGCCGAGACCCTGCCGTCCCTGCTGTTCCGCTCCCGCCAGGTGCGGGCCTTCAACGAGGACCTGCTGTACACCCCGCCGCCCGAGAGCGCCCTGGGCCAGTACGCCTTCCAGCTCGTGCGCGAGCCCGCCACCCTGATCCTCTTCGACCAGGCCACGGCCTTCCAGGCCACGNNCAGGCCACGGCCTTCCAGGCCACGGCCTTCCAGGCCACGGACGAAAGCCTGGCCGTGGCGCTCTCCGACGGCACGGTGCGGCTGTTCGGCGAGCAGGCCTGCGCGGGCCTGACCCTGCCCGGCGGCCCCGCGGCCCTGGTCTCCTGGCTGCCGGACTCGCGCTTCCTGGCCGCGGCCACGGCGGACCGCGAGACCCTGGTGGTGGCGGATGCCGAGGACGGCTCTGTGGAGGGAAAACGCACGCTCAAGGGCCGGATTACGGCCCTGGCCGTGTCGCCCTCAGGGGCCTGGCTGGCGGCCGCGGACGAGACCAACACGCTCTGGGCCGGGCCCCCGGCCAAGGCCTTGCGGGAGCTGGGCAAGCTGCCCGGGCCCTGCCTGGCCCTGGGCTTCAGCCAGGGCGACGGCCTGCTCTGGGCGGCCTGCGCCGACGGTTCGGTGAGCGTGCGCACCCCGGAGGAGGGCCGGCTGATGAACGAATTCCGCGTGCCCGGCGGCCCGTTCGAGGCGGCCCGGTTCGCGGACGGCCAGGTGGAGTACAGCGGCCCGGGCGAACGCAGCGAGGCCGTGGACCTGGCCACGGGCAAGCCCTCGGGCCTGTCCCGCAAGGAGACCGGATTCAGCCTGAAGAACGGGCTGTTGACCTACCGCACCTGGTACAACGCGCCCCTGCAGAAGCTCCTGCCCGGCGGCACGCCCGTGGGGGTGGAGTATTCCGGGGAGCGGGACCTGCTGCGGGTGCGCGAACCCGGCGGGAGCCTGCGCTGCTTCGCGGCCAAGGGCGCCCGGCCCGGCGCGTCCGCGCCCTGCGAGGAGGCCCGGGACTGGACCGCCGGGGACCTGGACCAGGACGGCCGGTTCTGCCGCAAGGGCCGCTGCTATGCCGTGGCCGACCGCGTGTTCCAGCTGGAGCACGCCCGTCTGCTCTGCCGCTTCGTGCCCGGCCAGGGCTTCTATCTCTGGTGGATCCGGGCCGAGCGGCCCAACAGCGCCAACCCGCTCCAGGGGCATTTGCCGGTGCGCGAGACCCTGGACCCGGATGAGACCGTGCGCTGGATACCGCTCAACCCGCCCTCGAATCTTCCGTAGAGCTCCCCAAAAACTCCGTCATGGTGGCCGAGCCCGGCGCGGCCACGCCCCGGCCCGAGAGCACGCAGCCCAGGGTGCGCCAGAGGATGCGCGCGTCCAGGCCCAGGGAATGGTGCTCCACGTACCAGACATCCAGCTCGAAGCGCTCCTCCCAGGCGAGGGCGTTGCGGCCATGCACCTGGGCCCAGCCCGTGATCCCGGGCCGCACCTCCAGCCGCCGGGCCTGGCGCGGCGTGTAGCGGCCGAGATACTCCGGCAGCAGGGGCCTGGGACCCACCAGGCTCATGTCCCCGCGCAGCACGTTCCAGAGTTCCGGCAGCTCGTCCAGGGAACTGGCCCGCAGGAAACGGCCCAGCCGGGTCAGGCGTTCGCTGTCCGGGCCCGGGCCATGGCGCATGGTGCGGAGCTTGTACAGGGTGAAGGCACGGCCGCGCAGCCCGCTGCGGGTCTGGCGAAAGAGCACGCCCGGGCCCAGGTCCAGGCGCACGGCCAGGGCCGCCAGGCCCAGAACCGGGGCGCAGAGCGCGGCAAGGATCAGGCCCAGGGCCAGGTCCAGGAACCGTTTCATGCGAGTCCCAGGAAGGCCAGGATCTGGGCGTTCACGCTCCGCACGTCGAAGCGCTCCTCGGCCAGGGTCCGGCTGGCCGCGCCCATGTCCGGAATGCGCCCGGGGTTGAGGATGAACTGCTCCATGGCCTTGGCCAGGGCGCCCGGGTCCCGGGGCGGCACGAGGAACCCGTTGCGGCCCGGCACCACGGTCTCGCAGCATCCGGGCACGTCCGTGGTGATCACGGGCCGGGCCATGGCCATGGCCTCCAGCAGGGAGTGGGGCAGGCCCTCGCGGTAGGTCGAG
>DFYP01000046.1:2724-3132 GCA_002382645.1 Desulfovibrio sp. UBA4079 | reverse complement strand
CGGCCAAGCCCGCGCCCCCCGCGCCGGACAAGATCGCGGCCCAGGACCCGTTCGCGCTCAGGCCGCCGCGCCGGCCCAGCGACCCCTTCGCGGCCCTGACCCCGCCCCCGGCCCCCAAGCGGCCCAGCGCCGTCCTGGACATGTTCGAGGAGGACGACGAGCGCTCGGGCTTCGACCTCCTGGAACCGGTGCTGGACGACAGCCTGCGCCTGTCCATCGACGAGGAGCAGGCCTCGCCGCTCCTGCTCACCGACACCGTGGAGGAGGCCCCCCGGGCCCCCCAGCCCGAGCTCCGGGACATGAACATGAACCTGTCCCTGGACGCCGAGGCCGGACCGGCCAAGCCGCGCAACCCCGTGGGCCGCACCGCCACGGCCCTCACGCCCATGGGCCCGTTCACCGCGGGCC
>DFYP01000046.1:2203-2679 GCA_002382645.1 Desulfovibrio sp. UBA4079 | reverse complement strand
GCCGCGTTGCTTCAAAAACCGCAAACCCTCGCGTGTGACCGATACGCCCCGGGCTTGCGGGTTTTCCGCGCCGTGCCCGCGCGTTTTTTGGACGGCCTGCGCCATGGGCCTTTTCAGCGGTCGGCCGCCATCGCGCCTTGCCCTGCACGGGCTTGTGGGGTAGGGACCGTGCATGGAAAACGAACAGCACGCACCGACCCCGGACGCCGCCCACGCCCCCGAGCCTGAAGCCGCCCTGCCCGAACTCACCCTGGAAACCCTGCCCCAAGCCCTGCGCGCCGCCTGCGACCGCGCCGGCTGGACCGCGCTCACCCCGGTCCAGGCCAAGGGCCTGCCGCCGCTCNNACCGGCAGCGGCAAGACCGGGGCCTTTGTCCTGCCCATGCTCCAGCTCCTGGACCCCTCCCGCGCCGAGTGCCAGGCCCTGGTCCTGGTGCCCACCCGCGAGCTGGCCAACCAGGTGGCCCGCGAGGCCGA
>DFYP01000046.1:0-2172 GCA_002382645.1 Desulfovibrio sp. UBA4079 | reverse complement strand
CTCAAGCGCTCCCTGACCCTGGACCACCTGCGCATGCTCGTGTTCGACGAGGCCGACCGGATGCTCTCCATCGGCTTCTACCCGGACATGAAGGAGGTCCAGCGCTACCTGCCCAAACGCAAGGTGCACTCCTCGATGTTCTCGGCCACCTTCCCGGGCCACGTGCTCCGGCTGGCCGAGGAGTTCCTGGACAAGCCCGAGATGCTCTCGCTCTCCGGGGCCCAGGTCCACGTGGCCGAGATCGCCCACACCTACTACGAGGTCCCGGCCATGGGCCGGGAGCGCTGCCTCATGCGCATCATCGAGGTGGAGCAGCCCGCCCAGGCGATCATCTTCTGCAACAAGAAGAGCGACGTGCACTTCGTCAGCGCCGTGCTCCAGCAGTTCGGCTACGACGCCGACGAGCTTTCCGCGGANNCTGGCCCGGGTGCGGGCCAAGAGCCTGCGCTTCCTGGTGGCCACGGACGTGGCCGGCCGGGGCATCGACATCCCGGAGCTGTCCCACGTGATCCTCTACGGCCCGCCCGAGGACCGCGAGGCCTACATCCACCGCTCCGGCCGCACGGGCCGGGCCGGGCTTTCGGGCGAGGTCATCTCCCTGGTGGACGTGATCCAGAAGCTCGAGCTCATGCGCATCGCCCGGCTCTACAGCATCCAGCTCATCCACCGCGAGCTGCCCACGGACGACGACGTGGCCGAGGTGGCCGCCGAGCGCCTGGCCGGGCTCCTGGAGGCCCGCTACCGCAAGAAGACCGCCCTGGAACGCGAACGCCTGGCCCGCTACCTGCCCCTGGTCCACAAGCTGGCCGAGGAGGAGGACGGGGCCCGGCTCCTGGCCATGCTCCTGGACGAGGAGTACCAGGGCAGCCTGCACGCCACCCCGGTGCTGCCCGGGGAGGGCGGCTCCCGGCCCGCGCCCGAGGAGCACTACGGGGACCAGTCCCGCGGCGGGGATCCGGGCCGCAGACGCAGGCGGCCGCGCCGCCGGGGCTGAGCCCGGCAGCAAAACCTCCCGGGCCATCCCGGATTTCCTCTCACGTCACCCGGCTGACGCCATATTATCATATGGCCGGTCCTCTATTTCCCTTATGCTACTCCCGCGAACCTCGACACTGAACGCTTTCCCCTCCTCCCTCCGGGGAATGTCCGGTTCGCTTAAGGAGTCGCGCCATGAAGGATGTAAAGCTCGGGGTCAAGCTTCTCGGCGGTTTTCTCCTGGTGGCCCTGCTCACCCTGGCCGTGGGCGTGCTGGGCATCCTGGAGATCCGGAGCCTCAGCGGACGGCTGCGGTCCGTGGGCCAGGAAGCGCTGCCCGCGGTGGCCCACCTGTCCGCGGTCAAGGCCGAATTCAGGACCATCAACCAGGCCCTGCGCACCCTGCTCTCGCCCAACCTGGACAGCAAGGGCCGCGACGGCCAGTACGCCAACATCCAGGCCGCCCGGGAGCGCTACAAGGCCCATGCCGAGGCCTACCAGGCCCTGCCCCTGGACCCCGACGAGGCCGGGCTCTGGAAGGAGTTCCGGACGGCCATGGAGCGGGCCGCCGCAGTGAACAACACGTCCCAGGACCTGTCCCGCAAGATCCAGGACCTGGACATCGCCAATCCCGACGCCCTGTTGGCCGAACTCCTGCGCTTCCGCGGTGACCACTACAAGCTGGCCACGGACGCGGCCGAACTGCTCCTGAGCGGCCGCTCCTTCGAGGGNNCTCATGGCCAGGGTGCGCCAGGACCACATGGCCTTCCACCAGGGCGTGGCCGAGATCAAGCGCCTGGTGGCCGCGGGCGACCGCCAGTCCGCCTCCCGCCTGCTGGGCGAGCAGGTCCTGCCCAGCGCCCGCAAGACCCTGGCCGTGCTCGACGAGATGGGCGCCGAGGCGGCCACCGCCCGCCAGGTCTTCGCCGACATGACCGCCCTGCTCCTGGGCGAGGGCCGGGACCGCATGAACGAGGCCGTGGCCATCCTGGACAAGGCCGTGGAATACACCAGCAAGCGCTCCTCCCAGGAGGTGGCCGCGGCCGTTGCGGCGGCCTCCGCGGGCCAGACCGCGGCCCTGGCCGGGGCCGCCCTGGGCGTGATCCTGGCCGTGGTCCTGGGCCTCGTCCTGACCCGGGCCATCACCCGGCCCGTGGCCCTGGGCGTGGATTTCGCCAAGGCCATGGCCCAGGGCGA
>DFYP01000106.1:2936-5268 GCA_002382645.1 Desulfovibrio sp. UBA4079 | reverse complement strand
GGTCCTTCAAGAGGTCGCGGAGCACGTCCTCGTCGCGGACGCTGTAGCTGCGGGACCAGGCGGCCTGGCGCTCGGCGGCGGAGTCCCGCTGGGGCGGGGGCTCGGGCCGGGCCTGGCGCTGCTGGCGCTCGTAGGCCTGGGCCCCCTGGGCCGGTCCGGTCCTGGGCTCGGCCTCGGGGCCGGGGCCTGGGGCCTGGCCGGGCGGGGTCTCGGGCAGGGTCTTGGAGAGCAGGACGTAGGCCTCGTTGATCTTGCGGAATATCGAGGCGGCCTCGGGCGAGGGATTCAGGTCCGGATGGAACTGGAAGGCCAGCTTGCGGAAGGCGGTCTTGACCTCGGCCAGGGAGGCGCCGGGCTGCAGTTGCAGGGCGCGGAAGCACTGGGCCAGGGTCAGGCTGCTCATGAGCCCTTCTCCGGTTTTTTGCTGTCCAGCAGGGCGTTGGGCGCGTTGCCGCGGTCGTCGCGGCAGAGACCGTTGTCCTTCAGATAGCGGCGGCCCTGGCGCACGAAGTCCACGAAGGACACCTCCGGGTTCACGCCCGGGCAGTAGTCCTGGATGAGTTTCCAGCTCGTCTCGTCCACCAGGTTGCCGTGGAAGAACGGCCAGGCCCGGCAGACGTCCGGACGGCCCGGGTGCACGCCGCAGCCTTCCTTGAAAAACACGCAGCAGCCGTCCGGGCCGCAGACCAGCCCGATCTTGCCGTCCTGGGGCTCGGTGTAGCGCGTGAGGAACTCCTCCAGGCCCAGGTTCAGGTGCGCGGCCAGCCGCGTCTGGTCCTTGTCCGTGAGCAGGATGCCGCCCTGGCCCTGGCAGCAGTGGCCGCACATGCGGCAGGCGAAGGCCTCGTCAGCCATTCCCGCCTCCCAGCAGTCTGCGGTGCTCGACCATGAGACAGCGGTCCTCCACCACGGCGATGGGGCTGTGGGCCAGCGCGGCCCGGGCCTCGGGGCTGGCGATGCCGAGCTGCATCCAGAAGCATCGGGGCAGCGGCTTCATGGCCAGGACCTCGGCGGCGTGCGCCGGGCAGTGTTCCGCGGCCCGGAACAGGTCCACCAGGTCCACGGGGCCGGGAATCTCGGCCAGGCTCTTGTAGGTGGTCAGGCCCCAGATGTTCGTGCGCGCCGGATGCACCGGGATCACGGTGTAGCCCGCGGCCAGGAGATAGCGGCCCACGGTGTCCGAGGGCTGGCCGGGCTTGTCCTTGGCCCCGACCACGGCGATGGTCTTGACCTGGCGCAGAAGGGCGGCTAGCTCTGTGTCGCTGATCAGCATGAACTGAGGTCCTCTTCAGAGGCCATTCACTACAGCAAACCCGGGCCGTTGCCTAGCCCGCCCCGCAAGGAGCCTCGCCATGTTCGAAGCCATGAACGTGATCCCCCGCCCCGAACTGGAGTCCCGCTGGGCCAAGGTCCGCCGTTTCCTGGCCGAAACCGCGCCCGAGGCGGGCGGTCTCCTGGCCTTCTCCCGGCTGAACATCTACTACCTGGCCGGGACCCTGGGCACGGGCTGCTTCTGGCTGCCGCTTTCGGGCGAGCCCCTGCTCCTGACGCGCAAGGGCGCACACCGCGCGGCCCTGGAGAGCCCGACCCTGCGCACGGCCACGTACAAGTCCTTCAAGGACCTGGAGGGCCTGGCCGCGGACGCGGGCGTGCCCTTCCCCGAGGTCCTGGCCGCCGAGGTCACGGCCCTGTCCTGGCAGCTGGGCCAGATGCTCAGCGAGCGCCTGCCCGGCCGCCGCTTCCTGGGCGGGGACCTGGTCCTGAATCTGGCCCAGAGCCTCAAGTCCGAGTACGAATTGGGCATCCTGCGCCTGGCCGGGGAGCGCCACCACCAGGCCCTGCACGACATCCTGCCCCAGGTGCTCAAGCCGGGCATGAACGAGCGCGAGATCTCCCACCTCTGCTGGCAGGTCTTCTTCACCCTGGGCCACCAGGGCCTCATGCGCATGAGCGCCTTTGGCGAGGAGATCTTCCTGGGCCACGTCTCGGCCGGGGATTCGGGCAACTACCCCAGCGCCTACAACGGGCCCCTGGGCGTGCGCGGGGAGCACCCGGCCTCGCCGTACATGGGCTATGCGGGCAAGGTCTGGAACCTGGGCCAGCCCCTGGCCCTGGACATCGGCTTCGCCCTGGAGGGTTACTGCACGGACAAGACCCAGCTGCTCTGGGCCGGGACCGAGGAGAGCATCCCCGACGAGGTGCGCGCGGCCCATTCCTTCTGCATGGACGTGCAGGCCTGGGCCGCCGAGAACCTGCGGCCCGGGAGCGTGCCCTCCCATCTCTGGAGCCACTGCCGGGACTGGGCCGAGCGGGCCGGATTCGGCGCGGGGTT
>DFYP01000106.1:0-2844 GCA_002382645.1 Desulfovibrio sp. UBA4079 | reverse complement strand
AAATGCATCACCGGCGACGACTACCGCATGATCTGCATCGCCTAGGCCTCAGTCCTTGAAGAGCTGATCCATGACCTCCAGGGCGAAGCGGGCCGAGACCGTGGCCGGCCCGCCGCCCATCTCCATGCCCACCTCCATGGCCTCCAGGACCTCCTGGCGCGTGGCGCCCTGGGCCGCGGCCTGCTCGATGTGCCACTGCATGCAGGACTGGCAGTCGATGACCACGGAGATGCCCACGGCGATGAGTTCCTTGGCCTTGCGCGGCAGGGCCCCGTCGCTGTAGGCGGCCCGCTCCATCTCCAGAAAGGCCGCGTAGGTCTTGGACTTGAGCTGCAAGAGCCGGGTGTGGGCCTTCTTGCGCCGGGTCGAAAGTTCCTTGAGCCGGTCCATGCGTTTTCCTCCCTAGGCCAGGGCCTCCTCCAGGATCTGGACCAGGTCGGCCCGGTCCATGCCGCCCGGGGTCAGGCCGATGAGCCGCTCGTTGGTGGCCAGGGCGTTGTCCGCCAGGAGCCCGGCCATGGACGGGTCCAGGCCGAAGTCCCTGGCCTTGAGTTCGCCCAGGCCCACCTCGGCCAGGAGCCGGTCCAAGGCCCTGTGGAAGCCTTCGGGCCCGGCCTCGAGCTCGGGGCAGCCCAGGGCCAGGGAGAGCTCCAGGAAGCGGTCCGGGGCCTTTTCGGCCAGGCGCCGGAAAAAGGCCCGGCACAGGAGCACCAGGCCCGCGGCGTGGGGCAGGTCCGGCCGGAGCGCCGAGAGGGCGTGTTCCAGGGCGTGCTGGGCCGTGGCCCCGGCCTGGGACAGGCAGATGCCGCCCGAGGTGGCGGCCCAGGCCAGCACGGTGCGCGCCGCGCGGTCCGAGCCGTCGGCCAGGGCTTTGGGCAGATGGTTGGCCACTAGGTGCACGGCCTCCAGGGCCATGAGGTCCGTGATCGGCTGGCGGCGCGTGGACAAAAATCCCTCCATGGCGTGGAACATGGCGTCCAGGCCGGTGAGCGCGGTCTGGCGCGGGGGCAGGGTCAGGGTCAGGTCCGGGTCCACCACGGCCAGGGCCGCGAAGTCCGCTTCCGAGCCCCAGGCCAGCTTCTCGCTGGAGCCGGTCTTGCTGATCACGGCCCGGCAGTTCATCTCCGAGCCCGTGCCCGCGGTGGTGGGTATGGCCACCGTGGGCAGCGGCGGATTCTCCGGGGTCTTCTTGCCGCCGCTGCCGCCCTGCACATAGTCCCAGAACCTGCCCGGATTGCGGGCCATGGAGGCGGCGGTGCGGGCCACGTCCAGGGGGCTGCCCCCGCCCAGGCCCACGAGGAAGTCCGCGCCCGAGTCCCGGGCCACGGCCGCGGCCTCGTCCACCTGCTCGGACTCGGGATTGGGCCGCACCCGGTCATAGACCATGCTGCCCACCCCGCGGGCCGAGAGCAGGCCCTGGATCCGGCCCAGGACCCCGCTGCGGACCATGGACCCGCCGGAACTCATGACGATGAGGGCCTTGGAGCCCTTGGGCAGGAACGGGGTCTCGGCCAGGAGGTCCAGGACCCCGGGGCCGAACAGCAGGCGCGTGGGCAGGAAGTACTGGAATTGCAGCATGAGGATCTCCTTGTGGGGGTCAGCGCCGCAGGCTTTTGTCCAGGGCCTCGCGGATGTCGCGGGAGGAGTAGAAGTCGCGCAGCACGATGGGCTTGTCCGGGGCCCTGGCCGGGAACACGGCCAGCACCGGGATGCTCCGGCTGCCCAGGGCCTGGAGCAGGGCCTCGCCCTCGGGATTGGGCTGGCTCAGGTCCACGCGCACCAGGGTCAGGTCGTAGCGCTCGCGCCAGGAGGCGATGTTGTCCTGGGTCAGCACGGCCTGGTTCAGGACCTTGCAGGACGGGCACCAGTCCGCGGTGAACTCCACGAACAGGGTCTCCTTGCCCAGGCGCTCGGCGAAGTTGGGGGCCCGGAATTCGGTCCAGGCGGTCTCGCTGCGCGGGCGCATGGCCCAGACGAACGCCGTCACCACCAGGGCCAGGGCCAGGGCGCGCAGGGCCAGGGCGTTGCCCCGGCCGTCCACGCGGGACGCCCAACCCAGGAGCCAGGCCGCCAGGGCCGTGATCCAGAGCAGGATCAGGGCGGCCACGAGCCGGTCCTCGGGCAGGATGCTCAGGAGGTAGATGCAGGTGCCCATGAGGAAGAAGGCCACGCCCTTCTCGATGTGGCCCACCCAGGGCCCGGGCTTGGGCAGGAAGCGCACCAGCCCGGGACTGGCCACCATGATCAGGTAGGGCATGGCCATGCCCAGGCCGATGGAGAGGAACACCGCGCTGATCACCGCGGGCGGCTGGAGCAGGGCCCAGCCCAGGACCCCGCCCAGGAACGGGCCGCTGCACGGGGTGGCCAGGAGCGTGGCCAGCACGCCGGTGAAGAAGGCCTGGGTCCGCGGCCGGGTGGACTGGCCGAATTTCATGTCCACGATGGGCAGGGTGTAGATGCCGAACAGGGACAGGGACAGGGCGAAAAGGATGGTGACCAGCGCCAGGACCACCCCGGGCTTCTGGAAGGTCTGGCCCCAGGCCTGGCCCGTGGCCCCGAGGAGCAGGCTCAGGAACAGGAAATAGGCCAGCACGCCCAGGGCGAAGAACAGGTTGTGCTCCCGGAACTGCTCCTGGCGCGGCAGGCGGCCGCTGGCCGTGCCGCCCAGCAGGGCCGAGAGCTTCAGGCTGACCACGGGCAGCACGCAGGGCATGAAGTTCAGGAGAAAGCCCGCCAGCAGGCCGAAGAGGATGGCCGGGAGCAGGGTGGTCACCTCGCGCTGGGCCTGGAGATAGCTCGGGCTGAAGGACCAGGGATGCGTGCCCGGGGCCGCTGCCTGGGCCG
>DFYP01000053.1 GCA_002382645.1 Desulfovibrio sp. UBA4079 | reverse complement strand
AGGCCGGGCCGGGGAGCTGGTGGCCCGGGAGGTCCTGGGCAACGCAGGCTTGCGCTGCCGGGTCCTGGGCTTTTTGGACGACGACCCGGCCAAGCGCGGCCGGACCCTGCACGGCCTGCCCGTGTTCGGGCCCGTGGCCGACCTCGCGGCCGTGGCCGCCCGCGAACGCGCCGAGGAGGTCTTCATCGCCGTGTCCCGGGCCACGCCCCAGGAGATGCGGGCCATCCTGGAGGCCAGCGCGGCCTCGGGCCTGGCCCACAGGATTTTGCCGCCCCTGGGCGAGATCATGGACGGCCGGGTGCTCACCACCCTGCGGCCCGTGGACTACCGGGATCTCCTGGGCCGCACCGAGGTGCGCCTGGACGAGCAGGGCATTCGGGCCGCGCTGGCGGGCCGCACCGTGCTCGTCACGGGCTGCGGCGGGTCCATCGGCGCGGAGCTNNCTGCGCCAGATCGTGCGCTTCGGGCCGGGCCGGCTCGTGCTGGTGGACCAGGGCGAGTACAACCTGTTCCGGGCCCAGCAGGAGCTTTCGCAGGAGCTGGGCTTCCGGGACTTCGCGCCCGTGCTCGGCAGCGTGGCCGACGCCGCGCTCATGGAGCGGGTCTTCGCCGCGCACCGGCCCCAGGTGGTCTTCCACGCCGCGGCCTACAAGCACGTGCCCATGCTCGAGGAGAATCCCTGGCAGGCGGCGGCCAACAACGTGCTCGGCTCGCGCACGGTCATGGCCGCGGCCCGGGCCCACGGGGCCGAGCGCTTCGTGCTCGTGTCCACGGACAAGGCCGTGCGCCCGGCCAGCGTCATGGGGGCCTCCAAGCGGGTCACCGAGCTCCTGATGCGCTGCTTCGAGGGCGGGCCCACGCGGTTCATGGCCGTGCGCTTCGGCAACGTGGTGGGCTCCAGCGGCTCGGTGGTGCCGCTGTTCCTCCGCCAGATCGAGCGCGGCGGGCCCGTGACCGTGACCCACCCCGAGGCCCGGCGCTACTTCATGAGCACGGCCGAGGCCGCCCAGCTCATCCTCCAGGCCGGGGCCATGGGCCGGGGCGGCGAGATCTTCGTCCTGGACATGGGCGAGCAGGTGCACATCGCGGACCTGGCCCGCGACCTCATCCGGCTCTCGGGCAAGGAGCCGGGCCGGGACGTGGAGATCGCCTTCACCGGCCTGCGGCCCGGCGAGACCCTGAGCCAGGAGCTGTTCAGCGAGGACGAGGGCGTGGTCCGCACCGAGCACGAGAAGATCCTGGTCCTGGGCCGCAGGGACGGGACCGATCCCGGGGCCGGGGAGGTGGCGCGGGGGGTGGAGCGGCTGCTCCTGGCCGCCCGGGACCTGGACGGCGAGGCGGTGCGCGCGGCCCTGCGCGACCTGGTGCCGGAATACGCCCCGCCTCCGGACTGAGACCGGCCCGCAAGGCCCCGGAGCGCCAAGGTCCTGTGGGACTTTTATGGTTCCGTCATGATATTTCTTGATAATCCAATACTGTTGCGCTAAAACTCCCTGTATACGTGGAGCTTGGCCGCTGCATCCGGCGGCCGGGGTCCCCGGTTTCCAACATCTTGGGAGCCTTTGAGAATGTCCGGGAATTGCGTGTTTTGCCAGATCGTGGCCGGGAAGATTCCCTGCGCCAAGCTCTACGAGACCGAAACGGTCCTCGCCTTCCTGGACATCGCGCCGGTGCGCAAGGGCCACGCCCTGGTCCTGCCCAAGGCCCACCACCCGACCCTCTGGGACCTGCCCGCAGGCCTCGGAGAGGATCTGCTGGCGGCCATGCAGGCCGTGGGCCGGGCGGTCATGGCCGCCACCGGGGCCGAGGGCCTCAACGTGGGCATGAACAACCATGCGGCGGCGGGGCAACTGGTGCCCCACGCCCATTTTCATCTCATCCCCCGCCACGGCGGCGACGGGCTCTCCCTCTGGGCCCAGTCGGCCTACGCCGGGCAGGAGGAGATGACCGGGCTGGCCCAGGCCATCCGGGCCAAGATCTGAGAGCGACGGGCCGCAGGCCCTGAAGGAGGCGACATGAGCGGTCAGACCCTGACCAAGGCCGGCATCGTGGACTACATCTACGAGAAGACCGACAAGAACCGCGCCGAGATCAAGGAGCTGGTGGAGATGGTCCTGGACCTCATGAAGCAGTCCATCAAAAAGGACCACGCCCTGCTCGTGAGCGGTTTCGGCAAGTTCGAGGCCTATCCCAAGAAGGCCCGCAAGGGCCGCAACCCGCAGACCAGCCAGACCATCACCCTGCCGCCGCGCAAGGTCGTGGTCTTCCGTCTGTCCCGCAAGTTCCGGGCCGAGCTGAATCCCTAGTCGGCCGTGACGTAGCCCGAGGGGAACTCCCCCTTGAGGGCCTTGAGCGCCGACTCGGCCGCGGCCTTGTCCGGGAAGCTCCCGGCCTGGACCCGGTAGAGGACCTTGCCGCCGGTCTCGGCGCGCACTTGGCGCGACCCGCCGAAGCCCTGGGCCTTGAGCCGCTTCACCAGCTTCTCGGCGTTCTCCGGGCTGGCGAACGATCCCACCTGCACGAAATACTTGCCGCCGGCGGCCTTGGCTTTGGCCGGGGCCGCCTCCTTTGTCGCGGCGGCCTGCTGCTTGGCCGGAGGCGCGGCGGCCGGCTTGGCCTGGGGCTTGGCCGGGGCCTTGGTCTTGGCCGAGGCCTTGTCCTGCTTGGCGGCCTTCTTCTTGGCCGAGGCCGGAGCCGCGGCCTCGTCGGCCGTGACCATGTCCTCGGGGCTCACCGCGTCCTCGTCGGCCTGGGCCTGGACCTGGGGAGCGGGCCGGGCGGCCGCTGCCTTGACCTTTTTCGCGGCCACCTTCTGGGCCGCCTTGCCCTTGGGCCGGTCCAGGACCCGCAGGCCCACCTTGGCCGTGCCGCTGTCGAGCATGCCCAGCTGCTCGGCGGCCGAGCGCGAGACATCGACGACCCGGCCGTTGAACGGGCCGCGGTCCGTGATGATGACCACGGCGCGCTTGCTGTTGTCCAGGTTGGTGACCTCGACCTTGGAGCCCACGGGCAGGTTGGGGTGGGCCGCGGTGAGGCCGCCCTTGCCCTGGCCGGGCAGGTCGGTCCAGGAGGCCTGGCCGGTCTGGTCAAAGGCGTCCTTGCCCAGATTCTGCTTGAGCGTGGCCAGGTCGTGGTCCGAGAGCTCGCTCTCCCGGGCGCGGGCCGCGGCCAGGGGGCCGGACGGCGCGGGCGAGGCCTTGGCCGCCTTGGCCGGTGTCTCGGAGGCGGCTGCGGGCCGCTCGGCC
>DFYP01000157.1 GCA_002382645.1 Desulfovibrio sp. UBA4079 | reverse complement strand
GGGATTTTGCGGGGTCGCCGTGATCGTGTCCGCGCTGCGCAGGGCCACGCCGTCCAGGGCCGAGCGGGGCCGGGACGGCACGTCCTGGTGCGCGCGCACGTCCTCGGCGGCGGCCAGTCCCAGGGCCTGGGCCAGGGGCAGGCTGCGCGGCTCCCGGGGCCGGGCGGCCTCCAGGAGCAGGGCCAGGGCCGCGTCCAGGTCCAGTTTGCGGGTCACGTCCAGGCGTCCGGTCATGGCCGGGTCTCCCGGCGGGCCAGGGCCCGCAGTTGTTCCAGTTCTTCGGGGGTGTTGGCGTTGGCAAAGGAGAGCAGGTCCGGGTCCGCGGCGCGCAACTCGGCCACGGGCATGGCCCGCACCCGCACCTGGGGGAAGAAGCGGATGATCTGGAACACGTCCTGCTCCAGGAGGGCCTGGACGGGTCCGAGGCAGGCCTGCGAATAGAAGGCGCAGAGCGGCTCGTAGTGGCCGTTCTCCTGGATCGGGGCGAGCACGTCCAGGTCCGGGGTCAGGTCCCGGAGCAGGGCCCGCACCAGCGCGGGCTGGAGCAGGGGCGTGTCGCAGGCCGTGACAAAGACGAACGGCGTGGCCGCGTGGTGCAGGGCGGCGTGGATGCCGGTGAGCGAGCTGCGCTGGGCGAAGCGGTCGGTGACGGCCCGCAGGCCCAGGGCCTCATAGGGGGCCGGGTCGCGGGTGACCACCAGGATTTCCTCGAAGAACGCGCCCAGGGTCCGGGCCAGGCGGCTGACGATGGGCTCGCCGCCCACCTCCAGCAGGGCCTTGTTCACCCCGCCCATGCGCCGTCCCTGACCCCCGGCCAGAATGGCCCCGGTGACGTCCGCGCGTCTGTTTCCGTCGTCCATGGCCGGCATTGTGGCAGAAAAGCCCCGGGCCAACAACGCCCGCCCCCTCTTTTGGTTTGAAAAAATGCCCTGCCGGGGATATGCTCGGCCATGTCCCGGAATCCC
Organism: Desulfovibrio sp. UBA4079; assembly: GCA_002382645.1. Classification (GTDB taxonomy): domain Bacteria; phylum Desulfobacterota; class Desulfovibrionia; order Desulfovibrionales; family Desulfovibrionaceae; genus Aminidesulfovibrio. The sequence goes on along the minus strand of DFYP01000157.1, from coordinate 13,310 downwards.
GCAGCCAGGAGCCCGTCGTGAGTCAAGGCATGGACCTCCAGGCCTTTTTCTATCCGCAGACCGTGGCCGTCATCGGCGCCTCGGACAAGCCGGGCAAGGTCGGCCACACCATCGTGGCCAACATGCTCGGCGCGGGCTATGCGGGCCGCCTCATTCCCGTGAATCCCAAGGCCGGGACCATCGAGGGCCTGCCCGTGACCACGGCCGTCAAGGACTTGCCCAAGGGCCTGGACCTGGCGGTCATCTCCGTGCCCCGCGACGGGGTCCTGCCCGCGCTCCGCGACCTGACCGAGATCAACGCCAAGTCGGTCATCGTCATCACCGCCGGGTTCAAGGAGGTGGGCAAGGAGGGCTTCGACCTGGAGCGGGACATGGCCGAGATGGCCCGCGCCCAGGGCATGGCCCTGCTGGGTCCCAACTGCCTGGGCATGATGAACACCGGCCACGGCGTGAACGCCTCGTTCGCCGCGGGCCAGCCCTCCAAGGGCCACATCGCCTTCTTCTCCCAGTCCGGCGCACTCTGCGTGGCCATTCTGGACTGGGCCCTGGGCGAGAACATCGGTTTTTCCAAATTCGTGAGCCTGGGCAACAAGGCGGTCCTGGATGAGGCCCACATGCTCGACTATCTGGGCCGCGACCCCGAGACCAAGGTCATCCTGGGTTACATCGAGAACGTGGAGCACGGGCCCGAATTTCTGCGCCAAGCCCAGGCCGTGACTCGCAACAAGCCGGTGATCCTGATCAAGTCCGGCACCACGGCCGCGGGTGCCAAGGCCGCCAGCTCCCACACCGGAGCCATTGCCGGGTCCGACGCGGCCTACACCGCGGCCTTCCGCCAGTGCGGGGTGATCCGCGTGGGCGACGTGGAATCCCTGTTCAACCTGGCCGAGGCCTTCTCCCACCAGCCCCTGCCCCGGGGCCCCAACCTGGGCATCGTGACCAACTCCGGCGGCCCGGGCATCCTGGCGGCGGACGCCTGCGAGCGCTCCCGGCTGCACATGGCCTCCCTGAGCCAGGCCACCATCGCCAAGCTCCAGTCGTTCCTGCCGTCCTTCGCCGCCCTGTACAACCCCGTGGACATCATCGGCGACTCGGACGCGGCCCGCTACAAGCTGGCCATCGAGGCCGTGCTGGCCGACCCCATGGTGCACTCGCTCCTGGTCATCCTGACCCCGGTGGCCTCGGTGGAGGTGGAGGCCACGGCCCAGGTCATCGTGGACGCGGCCAGGCGCTCGGACAAGCCCATCTTCGCCTGCTTCATGGGCAAGAAGTATGTGGCCCCGGGCCGGCGCATCCTGCAGGAGGCCGGGGTGCCCTGCTACGCCTTCCCGGAGCCGGCCATCCACAGCATCGAGAGCATGTATTCCTACGCCCTGCGCCGCAACCGGCCCGAGCCGGTCTATCCGGACATCGTCCGCGACCTGGACCGGGCCCGGGCGGTCATCGACACGGCCAAGGCCAAGGGCCGCTCCGAGATCGTGGAATTCGAGGCCCAGGAGGTGCTCACGGCCTACGGCCTGCCCACCCCCAGCACCCGGCTGGCCCGCAGCAGCGACGAGGCCGCGGCCGCGGCCGCGGAACTGGGCTTCCCGGTGGTGCTCAAGATCGCCTCGCCGCAGATCTCGCACAAGTCCGACGTGGGCGGGGTCAAGGTGGGTCTGGCCGACGAGGCCGCCGTGCGCGACGCCTTCTTCGACATCACCACCCGGGCCCAGCGCCTGCGCGAGGACGCCTACATCGCGGGCTGCCTGGTCCAGGAGATGGCGCCCAAGGGCTCCAAGGAAGTGATCATCGGGTTCAAGCGCGACGAGCAGTTCGGGCCGCTCTTGATGTTCGGGCTGGGGGGCATCTACGTCGAAATATTGAAGGACATCGCCTTCCGCCTGGCCCCGGTGTCGCGGGCCGACGCCTTCGAGATCGTGCGCGAGATCAAGTCCTACATGCTGCTCAAGGGCGTGCGCGGCGAGAAGCCGGTGAACTTCAAGGCCATCGAGGACATCATCCTGACCATGTCCCGGCTGGCCCTGGATTTCCCGGAGATTTACGAGGCTGAATTCAATCCGGTGCTGGTCAACCATGAGCGGGCCGTGGTGGCCGACGTGCGCATGACCCTGCACCAGAGCGGATGACAAGAGAACGAGACGAGGCCCAAGCGGGCCTGGGGAGGTCGTCATGATCGGCGTGTACGTGGGTTCCACCGCCGGGTATTCGGGGAAAAACCTCATCGCCATGTCCCTGGGAATGAAATTCCAGAAGGAGGGACTGAACGTCGGCTACATGAAGCCGGTGGGTGCCGTGCCGCGGCGCACCGGCGACAAGGTGGGCGACGAGGACGCCTTCTTCGTCCAGGAGGTCCTGGGCCTGGACCAGGACCCCGAGCTGGTGACCCCGGTGCTGGTGACCCGCGACTTCACGGTCAAGGCCTTCACCACGGGCTGCGGCGACCTCATCTCGGGCATCTCCCAGGCCTACGCCAAGCTCTCCGCGGGCAAGGACGTGATGATCGTCCAGGGCTCGGGCACCTACCTCGGCTCGGGCACCTACTGCGGGGTGGAGGGCAGCCGCGTGGTCAAGGCCCTGGGCCTCAAGGCCGTGCTCGTGGACCGCTACCAGAAGGAGCTGCACTACGACTACGTGCTGCGCGCCCAGGCCGCCTCGGGCGACGACCTGGCCGGGGTCGTCTTCAACGACGTGCCCGAGGCCTACATGGAAGAGGCGAAGGGCCTGATCCAGCCCTTCCTGGAGCGCCAGGGCGTGCACATCCTGGGCATCATCCCCTCGGACCCGCTCATGGGCGCCATCAAGGTGGCGGACCTGGCCGAGCGCCTCAACGGCAAGCTCATCTCGGCCCAGACCAAGGGCGAGCGGGTGGTCGAGAACTTCCTCATCGGCACCATGCAGGTGGAGAACTTCCTGACCCACTTCAAGCGCCACAAGAATTCCGCGGTCATCGTGGGCGGCGACCGCTCGGACGTCCAGCTGGTGGCCCTGGAGGGCAACTCGCCCTGCCTCATCCTCACCGGCAACCTCTACCCCAACGACATCATCCTGACCCGCTCCGAGGTCCTGGAGACGCCGATCATCGTGGTCCGCGAGGACACCTTCACCGTGGCCAAGAAGATGGAGAACATCCTCACCAGCCACAAGCTCAGGGACATGATCAAGGTGAACCACGGGGCCCAGCTCGTCACGGCCAACGTGGACTTCGCCCTGCTCAAGAAGCGTCTGGGGATGTAGGGAACAAAAAACAGAAGCGGCGCAGTCCCGTGCGGGGCTGCGCCGCTTTTTTGCGGGGAATCTACAGGATGTAGCGCGACAGGTCCCGGTCCTCGACCACGTCCTGGAGCTGGGCCTGGACATAGGCCCGGTCCACGAGCACGCTCTGGCCGCCGCGGTCCGGGGCCGCGAAGGACAGCTCGGAGAGGAGCTTCTCCATGATGGTGGAGAGGCGCCGGGCCCCGATGTTTTCGGTCTCCTCGTTGATCTTCTCGGCCATGCCCGCCACCTCCTCCAGGGCCTCGCGGGTGAAGTCCAGGGTCACGCCCTCGGTGGAGAGCAGGGCCTTGTACTGCACCGAGAGGGCGTTCTGGGGCTCGGTGAGGATGCGGTAGAAGTCGTCCTTGTTCAGGGCCTCCAGGGTCTCGCGCAGGGGGAAGCGGCCCTGGAGCTCGGGGATGAGGTCCGAGGGCTTGGCCTGGTGGAAGGCCCCGGCCGCGATGAACAGGATGTGGTCGGTCTTGACCATGCCGTACTTGGTGTTCACCACGCAGCCTTCGACCACGGGCAGCAGGTCGCGCTGCACGCCCTCGCGGGACACGTCTGGGCCGCCGTGCTCGCTGCGGGCCGCGATCTTGTCGATCTCGTCCACGAACAGGATGCCGTCCTGCTCCACGCGCTCGCGGGCCGTGTCCAGGACCTTGTCCATGTCGATGAGCTTCTCGGCCTCCTCGGCCACCAGGACCTCGAAGGCCTCGCGCACCTTCATGGTCTTGAGCTTCTTCTTGGCCGGGAACATGCGGCCCAGGGCCTCCTGCATCTGCATGCCCATTTCTTCCATGCCCGGGATGGCCGCGATCTCCATCTGCGGTCCGGCCTGGGAGCGCACCTCCACCTCCACGCTACGGTCGTCCAACGCCCCGTCGCGCCAGAGCTTTCTGAGCTTCTCGCGGGTGGCGTCCTCCCTGGGGGCGGGGGATTCGGCGGGGCGCATCATGAAGCCCGCGCCCGGACCAGCCGGGCGGCCGCCGGGCACGAGCAGGTCCAGGAGGCGCTCCTCGGCCTGCTCCTCGGCGCGGATGCGCACCCGTTCGCGCTCCTCGGTCTTGACCATGTTCACGCCGATCTCCATGAGGTCGCGGACCATGGATTCCACGTCCCGGCCCACGTAGCCCACCTCGGTGAACTTGGTGGCCTCCACCTTGAAGAACGGGCAGCCCGCCAGCCTGGCCAGGCGGCGGGCGATCTCGGTCTTGCCCACGCCCGTGGGGCCCATGAGGATGATGTTCTTGGGCGCGATCTCGTCGCGCAGGGCCGGGTCCAGCTGGCGGCGGCGCCAGCGGTTGCGCAGGGCGATGGCCACCATGCGCTTGGCCGCCTTCTGGCCGATGACGTGCTTGTCCAGTTCCGAGACGATCTCCCGGGGGGTCAGGTTGCTCATGGCGCTTCGGTCCCCTTGCCCGCCTCGCGGGTCAGGACGGTGAGGTTGTCGTTGGTGTAGACGCAGAGTTCCGCGGCGATGTGCATGGCCCGTTCGGCCACCTCCTGGGCCGGAAGGTCCGTATTCCGGGCCAGGGCCCGGGCCGCGGCCAGGGCGTAGGGCCCGCCCGAGCCGATGGCGGCCAGGCCGTCGTCGGGCTCGATGACGTCGCCGGTGCCGGTGATGATCAGGATGTTTTCGCCGTCCGCGGCCAGGAGCATGGCTTCCAGGCGGCGCAGGTACTTGTCCGTGCGCCAGTCCTTGGCCAGTTCCACCGCGGCCCGGGTCAGGTTGCCGGAATAGGCCTCGAGCTTCTTCTCGAAGCGCTCGAACAGGGTGAAGGCGTCGGCCGTGGCCCCGGCAAAGCCGACCATGACCTTGTCCTTGTAGATGGAGCGGACCTTGCGGGCGGTGTGCTTCATGGCCACGCCCTGGCCCAGGGTCACTTGGCCGTCGCCGGCCATGGCCGTGCCGCTCTTGTCCTTCACCGCCAGGATGGTCGTGCCTTTCAGTTCCACGGGGGTCTCCGTCAGAGGATGGTCCGGGCCAGGTCGGCCCAGCGTTCCAGGTTTTCCCGGCCGAACAGGGTCAGCCGGATTTCGGCCAGCAGGCCCTGTTCCAGGCCCTGGCGCAGCTCGGCCAGGGCCACGGGCGCGGCCAGCTCCACGGGATAGCCGTAGGCCCCGCAGCTCAGGGCCGGGAAGGCCGCGCTGCGGCAGCCCTGCTCGTGGGCCAGGCGCAGGCTCCGGCGGAAGGCCGAGGCCAGAAGTCCGGGCTCGCCCGCGTGACCGCCGCGCCAGATGGGGCCCACGGCGTGGATGATCCACTGGGCCGCGAGGCCGAAGCCCGGGGTGATCACGGCTTGTCCGGCCGGGACCTCGCCGTACTCCTCCACGTGCATGCGGCAGGCCGCCTGGAGGGCCTCCCAGCCCGCGGCCCGGTGGATGGCTCCGTCCACGCCTCCGCCCCCGGCCAGCCGGGAGTTGGCGGCGTTGACCACGGCGTCGGTGTCCGCGCGGGCGATGTCGCCCTCCACCAGGAGGAGTGTGCCGGAACCCAGGGACCAGGCGGGCATACGGCGGCCTTTGGCTCGAGGTTGCACGATTTCAGAAGATAAGACCGGGGGCGGGAAAGGCAAGTGGCGTCAGGCCGGTTCCTCGCGCAGGGAGCGGATGGCGTGGGCGTAGGCCTTGAACACGTTCTCGCGGTTCATGAGCCCGATGATGGCCTGGGGATCGTCGGGGTCCACCACCGGGATCTGGCCGTAGTCCGTGTCCACGAACAGGAGCAGGGCGGTGTACAGGTCGTCGTCGGGCTTGAGCGCGGCGGGCCGTCCGGCCAGGTCGCGGACCACCACCAGGTCGAACAGCCCCTCCTCGAACAGGAAGCGGCGCACGTCGTGGATGGACAGGATGCCGGTGAGCCGGCCGAGGTTGTCGCGCACCGGGAAGAACAGCTGGGCCGTGTTGGCGATGATGTCCGTGAGGGCCTTGAGCGTGGTGCCCTCCTCCAGGACCGTGACCCGCTCGGGATTGAAGTGCTGGCCCACGGTGAGGTCCTCCAGCACGTTGATGGTGGCGTCGGCGGCATGGGCCGGGGAGTCGAACTTGTCGTCCACCTGGTGCTCGTAGAGCGAGACCTTGCGGCAGAGGACGATGCACAGGGCCGAGGCCAGCATGAGCGGGGCCAGCAGGCCGTAGCCCTTGGTCAGCTCGCAGACCATGACCAGGGGGCCGATGGGGGCCTTGGCGATGCCCGCGAAGAACGCGGCCATGCCCACGAGCACGTAGCCGCCGGGCTGCTTGGCGATGTCCGGCCAGAACTGGTGGGCCAGCTGGCCCACCACGCCGCCGCTCATGCCGCCCACGAACAGGGCCGGGGCGAACATGCCGCCGCTCATGCCCGAGCCGATGGTCATGGAGGTGGCCATGGTCTTGCCGATGACGATGGCAAACAGCATGAGCGCCGGGATCTGGCCCAGGATGGCCAGCTCCAGCCAGCCGTAGCCGCCGGACAGGACCTGGGGGAAGAACGCGCCCAGGAGGCCCGCGCCCAGGCCGCCCAGGGCCGTGGACCACATGAGCCCGACCTTGTCCATGAGCGGGAAGAAGAGCTGGAACTTGAACCAGCGGAAGGTGTGCACGTAGAGCCAGCCCGCCCCGGCGCAGGCCAGGGCCAGGGCGGTGTAGAAGATGAGCTCCCGGGGGTCGCTGAACTCGAAGTTGGGGATGCCGAAGATGGGCTGCGAGCCGAAGAAGAAGGTGAAGACGGAGTAGGCCGTCACCGAGGACATGATGGCGGGCAGCAGGGCCTCGGCCTCGAAGTCCTCGCGGTAGATGACCTCCACGGCCGTGAGCGCGCCGCCCAGGGGGGCCCGGAAGATGGCGCCCAGGCCGCCGGCAGCGCCCGCCAGCAGGAGCAGGCGGCGCTCCCGGGCCGAGAGCTTGAGCCGCTGGGCGAACCAGGAGCCCAGGCCCGCGCCCATCTGGGTGATGGGGCCCTCGCGGCCCGCGCTGCCGCCGGTGGCGATGGTGAAGATCGAGGCGATGCCCCGGATGATCGGCACCAGCGGCCGGATCAGGCCGCCCTGGCGGTGGAAGCTCTTGATGGTGGCGTCCGTGCCGTCGGTGCCGCCGGTGATGGTCTCGGGGATGAAGCGCTGGACCACGAAGCCCGTGAGCAGGCCCACCACGCTGGTGAAGATGGGGATGAGCCAGGGCCGGGGCGGGCCCGCCGCCGCGTGTTCAAAGATCCGCTCCCCGGCCGGGGCGGGCAGGTTCATGCCCGCGAGGTCGTGGAGGAAGATCATCCGGAAGAATTCCACGGCCCAGAAATAGGCCGCGGCCAGCAGGCCGGTGACCGCGCCGATGACGATGCCGTAGGCCAGCCAGCGCAGGGACCGGGCCTGGCGCAGGGAGACCAGGATGGCCCAGAGCTGTTTCGGGACGCCGGCCAGGGAACTCATCGGCCCTTGCCTCCGCTGTCCGTGGCCGGGCCCGAGGCGTAGGCCGTTCCGGCGGGATGGGCCTCGGGCTCCTCCAGGATGCGCCCGGCCAGGACGATGTCCGCGGCTATCCGCTCGCGCAGGGCCTCCAGGCTCTCGAACTTGCGCTCGGAGCGGATGCGTTGCACGAAATGGACCCGGATGTCCCGGTCGTAGAGGTCGCCCTTGAAGTTCAGGACATGGGCCTCCACCGAGACGGCTGCGTTGCCGAAGGTGGGGTTGGTGCCGATGTTGGCCACGCCCGGCAGGAGCGTCCTGTCCACCTCGACCCAGACGGCGTAGACCCCGGTCTTGGGCACCAGCTCGTCGATCAGGAGCAGGTTGGCCGTGGGAAAGCCCAGGAGCTTGCCGCCGCGGTCATGGCCGTGCACCACCTTGCCGCGCACCTGGTAGAAGCGCCCCAGGAGCGGCCGGGCCTCCCAGACCTCCCCGGCCTGGACCAGGTCGCGGATGCGCGTGGAGCTGACCACGGCGTCGCCCAGGGTCACGGGCTCCAGGCGCTCCACCCGGAAACCCAGGCCCGCGCCCAGCGTCTTGAGGGTCTCGTAGTTGCCGGAGCGGCCCTTGCCCATGGCGTAGTCGTAGCCGATGAACAGCTCGCGCACGTTGAGCCCGTCCACGAGATAGCGGCGCACGAAGGCCTCGGGCGAGAGCCCGGCCATCTCGCGGGTGAACTCCAGGACCAGGGTCACGTCCGGCCCCTGGGCCGCGATGAGTTCGAGCTTCTGCTCCAGCAGGGTGATGAACGGCGGGGTGGCGCGGCCCAGGAGCACGCGCAGGGGATGGGGCTCGAAGGTCAGGACCACGCTCACCAGGCCCAGGGCCCGGGCGCGGCGGCAGGTCAGGCCGATGAGCTTCTGGTGTCCCAGATGCACGCCGTCGAAGTTGCCGATGGTGACGCAGGAGCCGGCGATGACGCCTTCCAGCTCCTGGATGGTCCGGGCCACGATCATTGCTGTCCGTCCGCTGGAGATTGGGCCAAAGAAGATGAGCTAGCCCAAAGAGGCCTTCGTTTCAAGGGCGCGGCTCCGGTCACTGGCGCAGTTCCTCCCGTTCCCGGCGGAAGTTCTCGAAGTCCTCCACCTGCTTTTTCTGGTCCGCGTCGCGGGCGAAGGAGCGGGCCTTTTCCAGGTGGAACTCGGCCTGCTTCCGGTTGCGCTGGAGCTCGTAGCAGTAGGCCAGGTTGAGGTGCCCGCCGAACTGGTCGCCGGATTCGCCGAGCAGCCGGCCCATGTGGTAGCGCACCTCCGGGTCCTCGGGCAGTTCCTTGAGCACCTGGCGCATGGAGACGATGGCCGCGTCGTACTGCTTGCTCTCGCCCAGGAGCCGGGCGTTGTAGAACAGGGTCAGGGCGTCGCCCGGCTTGAGGACCAGGGCCTTCTGCAGCAGGGGCTGGGATTTCTGGAAGTTGCCCTGCTTGAAGTAGTAGATCCCGGCCTCGCGCAGGACCAGGGAGTCGTTGGGCAGCGCGGCCAGGGCCTTCTGGAAGGAGCGCTCGGCGTCCCCGGTGCGGTTGAGCCGGGTCTGCACGATGCCCAGGCCCATGGTCTCCAGGGGGTTCAGCTCGCCCTTGTTGGTGTACCAGGCCAGGGCCACGTCCGTGGCCTGGAGCTTGGCCCGCACCAGGGTCTGGGCCCGCAGGAAGGCGGTGTTGTCGGCCTTGCGCTTGAGGAAGTCCTGGGGCATCCGGGCCACCCGGCCCTTGATGTAGGCCACACGGTCGGGCAGCGCGGGGTGGGTGGAGAGGTAGGACGGGATCTTGTCGTTGGACATGTACCAGCGCTGCTTCTGCATGATGTCGAAGGTCTCGGCCATGGCCAAGGGATTGTAGCCCGCGGCCGCCAGGTAGTTCAGGCCCTGGTGGTCGGCCTCGCGCTCGTTCTCCTGGGTGTACTGGAGATAGGCCGCGGCGGCCCCGGCCTGGGAGCCCATGACGAGCGCGCCGCCGAGATTGGCCATGTTCGAGCCGCCGCCAGCGATGCCCAGGAAGGCCCCGGCCAGGGTCCCGGCGATGGCCCCGATGCTGGCCAGCTGCATCTCGGCCATGCGCTTGGCCACGTGGTGCTCGGTGACGTGGGCCAATTCGTGGGCCAGGACCGCGGCCATCTGGTCTTCGGTCTGGAGGTTCAGGATCAGCCCGGTGAAGACGTAGACGTAGCCGCCCGGGATGGCGAAGGCGTTCATGGAGCCGTTCTGGATCACCGTGCTGGTGAAGCGGAAGGGCTGGGGCGGGATGTTGTTCACCAGGCGCCGGACCACGCTTTCCACGTAGCCCGCGATCTCGGTGTCCTCCACCAGGGGCATGGAACTGCGCACGTAGGCGTCGAACTTGCGGCCGGCCTCGATCTCGTCGGAGATGGTGAACTCGCCCCAGGCGGCCCGGGCCTGGAGCGCGGGGGCCAGGACCAGGGCCGCGGCGAGCAGCGGGATGAGCAGAAGCTGGGTGATCGTGTGTTTCATGGGTATCCGCGGCCCGGGCCGCACAAATCATTCTACGCTCTTGCCGGAGCGGCGCAAGGCCGGGGCCCTGGCCAAAAAAGAGAAAGGATGCAGGCGGTTGCCGGCATCCTTTCGAGGAATTTCGCAGGCCGGGGCCGGCTACTTGTTCATCATGTTCAGGAATTCCTTGTTGCTCTTGGAACCCTTCATCTTGCCGAGCAGGAACTCCATGCTGTCGATGGGGCTCATGGGGGCGAGCAGCTTGCGCAGGATCCACACGCGGTTGAGGACCTCTTCCTCGAGGAGCAGCTCCTCCTTGCGGGTGCCGGAACGGTTGATGTCGATGGCCGGGAACACGCGCTTCTCGGAGAGGTGGCGGTCCAGGTAGATCTCCATGTTGCCGGTGCCCTTGAACTCCTCGAAGATGACCTCGTCCATGCGCGAGCCGGTGTCGATGAGGGCCGTGGCGATGATCGTCAGGCTGCCGCCCTCCTCGATGTTGCGGGCCGCGCCGAAGAAACGCTTGGGCCGCTGCATGGCGTTGGCGTCCAGGCCGCCGGAGAGCACCCGGCCCGAGGACGGGGTCACGGCGTTGTAGGCCCGGCCCAGGCGGGTGATGGAGTCCAGCAGGATGACCACGTCGCGCTTGCGCTCCACCAGGCGCTTGGCCTTTTCCAGGACCATTTCCGTGACCTGCACGTGGCGGGTGGGCGGCTCGTCGAAGGTCGAGCTGATGACCTCGGCGCGCACCGTGCGCTCCATGTCGGTCACTTCCTCGGGCCGCTCGTCGATGAGCAGCACGATGAGGTAGACCTCGGGATGGTTGGCGTTGATGGAGTTGGCGATGGTCTGCAGGAGCATGGTCTTGCCGGTGCGGGGCGGGGCCACGAGGATGCCGCGCTGGCCGCAGCCGATGGGCGCCAGCAGGTCGATGACCCGGGAGGAGTAGTTCTCCGCGCCGTTTTCCATCTTGAAGCGGCTGTTGGGATAGATCGGGGTCAGGTTGTCGAACAGAACGAGATTCTTGGAGTTCTCCGGCGGTTCAAAGCCGATCTCGGAGACGCGCAGGAGGGCGAAGTAGCGCTCCCCCTCCTTGGGCGGCCGGATCTGGCCGGAGATGACGTCGCCCTTGCGCAGGCCGAAGCGGCGGATCTGGGAGGGCGAGACGTAGATGTCGTCGGGGCCCGGCATGTAGCTGTACATGGGCGAGCGCAGGAAGCCGAAGCCGTCGGGCAGGATCTCCAGCACGCCTTCGCCGAAGATCTGGCCGTTCTGGGAGGCGCAGGCCTGGAGCAGGGCGAAGATCAGCTCCTGCTTGCGCAGGCCGCTGGGATTCTCCACGTTGTAGCGGGAAGCCATGTCCATGAGTTCGGACATGCTCTTGTACTTGAGATCGGTGAGGTTGAGCTTTTCGCCACCGTTCTGGGCGGTGCTGGCCGCTAGGTCTTGGTCGTTTCCGTTGTTGCTCATACGTCGGTCGTGGGGTTGGGGTCTTCGGGGTCACGTGCCCGCGCCACAGGCACTGCCGGGGATTCCCGGGCAGGGGATGGCGGAGCGGCTCGGAGGTGAAACACTTTGTCGGGGGGCGCTCCTGGCCGGAAAGGCCAACGCCTGCAACCTCATCTGTCCTCGTACAACCAGGGGGGAAACCGGATTTCTAACCAGGCGGGGGCGGCGTAAGGCCTGCGCAGCCCCGGGCGGTCAATCCGGCTTTACCGAAAAGGAACCGCGTTGACAAGGGCCTCAGGCCCGTTTTTCACTTTTTTCCTTCTCGCGCGCCTGGATTACGTCGCTGAACATGTCGGTGATGTCGGCCTTGATGTCTTCCTGGCCCCGGTTCACGGCGTAAGCCAGTTCCATGGACACGAGGTTCATGGCCTGCTCCAGCAGGCGGCGTTCGCCGAAGGACAGCTCCTTGTCCCGGCCGATGAGGAAGAGTTCCTTGAGCACGTAGGCCACGTCGGCCAGATCGCCGCTCTTGAGCTTTTCGGAGTATTCCCGGTAGCGGCGGTTCCAGTTCTGGCCGGTGTAGCCGGTGAACTCCGAGCGGTCGCGCAGGGATTCGAAGATGGTCTGGCCGGTGCGCAGGCTGCACACCGGGCGCAGGCCCACGTTCACGGCGTTCTTCACCGGGACCATCAGGGTCACGTTGTTGGAGAGGATGCGCACGATGTAGAACTCGGCCTTGACCCCACCGATGATCTGGCTCTCGATGCGCTCCACCCGGCCCACGCCCTGCGAGGGATAGACGACCAACTGGTTGATCTGAAACACGGGTAGAGGCTCCTTCTCGCTCCGGGCGTCACAAGTCGGGGAAACGGCCAAATTGATCATATCAGGGTTCGGAAACGGAGTCCATGGCGGTCTTTCCCGCTTTCTCTTCCGTGGAAAAACCATTGAGGAACTGCACGGCCGGGGCCTCGCCGCGACGCAGGAACAGGTCCAGGCCCTTCCAGGCCGCGGGCAGCACCAGGCGGGTGGTTTCGCGCTCCACCGGGGCGAAGGGCTCCAGGACCCAGTCGGCCATGTCCCGGCGTTCCAGGGGCCGGCCGATGCCCAGCCGCAGGCGCCAGAAGTCCGGGCTGCCCAGCTCGCTGATGACCGACTCCACGCCGTTGTGCCCGGCCGAGGACCCGCCGCGCTTGAGCTTCATGCGGCCCAGGGGCAGGTCCAGCTCGTCGTGGGCCACGATGACCGACTCCGGTCCCAGGCCGTGGCGGCGGGCGTAGCGGGCCACCACCAGACCGCTTTTGTTCATGTAGGTCAGCGGCTTGACCAAAATCCAGGGCGCGCCGCCCAGGGTCGCGGACCAGGCCAGGGCGTCGCCGGACTCCTGGACCGGGGAAAGCCGCATGCTCTTGCGCGTGGCCGCCAGCCCCAGGACGTGGTCCAGCAGGAAGAACCCGTAGTTGTGACGGGTCTCCCTGTACTGCTCTCCGGGATTGCCCAGTCCGGCGAGGATGCCCTTGGGAGTCATGCGGTTCTTTGGGCCAAGGCCCGGGTTTGGCGGCGCGGGGGCGGGGGGGCGGATCGGCGGGAGAAAAGGGACCCCGGTCGCCCGGGGTCCCTTGAATCAGCGTTCCGGAAAGGCCTAGTCCCCGCTCTTGGCCGCTTCGGCGGCCGGGGCCGCCGCGGCGGTGGCGGCAGCGGCTTCGCCCTCGGCGCCCGGCT
>DFYP01000032.1 GCA_002382645.1 Desulfovibrio sp. UBA4079 | reverse complement strand
CCTCGATGGCCGCGTTGAGCGCCAGCAAATTGGTCTGGTCCGCGATGTCGCTGATCACGTCGATGATCCCGCCGATGGACTGGGCCGACTGGCCCAGGCGGCGCATGTCCTCGGCCAGGCCCATGGACATCTCGCGCATCCGGACAAAGGCCTGGTTGGACCGCTCCATGACGGCCAGGCCTTCGCGGGCCTTGCCCACGGAGAGGTCGGTGTCCTCGGCCGCGGCCTGGGCGCTCTGGGCCGCTTCGGTCAGGGTGCGGCTCAGGGCGTCGATGGCCTCGGAGGCCTGGAGCAGGCGCTCGGCCTGGGTCACGGCCCCGTCCGAGGCCTGCTGCACCTGCCGGGAGAGGGTCCCGGCGCTCTCCGAGATCTCCCGGGAGATGCCCTCGGCCTGGCCCGTGACCTCGGCCAGCAGGGCGTGCTGCGAACCGATGCGGGCCTCCTGCTCGCGGATGCCGGTGAGGTCCAGGACCACGGCGAATGCCCCGATGAGGGTCCGGTCCAGGTCGTAGAGGGGCGCGGCGTCCACCCGGGTCTTCAGGCGGCTGCCCCTGGCCCCGGTCATTTCCCGCTCCTCGCCCGTGACCGGGCGGTTCTGCTCGAAGCAGCGGCGGGTGATGGTCTTCTCGCCCTCGGGCCGCTGGAGGAATTCGGACACCCGGCGGCCCACGTATTGGCCCGGGTCGCCGTCACGCTCCAGGAGTTCCAGCAGGGGGCGGTTCACGAAGCTCACCCGGGACTCGGTGTCCGAGACCAGGCAGGGCACGGTGAGGCTGTCCAGGATGCCCTGGGCGAAACCGAGCTTGTTCTTGAGCTCGGCCACCATGCGGCCCACGCCCCGGGCCAGGTTGCCGATCTCGGCCGTGAATCGGCCGGAGAGGGCCCGGCCGAAGTCCCCGTTCGTCACCGCGGTGACGAACCCGCCCAGGGCCGTGAGCGGGCCGAACAGCTCGCGCCGCAGGAACAGGACGCTGCCCAGGCCCACGAGCACGGCCGTGCCGCAGCCCAGGAGCAGGGCCGCCAGGCGCAGGTCGCGCAGGGCGGCGAAGGCCTCGGTCTCGGCCATTTCCGAGACCAGGGCCCAGGTGCTCCCGCCCACGGCCAGGGGAGCAAAGGCCGCCAGGCGGCTCTCGCCGTCAAAGCTCGGGCCCACGGCCGCGCCGCTCTGCCCGGCCAGGGCCGCGCGCACCGCCGGGGTGTCCACCCGGCCGTTGTCCTTGGAGGCGAAGGACGCGGCCACCGAATGCCCGGACGGGTCGCGCCGGGAGTCCGAGCGCATGCGCAGGTCCGGGCCCACGAGGTAGGACTCGCCGCTTTCGCCCATGCCCGAGCGCAGGGTCATGACCGCGTGGATGGCCGCCTGGGGGAGGCGCAGCACGGCCACGCCCTCGCGCAGGCCCGTGTGGCTGAACACCGGGGCGGCCACAAAGGCCGCGGGCCGTCCCTGGTCCAGGGGGTGGGCCTCGAAGTCCGAGAATACGGCCCCCTTTCCGGCCAGGGCCTTGGCCCAGAGCCGGGCCAGGCCGCAGTCCTTGTAGGGTCCCTCCTTGAGATCCTGGCCCAGTTCCCGGCCCCGGGCGTGGGAGTAGAGCACCCGGCCGTAGTCGTCCAGCAGCAGGGCGTCCTCGTAGCCCAGGACCTCCACGAAGGGCTTGAAGGCCCCGGCCACGTAGCCCAGGGCGTCCTGGAAGGCCGGGTCGGCCACGTCCAGGGGTTGGCCCTTGGCCGCGCCCATGGCCTGGCCGCGCAACAGCCCCAGGGCGTTGAAGACCTCCTTGACCCCGGCGAAGACCAGGGCCTCGCGCCGCCAGCCCTCCACGGCCTGCTCCAGGGCCAGCTTCTTGATGTCGCGCACGGACTGGAGCTGGCCGAAGGACTGGGCCGAGAGGCTCGCGGCGGCCCGCTCCACGCTGTACACACCCATGAGCGTCAGGGGCAAAAGCCCGATGGCCAGGCTGAACAGGATCATCTTGGTTTTCAGACTCACAGCGGACTCCTTGTCTCTCCGGGCCGGGGGCGGGAATTATGGATCGGCGCGGGGTTTGGGCGGGTTGTATAGCCCGGCCCGGGGCCTGCGCGTGACGGCCCGGTCACGGCCCGGCGGCTTTTGCGTGAAACACGCCCGGACGCACCCGTTCCGGGCCGGGAAAACTCCCGCGCGGCAACGGTTGCGTCCGGTCTGGAAAGCCAGTATGGGATTTGTTTAGAGTTTTTCGAAACTGTGGACCCATCCGGCAAGGAGCGCGCATGTACATCGTCACCGGAGGCGCGGGCTTCATCGGCAGCGCCATGGTCTGGAAGCTCAACCGCCTGGGCGTCACCGACATCCTGGTGGTGGACGAGCTGGGCCGCGACGAGAAGTGGAAGAATCTGGTGAACCTCAAGTATGAGGATTACCTGCACAAAGACCAGTTCTACAAGATGCTCCTCAAGGGCGAGGACCCCTTCGCCACGGACGCGGTGATCCACATGGGGGCCAACTCCTCCACCACCGAGCCCGACGCCGACCACCTCATGGAGAACAACTACCGCTACACCCAGATGCTCTGCCGCTTCGTGCTCCAGCACGGGGTGCGCTTCATCAACGCCTCCAGCGCGGCCACCTACGGCGACGGCTCCCTGGGCTTCTCCGACGACGAGGCCGGGCTGGAGCGCCTGCGGCCGCTGAACATGTACGGCTACTCCAAGCAGCTCTTCGACCTCTGGGCCCTGCGCGCCGGGGTGCTCGGCCGCATCGTCTCGCTCAAGTTCTTCAACGTCTTCGGCCCCAACGAGTACCACAAGGGCGACATGATGAGCGTGGTCTGCAAGGCCCACAAGCAGATCAAGGACACCGGCCGGATGCGCCTGTTCAAGTCCTACCGCCCCGAGTACCCGGACGGCGGGCAGCAGCGCGACTTCGTCTGGGTCAAGGACTGCGTGGACCTCATGGCCTGGCTCCTGGAGCATCCGGAGGTCAACGGCGTGTTCAACGTGGGCACGGGCCGGGCGCGCACCTGGAACGACCTGGCCAAGGCCGTGTTCGCGGCCCTGGGCAAGGCCCCGGCCATCGACTACATGGACATGCCCGAGACCCTGCGGGAGAAGTACCAGTATTTCACCCAGGCGGACATGGACAAGCTCCGCGCCGCCGGCTACACGGCCCCCTTCACCCCCCTGGAGGAGGCCGCGGCCGAGTACGTGCAGGGCTACCTGGAACAGGACGACCCCCACCTCAAGGCGGAGTAGGAGGGCGGTTTGCGGGGCAGGTTCGCGCGCCGGATACTGACCACGGCCCTGACGGCCGTGCTCCTGGCGGGGCTCCCTCTGGGCCTGCTGGGCAAGGTCAGCGCGCCCGACGAGGTCCGCGAGTTCCTGCCCCCGGAAGCGCCTTCGCTCTCGGCCCCGGAGGGCGCCGCGGCCCCGGCCCGCGACCTCCCGCCCGATCCCGGCCAGCCCTGGAACTTCTCCGCGGACAAGGCCGTGGCCCAGCACGACGCCCAGTACGTGGAGGCCCAGGGCAACGTGACCCTGTCCCAGGGCCGGAACATCCTGCGCGCCGATTTCGCCCGCTACTACGAGGCCACCCGTTGGGTCTTCCTCAAGGGCAATGTCCGGGCCAACTGGGAGGGCGACATCCTGGAGGCCGAGGAGGCCGAGTTCGACCTGGCCTCGGGCGTGGGCTGGCTCAAGCGCGGCAAGATCTTCGTCACCAAGCCGCACCTCTACGTGGAGTCCGAGTACCTCCAGAAGCACAAGGGCGATTTCTACACCTTCAAGAACGCCAAGGTCACGCGCTGCTCCGGGCCCTCGCCGGCCTGGTCGGTCACGTCCCGCGAGGGCGAGATCAGCATGGACGGCCGCACCAAGCTCTGGCACTCGGCCTTCCAGATCAAGGACGTGCCCGTGGCCTACGTGCCCTACGGCGTGATCCCGGGCGGCAAGAAGCGCCAGACCGGCGTGCTCCTGCCCGAGGTCTCCCAGAGCTCGCGCAACGGCTTCGGCCTGAACGTGCCCTACTACTGGGCCATCAACGACGAGTCCGACCTGACCCTGTATCAGAACTGGATGAGCAAGCGCGGCTACATGCAGGGCCTGGAGTACCGCCAGACCTCGGACGTCCAGACCAAGGGCCTCTGGCGGGTGGACTGGCTCTCGGACTCCGAGGTGGACCGCACCGAGGCCGACGAGGACCCGGCCTTCCAGGGCGACGGCCTGACCCGCAAGAACCGCGACCGCTGGTGGTGGCGCAGCAAGTACAACGGCAACCTGGGCGACCCGCGCTGGAAGACCCTCATGGACGTGGATATGGTCTCGGACCAGAACTACCTGCGGGAGTTCAAGGCCGGGCTTTCGGGCTACCGCAAGAGCCGCGAGGAGTTCCTCAAGCAGTTCGGCCGGGACATCGACCCCATGGACTCCCAGATGCGCACGAGCACGGCCCAGCTCTCGCGCAGCTTCGAGCGCTTCGGGGTGGCCGGCACCGTGCAGTACACCCAGAACCTGGCCTACTGGAACGGCAACAACAAGAGCAGCGACGACCCCACGCTCCAGCGCCTGCCCGAGCTGAACTTCTTCGCCTACAAGGACCGCGTGGGGCAGAGCCCGATGGAGTTCGAGGGCGGGGCCACCTACGACTACTTCTGGCGCCAGTCCGGGACCACGGGCCACCGCCTGGACGCCCAGCCCACGGCCAGCCTGCCCCTGTCCTCGCGTTACGGCGCGATCATCCCCAAGGCCGGGGTCATCCACACCATGTACGACGTGGACCACTGGGGCAACGACGCGGCCTACGTGAACCCCGCGGGCGTGGCCGAGAGCCCGCGCAACTCCAGGGGCACGTTCCTCTCGCGCACCACCTACCAGACCGGCTTTGACGCGCTCACGGAATTCTACCGCACCTTCGAGCTGAACCGGCAGAGCCTGAGCCCGACCATGGACAACTCCGGGGAGAGCCGCTGGATGGCCATGAAGCACTCCATCCTGCCCCGGCTGGAGTACGACTACCGGCCCACGCTCACGGACCAGTCGCGGCTGCCCTATTTCGACGAGCGCGACCGTCTCCTGGGCCGCAACATCAGCACCGTGTCCCTGACCAACGTGCTGGACCGCCGCCGCGACTCCGTGTCCCTGGTCTCCGACGGCACGGACGCCCGGCCCACCCTGGCCACGGACTACCTGGACTTCCTGCGCCTGCGCCTGGCCCAGGGCTACGACTACAACGAGGCCGACCGCCAGGACATGCTCAGCAAATATCCCCGCAGGCCGTTCACCGACACCACCCTGGAGCTGACCGTCCGGCCCGAGCACTACCTGAGCTTCACCTCGCGCACCCGCTACTCGCCCTACATGTCCTCGATCACCGAGCACGAGCACATGGTGCGCCTGGAGAAGGAGGAGACCGGCGACATCTTCTTCGGCCTGGACTTCCTCCAGCCGGTGCACGAATACACCCGCAACCGCGACCGCGAGTACGACATCCTGCGCCTGGGCGGGGACGTGTTCGTGACCAGCAACCTGATCCTGGGCGCGGACGTGCGCTACGACCTGCTGCACGGCAGCTCCGTGGACCGCCTGTTCAGCCTGACCTGGCGGCACGAGTGCTTCGACCTCATGTTCTCCTACGAGCAGTCCGCGAACGACAACCGCTTCGGGGTCACCGTGGACCTGTTCCGGTTCTAGCCATGCCCGAGCGACGCCCCATCCTCCTCCTGCCCGAAGCCCTTCAGAACCAGATCGCCGCGGGCGAGGTGGTGGAGCGCCCCTCCAGTGTGCTCAAGGAGCTCGTGGAGAACAGCCTGGACGCCGGGGCCGCGCGGGTGGACGTGGAGCTGGCCCGGGGCGGGCTCTTTCTCCTGGCCGTGCAGGACGACGGGACGGGGGTTCCGGCCCGGGAACTGACCCTGGCCGTGACCCGCCACGCCACGAGCAAGATCGCCTCGGCCGCGGACCTCTGGCGGGTGTCCTCCTACGGCTTCCGCGGCGAGGCCCTGCCGAGCATCGCCTCGGTCTCCCGGCTGCGCATGACCTCCCGGGCCGTGGAGGCTGCCGAGGCCCGCTTCGTGGAGGTGGAGGCCGGGGTGCTGGCGGACGAGGGCCCGGCGGCCCTGGCCGCGGGCACCCGGGTGGAGGTGCGCGGCCTGTTCCAGAACGTGCCGGCGCGGCTGAAGTTCCTGCGCTCCGAGGCCGCCGAGACGCGGCGCTGCCAGGACGCGCTCATGCGCATGAGCCTGGCCCGGCCCGAGGTGGCCTTCTCCTTCACCGTGGACGGCCGCGAGGCCTTCCGCCTGCCCCCGAACCAGGCCCTGGCCGGACGCCTGGCCCGGTTCTGGCCCCCGGCCGTGTGCCAGGGACTGCGGCCTTTTGACCGGGCCGACGGGGGCCTGCGGGCCTTCGGCCTGGCCGGAGACCCGGCCACGGCCCAGGGCCGGGGTGAGCGCATCCTGCTCTTCGTCAACGGCCGGGCCGTGCAGGACCGGCTCCTGCTGCGGGCCGTGCGCGAGGCCTACCGGGGCCGCCTGCTCTCCTCGGAGCACCCCCAGCTGGTCCTGTTCCTGGAGCTGCCCCCGGACGAGGTGGACGTGAACGTGCACCCGGCCAAGCTGGAGGTGCGCTTCCGCGACGAGAACGCGGTCTTCTCCGCGGTGCGCCGCGCCGTGCTCTCGGCCCTGGAGTCCGGCGAGCCCGGGGCGGCCTTTTTCCCGGAGGCCGGGGCCGAACCCGGCCCTGCTCCGGCCCGCCGGGGCAGTCTGCCCCTGGAGCCGCCGAAATTCTCCACCTACCGCGAGTTCC
>DFYP01000039.1 GCA_002382645.1 Desulfovibrio sp. UBA4079 | reverse complement strand
CCGCCGGCAACGGCTTCGAGGAGCCCGCGATCTGGGGCCTGGAGTGCGACCGCCTGGTGGCCCGGCGCTCCGCGGCCCTGGCCCGGGACCTGGGCCTGGGCAGCGTGGTCCTGGCCGAGGGCCGGGAGCCGGACCCCTGCACCCTGGCGCCGGGCGGCCCGTTCACCTTCATCTCCAGCGGCCAGCCCGAGCGCCGCGGCCGGTTCGCGGCCCTGCTGGCGGCCCTCAAGGCCTCCTGCGGGGAGCGCCTCCAGGACACGGTCTTCTTTCCCGAGGGCTTCATCGTCTACAGCCGGGAGATGAACGTCTCCATGCTCCTGTCCCAGGGCAACGGCTTCCAGGGCGGCGGCTGCGACCTGGAGGACTGCTGTCCCCAGGGGCTCATCAGCGGGGACACTGTGGTGGCCCTACACCGCCTGGGCGAGGAGTTCCTGGCCGGCCTCACGCCCCTGGGCCGCTCCCTGCTGCCGCGGCCTTCCTAGACCGGGCACCGGGCCTGCCGGGTTTGCCGGGCCCGGCTGTTGACCTCCCGGCCCGGCGCGGGTAGGGATGCGGAAACGCTGTGCGGAGGCGAGAATGTTGAAGCCGTCGGTGGGCTTGAGCCTGGAGGGCGTGCCCTACATCCTGTTCACGGCCCTGTGCACCCTGGTCTTTGCGCTGCTCGGCTGGTGGTTCCTGACCGTGGTCTTTCTGGTGGTCAGCGCCCTGACCCTGAACTTCTTCCGCGATCCCGAGCGGGTCCAGCCCGAGGACGCCGAGGCCGTGGTCTCCCCGGCCGACGGCAAGATCATCAAGATCGGCCGCGAGACCGATCCGGTGTCCGGCGAGGCCCGCCAGGTGATCTGCGTGTTCATGAACGTCTTCGACGTGCATGTGAACCGCATGCCGGTCTCGGGCACGATCCAGGCCATCCACTACCACTCCGGCAAGTTCTTCAACGCCTCCCTGGACAAGTCCAGCAAGGACAACGAGCGCAACGTGGTGGAGATCGTGGGCAAGGGCAATCAGCGCTTCACCGTGGTCCAGATCGCCGGACTCATCGCCCGGCGCATCGTCTGCTGGGCCGAAAAGGGCGACAAGCTCAAGCGGGCCGAACGCTTCGGCCTGATCAAGTTCGGCTCCCGAGTTGACCTTTACCTGCCCGATGGTTACGATTGCAGTGTGTATGTCGGCGACTCCGTGTTCGCCGGCCAGACCGTGGTGGCCGTGAAGCGTCAGGGCTGAGCCACCAGGACCACATGAGCGAAAGACCGCTGCCGCGCCACAAGGGCGTGTACATCCTGCCCAACCTGTTCACCACGGCCAGCCTGTTCGTGGGCTTCCTGGGCATTCTCTGGGCCGTGCAGGGCCGCTTCGAGATGTGCGCCCTGGCCATCCTGGGCAGCGGGCTCCTGGACGGCCTGGACGGCAAGGTGGCCCGGCTCACGGGCACCAGCAGCGAGTTCGGGGTGCAGTACGACTCCCTGGCCGACCTGGTGGCCTTCGGCGTGACTCCGGCCATGCTCGTCTATTTCTGGAAACTCCAGCAGTTCGGCCGCCTGGGCCTCATGGCCGCCTTCCTTCTGGTGGCCTGCGGCGCGCTCCGGCTGGCCCGGTTCAACGTCCAGACCAAGGTCATCTCCAAGAAGTTCTTCATCGGCCTGCCCATCCCGGCCCAGGCCTGCACCCTGGCCACCCTGGTGCTCTTCGCCCCGTACATCCCCGAGGCCTGGATGGGCCAGCCCCTGGCCATCGGCGTCCTGGTCCTGGCCTATGTGCTCTCCTTCCTCATGGTCAGCACCATCCGCTTCGCCTCGTTCAAGGAATACGGCTTCCTGAAAGCCCACCCGTTCAGCTCCATGGTCACGGCCATCCTGCTCTTCGTGCTCGTGGCCTCGCGGCCGCGGGCCCTGGGCTTCCTGCTCTTCCTCGGCTACATCGCCTCCGGCGTGCTCTACACGCTGTTCTATCTCTCCCGCAGGGGTTCCAAGCTCCTACGCGAGACCCCCAAGCTATCCTAGCCCGATTTTCCGCAGCCTTTTTGCGTCAAGGACGCCGGCGGAACGGGCCGGGGGTCCGGCCGCGGCGTGTTGCTCAATACACGGCATATGGAGTAAACCCATCTTTCGGTGGGCGGCAGTGGAGGAAAAGACAATGGCTGAACGCATCTACGTATTCGACACCACCCTTCGCGACGGCGAGCAGTCTCCGGGCGCCACCATGAACACCCAGGAAAAGGTGAGCATGGCCCGGCAGCTGGAGACGCTCGGCGTGGATATCATCGAGGCCGGGTTCCCGGCCGCCAGCCAGGGCGACTTCGAGGCCGTGCAGGCCATCGCCGCGGCTGTGGGCGAGGTCCAGGTGGCCGGGCT
Source organism: Desulfovibrio sp. UBA4079 (assembly GCA_002382645.1). Classification (GTDB taxonomy): domain Bacteria; phylum Desulfobacterota; class Desulfovibrionia; order Desulfovibrionales; family Desulfovibrionaceae; genus Aminidesulfovibrio. Next base: position 4,631 of record DFYP01000039.1, on the reverse strand, counting down.
GTGCCGGGCCATGCCCAAGGACATCGACCTGGGCTGGGGGGCCATCCAGGGCGCGAAGAACCCGCGCATCCACACCTTCCTGGCCACCTCGGACATCCACATGAAGCACAAGCTCCGCAAGACCCCGGAGCAGGTCCTGGAGATGGCCGACGCGGCCGTGCGCCAGGCGTGCAAATACACCCCCAACGTGGAGTTCTCGGCCGAGGACGCCTCGCGCTCGGACTGGGACTTCCTGGCCAAGGTCTGCTCCGTGGCGGTCAAGGCCGGGGCCAAGACCCTGAACATCCCGGATACCGTGGGCTACACCCAGCCCCACGAGTACGCCGAGCTCATCAAGTACCTCCTGGAGCACGTGGAGGGCGCGCACAAGGCCGTGTTCAGCGTGCACTGCCACAACGACCTGGGCCTGGCCGTGGCCAACACCCTGGCCGCCATCCGCGCCGGGGCCCGGCAGGTGGAGTCCACGGTGCTCGGCATCGGTGAGCGCGCGGGCAACGCGGCCATCGAAGAGGTGATCATGGCCATGCACACCCGGCCGGACATCTACCCCTTTGAGACGAACATCAAGACCGAGCAGCTCTATCCCTCCTGCCGCCGGCTCTCGCAGATCATCGGCCAGCCCATCCCGCCGTACAAGGCCATCGTGGGCCCCAACGCCTTCGCCCACGAGTCCGGCATCCACCAGGACGGCGTGCTCAAGAACCGCCTGACCTACGAGATCATGACCCCGCAGTCCGTGGGCCGCACCGGCACGGAGATGGTCATCGGCAAGCACTCCGGGTCCCACGCCATCAAGCGCAAGATCGAGGAGCTGGGCTACACGCTCAGCGACGAGCAGCTGGCGGTGATCTTCGGCGCGGTCAAGGAGCTGGCCGACAAGAAGGAACAGGTCTTTGACGAGGACGTGGAGGCCCTGGTCCTGGAGAAGGTCTATCGCCGCCGCGACAAGTACCGGCTCAAGGACATGAGCGTGTTCTCGGCCACGGGCGGGGTGCCGCCGCACGCCGCCGTGGTCATGGACTTCGTCACCCCGGACGGGGTGGAGATCCGGCGCGGCTCGGCCTTTGGCGAAGGCCCGGTGGACGCCATCTTCAAGTGCATCAGCCGGATGGTCGGGGTGAAGCCGACCCTGGAACGCTATCAGGTCAACGCGGTCACGGGCGGCACCGACGCCCAGGGCGCGGTGACCGTGCGCATCGCGGACAACGGGTTCAGGGCCGTGGGCCGGGGCACCAGCGAGGACATCCTCGTGGCCAGCGCCCAGGCCTTCATCACGGCCCTGAACCGTCTGGAAAAGACCAAGGAGGAGAAGCGGGAATGCCCAACACTTTAGCGGAAAAGATCCTTCAGGCGCACACCGACGACGACGCCTCGGAGGCCGGACGCATCGTGCGTTGCCGGGTGAGCCTGGTTCTGGCCAACGACATCACCGCGCCCCTGGCCATCAAGTCCTTCCGGGCCATGGGCGCGAAGCGGGTCTTTGACCGGGACCGCGTGGCCCTGGTCTGCGACCACTTCACGCCGAACAAGGACATCGACTCGGCCGAGCAGGTGCGCCTGGTGCGCGAGTTCGCCCAGGAGATGGGCGTGACCCACTACTTTGAAGGCGGCGACGTGGGGGTGGAGCACGCCCTGCTGCCCGAGCTGGGCCTGGTGGGCCCGGGCGACGTGGTGGTGGGGGCCGACAGCCACACCTGCACCTACGGCGGCCTGGGGGCCTTCGCCACGGGCATGGGCTCCACGGACATCGCCGCGGCCATGGTCCTGGGCGAGACCTGGTTCAAGGTGCCGCCGACCATCCGCGTGGAGATGTCCGGGACGCTTTCGCCCTTCGTGGGGGCCAAGGACCTCATCCTGGCGGTCATCGGCCGCACCGGCGTGTCCGGGGCCCTGTACAAGGCCCTGGAGTTCGGCGGGCCGCTCACCTCCGCGCTCTCGGTGGAGGGCCGCATGACCATGGCCAACATGGCCATCGAGGCCGGCGGCAAGGCCGGGCTGTTCCCCTCGGACGCCAAGACCGTGGCCTACTGCAAGGCCGCGGGACGGCACGCCGAGACCCTGGACGCCGACCCCGGGGCGACCTACGAGCGCGTGCTGATGCTCGACGCCACGGGCATGGAGCCCCAGGTGGCCTGCCCGCACCTGCCGGACAACGTGAAGCCCGTGGGCGAGCTCAAGGGCCTGCGCCTGGACCAGACCGTCATCGGCTCCTGCACCAACGGCCGCATCGAGGATCTGCGTGAGGCCGCGGCCGTGCTCAAGGGCCGCAAGGTGAAGAAGAACCTGCGCTGCGTGGTCCTGCCGGCCACCCCGAACATCTGGCGCCAGGCCCTCAAGGAAGGGCTCCTGGAGATCTTCATGGAGTCCGGCTGCATCGTGGGTCCGCCCACCTGCGGCCCCTGCCTGGGCGGGCACATGGGCATCCTGGCCAAGGGCGAACGCTCCCTGGCCACCACCAACCGCAACTTCAAGGGCCGCATGGGCAGCCTCGAATCCGAGGTCTATCTCTGCAATCCCGCCGTGGCCGCTGCCGGGGCCGTGGCCGGCGAGATCATCCACCCGGCCGCGCTGTAGGAGGCATCATGATCATCACGGGCAAGGCCCACAAGGTGGGCGACCATATCGACACCGACGCCATCATCCCGGCGCGCTTCCTGGTGACCACGGACTACGCGGTGCTCGGGGCCAACTGCATGGAGGGTCTGGAGCCGGGCTGGGTCAAACGGGTCAAGAAGAACGACATCATCGTGGGCGGCGAGAACTTCGGCTGCGGCTCCTCCCGGGAACACGCGCCCATCGCCATCCTGGGCGCGGGCATCCCGGTGGTGGTGGCCAAGAGCTTCGCGCGCATCTTCTACCGCAATGGCTTCAACATGGGGCTCACCCTGCTGGAGGTGGGCGAGGACGCGGACAAGCTCCACGACGGCGACCAGCTCGAGGTGGACACCGAGGCCGGGGTCATCCACAACACGACCACGGGCCAGAGCGTGCGCTGCGCCCCGGTGCCCCCGTCCATGCAGGAGCTTCTGGACGCCGGGGGCCTGGTCTCCTACGTCAAGACCCGTCTGGAGCAGGGCGTTCATTCCAAATAGCAATTTGCAATACACTGGAATAATAAACAATCGATTGGACGGAGCCGAGAATGAAGATCTGCGTGCTACCGGGCGACGGCATCGGCCCGGAGATCACTGACCAGGCCCTCAAGGTCCTTTTGGCCGTGGCCGAGAAGTTCGGCCGGGAAGTGGAGCTGGACGAGCAGCTCATCGGCGGGGCGGCCATCGACGCCACGGGCGGGCCCCTGCCCGAGGCCACGGTGGAGGCCTGCCGGGCCTCGGACGCCGTGCTTCTGGGCGCGGTGGGCGGACCCAAGTGGGACACCATCAATCCGGCCATCCGGCCGGAGAAGGGCCTGCTCGGCATCCGCAAGGCCCTGGGGCTGTTCGCCAACCTGCGTCCGGCCGCGCTTTTCCCGCAGCTCCGCTCGGCCTGCCTCCTGCGGCCGGACATCGTGGACCGGGGCGTGGACGTGCTGGTCATCCGCGAACTCACCGGCGGCATCTACTTCGGCGAGCCCCGGGGCATCGAGACCCGCGGCGGCGAGCGCGTGGGCCTGAACACCATGATCTATGCGGAAAGCGAGGTCCGGCGCATCGCCCGGGTGGCCTTCGAGGCGGCCCGCAAGCGCAGCCGCAAGGTCTGCTCCGTGGACAAGGCCAATGTCCTGGACGTGTCCCGGCTCTGGCGCGAGGTGGTCGTGGAGACGGCCGCCGAGTATCCGGACGTGGAGCTGACCCACATGTACGTGGACAACGCGGCCATGCAGCTGGTGCGCAATCCCCGGCAGTTCGATGTGATCGTCACCGAGAACATGTTCGGCGACATCCNNCAACGCGGCCATGCAGCTGGTGCGCGACCCTTCCCAGTTCGACGTGCTGGTCACCGGCAACCTGTTCGGCGACATTCTCTCGGACGAGGCCGCGGTGATCACCGGGTCCATCGGCATGCTGCCCTCGGCCTCGCTGGGCGAGTCCGGTCCCGGCCTGTACGAGCCCATCCACGGCTCGGCCCCGGACATCGCGGGCAAGGACCTGGCCAATCCCCTGGCCACCATCCTCTCGGTGGCCATGCTCCTGCGCTATTCCCTGAACATGGAGGAGGAGGCCCGGATCATCGAGGAGGCGGTTTCCCGCACCCTGGATCAGGGGCTGCGNNACCGGCGACATCATGGAGCCGGGCAAGACCAAGGTCTCGGGCAGCGCCATGGGCGCGGCCGTGCTGGCCAACATCTGAACAAAGCGGGGGCCGCGGGCCTAGGGCTCGCGGTCCTCGTCCTGGTCCTCCGGCCGTTTGCCCCAGAGCCATTCGTCGATGGGATTGTGCTTTTCGCCGGGATTGCGGTCGCGGTAGTTGCGCTTCATCTTGCTGAAGAAGATGAAGTAGCCGATGCCGATGGCCAGAATGGCCAGCACAAAGGCGATGTTGCTCATACGGCCCCCCCGGCATTCGCCAGTTCCCGGACAAAGGCGAGTTTGTCCGCGGCCTTGTGCCGCCGCACCGCGGCCTCGGTCTTGAGCGCCGCGCTCCGGTTCGCGCAGGCCGCGCTGGCCGCCAGGGCCACGGGCCGCCGGGCC
>DFYP01000169.1 GCA_002382645.1 Desulfovibrio sp. UBA4079 | reverse complement strand
ACCGGGCCGCCGCCGCCGGCCGAGACCCCGCCTCCGCCATTGGCCGCGTAGGGGATCTGCGGGGCGCTCGTGTCGATGGGAACAAAGCCGCCCGGGGTGTAGTGGGAGTCGCCCAGGGAGTGGAGGACCATGGGCGGGGTGGCGTCGATGGGAACAAAGCCGCCGGGCGTGTAGTGGGACTCGCCCGGGAACAGCGGCACATGGGCCGCGGGCGCGATCTGGAGCTGGCCCGGAGGGGCCGCGGTGACCTGGCCCGGAGGCCCGGCCGTGACCTGGCCGGGGGGCCCGGCCACGATGTTGTCCGTGAGTCCGACGTGCATGGTTCCCGTCCCTGGCGCGCGGGGGCAGTGCGCGACCGTACGCAAATATAGCCCCCCGGCCCTCCCGGGGTCAAGGTCCCTTCGGGACGCCCACGGAAAGGCCCCTCCGGGACCTCCACGGAAAGGCGGGAGAGGGGCTAGGCGAACTTGGTCGGGGCCTCGGTGTCCCAGTCCTGGGTCACGGGCCCGCCCTGCTTGTAGCGGAAGTCGCAGCGGTCCGCGCCCGAGGCCAGGGTGCCCTTGCGGAACAGCCCGGTGCCCATGGCCTTGGAGGACAGGAAGTCGTTGATGCAGAAGTACGGGGCCACGTCCTCGGCGCCGTTGTCGCGGAAGTATTTGAGGGCCCCGCATTCGGTGTAGTCGTAGCCCAGGTCGAAGGCCGCGCCGTTGCCCGGCACGAACGTGGCCACCCAGTCCCCGGGATAGCGGCGCTTCTGGGTCTGCTCGGCCCAGGCCGCCAGGGCGGCGCGGTTCGCGGCGCTGAACAGGGCCGCGCCCCGGGCCTGGAGCTGCTCGGCCGGAGCCTGGGCCAGGGACTGGGCGTTCAGGTCGTAGTAGAGCCTGCCGGTGTCCCGGCCCGAAAACCCCCGGCGGGACAGGACCAGGTGCAGGGTGGTGAGCTGGCCCGCGGCCTCGAGAAAGGGCTGGTTGCGGTTGGCCGCCCCGCCCACGTCGGGCATCCCGGACAGGAGCCGGGCGAACAGGACCCGGGCCTCGGCGCAGGCGTCGGCCGCCCCGCGCGCGCCCAGCCGGTCGGCCATCAGGGCCCTGGCTCCGGTGCAGGTGTCCGCGAACGCGGCCAGGAGCCGGTCGCGGTTCTCGGCGTAGTAGTTCTTGGGGGTCTTGGACGCGGCCAGGAGCGGGGCGGGCAGCAGGCAGCCGCAGGCGCAGCCCAGGCCCAGAACCAGGAATCGGCGGCGGGAGAGGATGGACATGGCAGCCTCCTGAAAATCACGGCTCCGCAGGCAAGGCGACTATGCCCTGCCCGCGGAGCCTTGGCAAGAGGGGATTTTATAAGGTCGCCCCCGCCAACTCGCGGCAACAGGGGATTATCTCCCGGCCCTCCCGCGCCGGAGTTCCTCCACCCGCTCCTCGGGCCGCAGATAGTCCTGGGGCGCGCCGAACAGCTCCACCGCGTGCCGGGCGATGCGGTCCGCGTCGAAGTTGTCCATGACCCCGAGCGGGTCGTTGTCCTTCACGAACGGGGCCACGTAGGCCATGGCCTGGGCCAGGGTCTGGGCCTCGTACTGCTTCTGGGCCCGGGCCACGGGCGAGGTGTAGTCCATGACCAGGTCCTCGCGCGAAAGGCCCGGGGGCAGGGGCGGCAGATGGCCCGAGCGCAGGAGCACGTTGCAGGCCCGGGTGAGCAGCGGGGCCAGGAACTCGGTCTGGAGCCTGCCGAGCACGGGCCCGAGCACGCGCATCTTCTCGCTCTGGCGGATGAGCGCCTCGGTGGCCGAGAGCGCGGGCGAGCCCGGGGGCTGGAGCTGGTCGTTCAGGAAGATGCGGCGCACGGACTCGCGCCGGGCCTCCATCATGGACTCCGTGGCCTTCAGGTCCACGGCCACGGGCAGGGCCTCGATGCGGTCCGTGGTCCCGGCCCGGTAGTAGGACAGCCCGCCCGGGCCCGAGTGTATCTGGCCCAGGAACCCGTCGTCCGGGACCATGAGCGGCGGGTCGCTCATCTTTTCCGCGGCCATGAGCGCGGTGCGGCTCATGGCGTTGAGCACGCGGATGTCCGAAAGGGCCGTGAGCCCCGGGCCCCGGCCGTAGACCTCGCCCGCGGCCTTGGACCAGCGCGGCACCATGTAGGGCATCTCCAGGTACCCGGACTCCTCCAGGACCCGGGCCTCGGCCGTTTCCACGTACACGCTGGCGAACGGGAAATGGCGGCAGCCCAGGCCCAGGGGGTCGCGGTCCGCGCGCGGGAAGACCGCGTGGAGGATCTCCACCTTGTCCTCGGGCTTGTCGCCGAGCTTTTTGCGGGTGGCCTCGGAGCAGGCCGCGCCCCACTGGGCGCAGGCCTGGCGCACGGTGAGCTCGTAGCGCCGCAGCACCGTGTCCACCACGCCCCGGGGCGATTCCGCGATGACCACCTCGGAGAGCGGCCGGGCCGAGAAGCGCGCCCCCGAGCCCGCGTCGGCCTCCACGTAGAGCGCGCCCGTGCCGAGCAGGGCCACGTCCAGGTACAGCTCGTGGACCGCGGCCTGGAACCCGCTGGCCTCGGAGTTGAACAGGGCGGTGAGCCGCTGCGTGGCCTCGGCCACGTAGGCCCGCACGCCCTCGGCGTCGGCCAGGTCCTTGTCGCGCACGCGCACCGAGAACCAGGGCAGGGCCGGGTTGGTCAACAGGCCGCCCAGGGCCGAGGCCAGGAGGTCCAGGGCGTGGCAGGGCGTGGAGTCGTAGATGCGCTCGTCCCCGGCCCGGGCCGGGCTGCGCCGGCGGAAGCCGTTCTTGCGCGGGAGCACGTAGTCCGACAGCTCCTCCCAGGAGGACAGCCAGGGCTCGCGCGCGGATTCCAGATCGCGCCAGCGGGCCAGAAGCCTCTGGATGCGTTCCTCGTCCATGTCACTCCCCCAGCCGGGCCTTGAGCCCGGACTTCTGGACCTCGGCCTGGGTCAGGAGCCCGGCCCCGCCCGTGGCCAGGGTGGAGGACAGGCCGCGCATCCGCGCCAGACGGTTCTTTTCGCGCTCGGCCGCCTCCTGGACCTCTTCCTCGCGGCGGCGGCGGGCCTCGGCGCGTTCGCGGGCAGCGGCCTGGGCCTGGG
>DFYP01000090.1 GCA_002382645.1 Desulfovibrio sp. UBA4079 | reverse complement strand
TGCTGCGCGGCGGCCCGGGCCCGGCGGCGGCCCTGCGCGTGGACCTGGACGCCCTGCCCCTGGAGGAGCGCACCGGCCTGCCTTTCGCCTCGGAGATTCCCGGACGCATGCACGCCTGCGGCCACGACGGGCACACGGCCCTGGGCCTGGGCGTGGCCCATCTTCTGGCGCCCCGGGCCGCGCAACTCGGCGGGGATCTGCTCCTCCTGTTCCAGCCCGGTGAGGAACACCCGGGCGGGGCCAGGCCCATGATCGCCGAAGGGGCCCTGGACGACCCGAGCCCGGCCGTGATCCTGGGCTGCCACCTGAACCCCGGCCTGCCCCTGGGCCGGGTGGCGGTCTGCTCGGGCCCGGCCACGGCCGGCAACGAGGAATTCACCATCACCCTCACGGGCCAGGGCGGCCACGCGGCCCGGCCCCGGGACTGCCGCAATCCCATCCCCCCGGCCGCGCGGCTGGTCCTGGAGCTGGAGGCCCTGGCCGCGGGCCTGGCCGCGGGACCTTCGCCCGCGGTGCTCACCGTGGCCCAGTTCCAGGCCGGGCAGGGGCACAACGTCATTCCCCAGAGCGTGGAGCTCAAGGGCACGCTGCGCTTCTTCCAGGAGGAGGTCCGGCGCGCGGCCCTGGCGAACATGGACCGGATCTGCCGGGACCTGGAGGCTGCCGAGGGCGTGGCCGTGGCCCTCGCGAGCGTCACCGACGCCCCCCCCATGGTCCTGCCCCCGGACCTGGCCGGCCGCGTACGGGACTGCTGCGCCGAGCTCCTGGGGCCCGAGCGGGTGGATCTGCCCGCCGAGACATCCATGGGTGCCGAGGATTTCGCCTTCTTCGCCCAGGCCAGGCCCGCGTCCTACCTGCGCCTGGGCTGTGGCGACGCCGTCCGGACCCACGGGCTGCACACGCCCTTCTTCGACTTCGATGAAGCCTTACTGCCCGAAGCCTGCGCGGTCCTGGCCTGGTGCCTGCTGCGCCTGCTCCGGGGCTAGCCGCAGCCGCCGTGTCCCGCAAGTGGACAAAACAGGCCGAAGAATCAGGAAAAGCCCGCAACAGCCTTGAGATTTTCCTCCATCCGGCGTAGCATCGAGCGAAAAGACAATCGGGCCGCACGCGGCCGATGAGGGGAGCATGCCGAAATTTCCGGGGACGGCGTTGTCCTGCGCGCTGGCATTGGCCTTGGTGCTCTCGGCCTGTGCTCCGTCGCGCGAGGCCACCCCGCAGAATAAGCCCACGCCGGGCGTGAGCGACAGCGAGATCGTCCTGGGCTCGTCCCTGGCGCTCAAGGGCCACGCCAGCTACCTGGGCACCCAGACCCTGCGCGGGGCCATGGCCTACCTGAGCCTGGTCAACGAGCAGGGCGGGGTCTTCGGCCGCCGCATCCGGGTCATCGCCTACGACGACTCCTACGATCCTCCCCAGTGCCTGGCCAACACCCAGAAGCTCATCGTCGAGGACAACGTCTTCGCGCTGTTCTGCTACGTGGGCACGCCCACCACGGTGAAGATCCTGCCCATGGTCGAGGAGGCGCGCATCCCGCTGCTGGGCATGTTCACCGGGGCCAACGCGCTGCGCGAGCCGTTCAGCCGCTACCTGGTCAACGTGCGGGCCTCCTACTACCAGGAAACCGGGGCCGCGGTGACCCACCTGGTCAAGGACCTGGGCATCAAGCGCATCGCCGTGTTCTACCAGTACGACGCCTACGGCTTCGACGGCCTCACCGGCACCGAGCTGGCCCTCAAGGAGTTCGGCCTGGAGCCCGTGGCGCGCGGCTCCTACATCCGCGGCTCCCTGGACGTGGAGGACGGGCTCACGCGCATCCAGAACTCCGGGGCCGAGGCCGTGGTCATGATCGGCACCTACGAGCCCTGCGCCAAGTTCATCCGGCTGGCCGCCGAAAAGGGCTTCAAGGCCATTTTCTACAACGTCTCCTTCGTGGGCGCCGAGGAGCTGGCCCGCCGGCTCAAGGGCGTGAGCGAGGAGATCGTGGTCATGTCCCAGGTGGTCCCGCCGCCCGAGGGCGTGGAGGGGACCGCGGACCGGGATGCCTCGGAATACGTGCGCCTCCTGAGCCGGTACTTCCCCGGCGACCGGCCCAACTTCGTGGGCCTGGAAGGCTTCGCCAACGCCCGGGTCCTGGTGGAGGGCCTCAAGCGGGCCGGGCCGAAGCTCACCCGCGAGGGCTTTCTGGACGCCATCGAGTCCATCCGGGACTTCAACGTGGGCCCGGGCATGGTGGCCTCGTTCAGCCCGGAGGACCACCAGGGCATGGACCGGGTCTATTTCACCCGGCTGGAGCGCGACGAGTTCCGGCTGCTGACCAACTGGAACGCCCTGGGCCGGGACTTCCGGACCCTCCAGTCCGGACAGCCGTCCGCGGGAGGTGGGCCATGAAGCGCCGCCTCTTGCGCATCAGCCTGAAGAACAAGATCCTCTTCTCCATCCTGGCCGGCATCACCCTCATCAGCGTGGCCGTGGCCTTCCTCACGCGCTACATCCTGGTCTCCTCGCTGGAGGGCGAACTGGCCCAGCGCGGCAGCGCCATCGCCCACTCCGTGGCCGAACGCGGCGGCTCCTTCCTCCTGGAGAAGGACACCCCCAAGCTGCTGAGCCTGATCTACGACGAGGCCAAGCTCATGGAGCGCGAGCGCCTGGTGGCCTACATCTTCGTCACCGACACCCGCGAGACGGTCCTGGCGCACACCTTCACCCAGCCTTTTCCCAGCGAACTCAAGCTGATGCGCGGCATGCCGCCGGACCGCGACAAGCTCGTGCGCAGCCTGACCCTGGACGGCCAGGCCGTGGTGGACATCGCGGTGCCCATCAACGAGGGCCTGTACCGCATCGGCGCCGTGCACGTGGGCCTGTCCCAGAGCCACATCGACCGCCTGGTGGCCAAGCTGCGGATCACCTTCCTGGGCTTCATCTCGCTCATGATCATGATCCTGTTCTTCATCTCCACCCGGCTCACCCGCAACATCACCCAGCCGATCACCCGGCTCACGCGCATCTCCGACGAGATATCCCGGGGCAACTTCGACATCTCCCTGGACCTGGGCGGCCAGGAGGAAGGCTGGGACACCTCGTCCTGCCCGGCCTACACCAACACCGACCTGCCCTGCTGGAACTTCGACGACGCCCCGGCCGAGAGCGGGCCCGCCGACGGCGGCGATCCGGAGCGCTACCGCAACTGCCGCCAGTGCCTGTTCTACCGCAAGCGCGACGGCGACGAGGTGGTCCAGCTGGCCGACTCCTTCCGGAACATGGTCTGGAGCATCAAGCTCTACCGCCGCCGGCTTTCGGAGTCCGAGGACAAGTACCGCTCCCTGTTCGATTCCGGCCCGGACCCCATCTTCGTGGTGGACCTGAAGACCTGCACGATCATCGACGCCAACCCCCGGGCCGTGGACCTCTACGGCTACCCCAAGGACGAGCTCATCGGAAAGTCCTTCCTGGACCTGGGGCCCGAGAGCAACCGGGAGTTCTTGAGCGCCTTCCGCAGCTCCGCGGTGGCCTGCGTGTACCGGACCAAGATGATCCACTACCGCAAGGGCGAGCGGCCGTTCTTCGTCAACGTGCACGCCTGCCCCACGTCCTACCGCGGCAAGACCTCGATCATCCTGGCCGTGACCGACGTGACCGAGATGATGGAGAAGGACGCCCAGCTCATCCAGGCCAGCAAGATGAAGTCCCTGGGCGAGATGAGCGCGGGCATCGCGCACGAGCTGAACCAGCCGCTCAACGCCATCAAGATGGGCAGCGAGTTCCTGCTGATCATGGTGGAGCGCGACCTGGAGGTGGAGAAGGAGCAGTTCCGGGAAGTGGTCCGGGAGATCAGCAGCCAGGTGGACCGCGCCGCCGAGATCATCCAGACCCTGCGCTCCTTCGGCCGCAAGTCCGAGCTGGCGCGGGAGAGGCTCGACCTGAACATCCCGGTGCGTGAGGTCCTGACCCTGGTGCGCCGCCAGTTCGAGCTGGAGAACATCCACTTCGAACTGAACCTGGTGGAGGGCCTGCCGGCCATCCTGGCCCAGAACAACCGGCTCCAGCAGGTCTTCTTCAACCTCCTGACCAACGCCCGGGACGCGGTCAACGAGCGGGCCGCTTCCGAGGGCCCGGAGTACCGCAAGACCGTCGGCCTGTCTTCCCGCTTCGAGAACGGCCGGGTCCTGGTGGAGGTGGGCGACAACGGGGTGGGCATCCCGGACACGGTCAAGGACAAGATCTTCGAGCCGTTCTTCACCACCAAGGAGATCGGCCAGGGCATGGGCCTTGGCCTGGCCATCACCTATGGCATCGTCAAGGACTACGGCGGGGACATCCGCATCGACAGCCGCGCCGGGACAGGCACCACCTTCCAGGTGAGCTTCCCGGCCGTGACCTGACAAAGGACTGGAGATCATGGAGAAACGGGTACTGCTCATCGACGACGAAAAGCCCACGCTGAACATGTTCCGGCTCATGCTGGCGGCCTACGGCTACCAGGTGCTCACGGCCGAGGGCGGGGACACCGGCTTCGACATCTTCGCCGCCGAACGGCCGCCGCTGGTGATCACCGACATCAAGATGCCCGGCATGGACGGCATCGAACTGCTCAAGCGCGTCAAGGACCTGGACCACCGCACCGAGGTCATCGTGGTCACGGGCCACGGGGACATGGACTTGGCCATCGAGGCCCTGAACCTGGACGCCACGGACTTCATCAACAAGCCCGTGCACCGGCAGGCCCTGGAGCTGGCCCTGAAGCGCGCCGAGGAGCGCATCGCCCTGGCCCGCGGCAAGGAGGAGGAGATATCCCTCCAGGACCGGGAAACGGCCGCGGTCATCTCGCTCAAGGGCAACATCAACTCCCACTCCGAACCCTTCCTGTTCGCCGCCTACGACAAGGCCCTGGACCTCGGCAGGCCGTTGCTGGTGCTGCACTTCGACGACTCGGCCTCGGTCAACGGGGCGGGCATCGCCATCCTGACCCAGCTCCTGCTCCGGGCCCGGGACAAGGGTCGCCGCCTGGCCATCAGCGGCGTGTCCGAGAACTTCCGCAAGGTGTTCGAGATTGTGGGCATAACCAAACTGGTGAAACTCCATGACAGCGTTGAAGAGGCCATGGCCGACCTGCATTAGCGCGGCGCTGCTGCTCCTGCTCCTGGCCGGGGCGGCTGCTGCGGGCGACCTGCCGCAGGAGGGGGACCGTTTTCCGGCGCTGGAGTTCCCGGCTCCGGCCGATGCCCGCGCCGCGACCGTCCTGGGGGTTCCCCCGGGCAAGCCCTTTGCCGTCCAGGACGTGCGGGCCGAACTGGTGCTCGTGGAGGTCATCGGCGTCTACTGCGCCTTCTGCGTGGAGCAGCTGCCCTCCTTCAACCGGCTGCACGCCCGGCTGGTCAAGGCCGGACTTTCCGGACGGATCAAGATGCTGGCCCTGGCCGCCGGGGGCACGCCCCAGGAGACGCAGCTGCTGGGCAAGGAATACGCCTACCCGGTGCTGCCGGACGAGAGCTACGCCCTGCACCGGGTCCTGGGTGAGCCCAAGACCCCCTTCACCCTCCTGGTGGACCGCCAGGGCGTGATCCGCTTCGTCCACCTCGGGGTGCTCCGCGACCTGGACGGACTCTATGCCCTCATGAAGCAGCTGGCGGGCTCTCCATGAGCGCGAACCGCGAAGAGCTCGTGCAGGCCCTGGAGGCCGCGCGCAAGGCCCAGGCCGCTCTGGACCGGCGCAACTATCACCTGCACGCCCTGTTCGAGGTCACCCAAGAGCTCTCCAGCATTCCCCAGCCCCAGAAAATCCTGGAAACCTTTCTCCTGCTGACCCTCGGCCCCCTGGGCCTTTCCCGCGGTCTGACCATGGTCGCCCGGGAAGGGGAGGAGGCCATGTCCGCCTGGCGCGGCCTGGAGGACGAGGTCCCGGCCCTGCGGACGGCCCTGCCCCCGCTGCTGCAGCGGCCGAAGACCGGAGGCCCGCCGCGCGGCGTGCTTCTGGCAGAGGAGAGCGGGGATGTCCGCAAGGCCTTTCCGGGCACGCTGGAGGGGGCGGTCTTCTGGGACCAGGACGGCCAGTACCAGGGAGTCCTGGCCGTGGGCGGGAAGATTTCGGGAGAGCCCCTGGACCGGCAGGACCTGGACACCCTGCTCACCCTGGTCAACGTGCTCATCGCCTCCCTGCGCCATGCCCTGTCCACGGCCAGCGTGCGCCAGCTCAACTCGGACCTGACCAAGCGCAACGAGGAACTGCACCAGGCGCTGGACCGGGCGCGGCGCGTGCAGGGGCTTCTGGACCGCCAGGTCTTCCATCTCAAGGGCATGAACGATCTGGCCGACGAGCTCTCCATCCTGGGGGACACCGGGGCCCTGCTCAACGCCTTTCTGCTCCACGAGCTGGGGGCCTTCGGCGTGGACAAGGGCTTCCTGCTCCTGGTGGACCGGGGAACCAGGACGGTGGCCTCGGTGCACCGGGGGATGCCCAGCGCGGACATGGATTTCGCCGCCGCGGACCGGCTGCTTTACCGCAGTTTCGACGCCGCCGAGCTGCGCGCCCTGACGTCCATGAGCGTGTCCCGGGTGCGCGACCCCAGCCGGGTCTGCGTGTCCGCCGGCTTGCCCCCCGGACTGACCACGGCGGTGTTCTTCGTCATCGAGCAGTCCTGCCTGGGGCTGGTGGCCCTGGGCGACAAGCTCGGCGGCGGCGCCTTGAGCCGCGGCGAGGCCGAACTGCTCAGCGCGCAGACCGCCAGCCTCATGGCCTTCGTCAAGAATACCCGCTCCCTGGAGACCATCCGCGGTCTTAACGAGGACCTCCAGCGGCGCAACGACGAGCTGCAGGCCACCATCCGCAGCCTGACCGACGCCCGCCGGGCCATCGCCCTTCTGGAGCGGGCCAGGGAACGCATCAAGGGCCTGGTCCAGCGGGAGGCCGAGCGGGTCAACCGGGCCAGCGTCCTGGACTTCATCTTCATGCTGGTGATCGCCGCGGCCCTGGGCCTGCTGTTCAATTTCGCGGGGGCTTCCGGGATCCCCCTGGTTCCGGACCACTGGGGCGCGTCCGAACCGCCCCGGGTGCAGCTGGCCGAGGCGGTGCAGATCCTCTCCCGGGGCGGACTGCTGGTGGACGCCCGCCCCCAGGAGCTCTACCGGCAGCAGCACGCGGCGGGGGCGGTCAACGTGCCTGCCGCCTTGTTCGACATGGCCTACATGCTCAAGCTCGGCAGCCAGGACCTGGAGAGGCCCATCGTGGTTTACGGCCGGACCATAAGCCGCCGCTATGACGCGGAGGTGGTCCGGCGGCTTTCCGTGCGCGACCACGCCAACGTGCGCCTGCTGGACGGAGGGCTGGAGGCCTGGCGGGCCGCGGGCCAGGGGGTGGAGCCGTGAGCCGCCTGGGGCTGCTGGCCAATCCCTGGGCCGCCCTGGCCATGCGGCTCTACCTGGGCGGCGTGTTCGTCTACGCCAGCATCTACAAGATCAATTTCGCCGCGGAATTCGCCGAGACCGTGGCCTCCTACCAGATCGTGCCCGAACTGCTGGTCAACCCCATGGCCGTGGTCTTGCCCTGGCTGGAACTGGTGGCCGGGCTGCTTCTGGTCGCCGGCCTGCGGGTCAAGGCCGCGGCCCTGGTGATCAACTTCCTGCTGGCCGTGTTCAGCCTGGCCATCGCGGTCACCCTGTTCCGGGACATTCCCATCGGCTGCGGCTGCTTCAGCACCCTGGACCCGGCCATGGGCTGGACCGCTCTGTTGCGGGACCTTGTCTGGCTGGGCATGGGGACTTATGTGTATGCCTATGACCGGAAATTCCAATTGGAACGGAATTTCCTGGTGCGGGTCAAGGAGAGCTGAGATGCGCGGAGTGTGCGTCCTGGTGTTGCTGCTCAGCCTGCTGCTCGCGTCCTGCGCCCGCGATCCGGCCCTGCCTGGAAAGTACGTGGCCTCGAGGAGCCAGGAGGCGGGCACTGCTGTGGTTCTGGTTCTGAAGGCTGACGGCCGCGGCAACCTCTCCTTCGGGACCGAGGACGCCCCCGTGCGCTGGAGTTCCTCGGGCCGGAGCGGGGAGATCCTCCTGCACACCCGGGACGGCGGCGTGGTGCGGGCCAAGCTCTCGCCCCAGGGCCAGCTGGAGATGGATCTGCCCGGCTCCGGGAGACTGGTGTTCTGGAAAACCGGAATGGAGTGACAATGTTTCGCGCGCTCGCCTTGTGGATGTTCCTCATGCTGGCCGCTGTTCCGGCCTGGGCCCAGTCCGCGCCCTCCGGACTGCTCACCGACCTGGAACTGCCCGGGCCCCTGACCCGGGAGCAGGCGGACTACCTGGGCGTGCCCAAGGACGCCGCCAGCTTCCGGCTCTCCGAGATCAAGGGCGAGTACCTCCTGCTGGAGGTCTTCAGCATGTACTGCCCGCACTGCCAGCGGGAGGCCGCCCGGGTGAACGAGCTGTACCAGGCCGTGGCCGCCTCGCCCTACGCCGGGCGCATCCTGTTCCTGGGCCTGGGCGCGGGCAACTCGGTCTTCGAGGTGGAGGTCTTCCGCAAGCAGTACAAGGTGCCCTTCCCGCTGTTCGCGGACCCGGACTTCCTCATCCACAAGGCCGTGGGCCAGGTGGGCACGCCCTGCTTCCTGTTCCTCAAGCTGCCGGGCGGGGGCCAGGGCCTGCCGATCCTGGACTCCCTCATCGGCGGCTTCGGGGACACCCAGGCCTTTCTCCAGCGCCTGGTGCGCGCGGGCCGGATCGAAAAATGAGGCAACACCCATGAAACTGCTCACAGGTTTCGTCCTGATCCTGGCCCTGGCCGGTTCGGCCTGGGCCCAGCTCCCGGCCGGGAGCGTCTACGAGCCCGGGCAGCTCAAGCCCCGGGACAGCGTCCAGCTGCTGCGCGTGGGCGACAAGGCCCCGGACTTCAGCCTGCGCTCCCTGAAGGGGGAGGTGGTCCGGCTCTCGGACTTCCGGGGCAAGAAGAACGTGGTCCTGTCCTTCGTGCCCGCGGCCTTCACCCCGGTCTGCTCGGACCAGTGGCCGGGCTACAATCTGGCCCGCCCGCTGTTCGAGGAACGCGGGGCCGTGCTCCTGGGCATCACCACCGACAACCGGCCGTCCCAGCACGCCTGGGTCCAGGAGATGGGCGGCCTGTGGTTCCCGGTGCTCTCGGACTTCTGGCCCCACGGCGCGGTGGCCGCGTCCTACGGGATCCTGCGCAAGGACGGCATGGCCGAGCGGGCGCTCTTTGTCATCGACCGGCAGGGCGTCATCCGCTTCATCGACGTGCACGACATCAACACGCGGCCCGAGCTGGGCGCACTCATGCGCGCCCTAGACCAGCTTCAATGAGGCGCGTCCTCCTCGGCCTCCTTCTGCTCTGCGCCCTGGCGGCCCCGGCCCAGGCCGGGGCCAGGAATCCCCTGCGGCCCTTGGACCGGGCCGGTCTGGCCGCGCTGCTCACCGAGCCCGTGCCTGGCCGCATGGTCTTTTTCATGGCCTCCTGGTGCGCGCCCTGCCGCCAGGAGCTGCCCCTGCTGGAGCGTCTCTGGCAGCGCCACAAGGACCGCGGCCTGGACCTTTGCGGGGTCAGCGTGGACCTGGAGCCCGGGGCCATGCAGGAGCTCCTGGGCCAGACGGGCGTGACTTTTCCGGTGTACTGGGCCGGGGAGCGCGCCATCGACGACTACAGCCTCACGAGCATTCCGCTGCTGTTCATCCTGCGCAACGGCAAGGAGGCCGAGCGCCTGCCCGGGGCCAAGAACGAGAAACTGCTCGAAGAAACGATCCGCGGCCTGCTCCAGGAATCCGGGCGCTAGCCGGGCGAAAAAATGAGGCCGCCGGGGGCAGGGTATCCCCGGCGGCCTCGTCTCAAAGGGCCCTTGGGCGCCCTAAACGGAGGTCATGCTTTTCACCGGCCGCAGGAGCTGGACCAGCAGGTCGCGCCGGCTGGCGAACCGTCTGGTTTCAGGAGCCTGGGCCAGGAGGTTCTTGGCGTAGAAGGCCGGGTCCTCGACGGCCAGGAAGATGACCCGCACGTCGTCGGGATTCACCAGCTGGGCCTTGGGCCACTTCTTCTTCACCTCGGCCAGCCGGTTCTGGGCCATGGCCAGCATCGCATCCCGGTCGCCGAAGTTCATGGCGCCGGTGGGGCAGGTCTTGACGCAGGCCGGCAGCATGCCGGCGGTGACCCGGTCGTTGCACATGTCACACTTGGAGATGCGCTTGGTCACGGGATCCTGGCGCGGGATGTCGTAGGGACAGGCCCCGCGGATGATCTCGAAGTCCTCCTGGGCGGTGAGGTCCGTATAGACCACGGCGCCGGTCTTCTCATCGTGGAGGATGGAGCCCTCCACGCCGGAAGCCATTTTGCAGGGCGCCTCCACACAGTGCCGGCACTGGTCCGGCATGAAGAACCAGCGCACCTTGCCCTTGTCCACCCGCTCCTGGAAACGGACCACCTTGAGGGTCACGAAGGAGAGGTCCGCGGGATTCTGGTGCGAACCGGTGTTCACGGTCTTTTCCGCGGGCAGTTTCTTCCACTGCTTGCAGGAAACCTGACAGCCCCTGCAGGCCGTGCATCTGCTCAGATCGACGAAGAAGCTCTTGCCGTTCATTTGCGACCTCCTTAGGCCTTCCGGACGTTGACCATGAAAGCCTTGGTCTCCGGGATGCCGGTATTGGGGTCACCCACCGAGGGACTCAGCAGGTTGGCGGCGTCGCCGCCGTCCTTGGGATGAATCCACCCGTAGTGCCAGGGAATGCCGACCTGGTGCAGGGTCTGGCCCTGGACCTTGAACGGCTTGAGCCTCGGGGTCACAATGGCCACGGCCCAGAGCTGCCCGCGCAGACTGGAGACGATGACCTTGTCGCCATTGCCGATGCCCCGCAGCTTGGCCAGTTCGGGCGAGAGCTCGCAGAACATCTGCGGCTCGGCCTCAATGAGCCACGGCAGCCAGCGGGTGAGCACACCGGTCTGCCAGTGCTCGGTCACCCGGTAGGTGGAGCAGACGAAGGGGTAGCGCGGGTCGCAGACCGCCTTGTCCTCGCCCTCGAAGGCGATGGCCGTGGGGTTGTGCAGCTGCCTGGAGAACGGGTGCGAGGCCACCGGACATTCCAGGGGCTCGTAGTACTCCGGGAACGGACCGTCGTTCAGGCCCGGGCCGTAGATCTGGCCGAAGCCTTCCTTGGTCATGATGAAGGGGTACTTCTCCTCCGGGGCCCAGCCGCCGTCCGGCACGTCGCCCACCCACTTCTTCTCGGCCGCGTTCCAGGCCACCACGGCCTTGGCCGGATTCCAGGGCTTGCCCGTGGGATCGCAGGAGGCGCGGTTGTAGATGATCCGCCGGTTCACGGGCCAGGCCCAGGACCAGTTGGGGAAGAGGCCGATGGCGGCCTGTTCCGGGGTCTGCTTCAGGTCGCGCAGGGCGGCCTTGTTCTTGTCCGTGTACGAGCCGCAGTAGATCCAGTTGCCGGAGGTGGTGGACCCGTCGGCCTGGAGCGAGGCGAAGGACGGAACCTGCTCGCCCTTCTTGTAGACCTTGTCGCCGATCTTCACGTCCTTGAGGAACGTGCCGTTGACCAGCTTGGCGGTGGCGTGGGCGTCGAACTCGCCGTGCTTGTTCGTCTTGTTCCAGGTGGCCGTGAGGATGGGCTCGGGCAGGGCGCCCTTCTCCTTCTTGTACAGGGCCTGGATCTCCTTGAACAGCAGGGCGATGATGTCGCCGTCCGGCCGGGTCTCGGCGTAGGGCTTGGGGCCGGGGTAGCGCCACTGCATCCAGCGGCCGGAGTTGGAGATGGAGCCTTCCTTTTCCAGGGACACGGCGCAGGGCAGGAAGAAGACCTCGGTCTTGATGGTCTTGGGGTCCATGCCCGGGCCCTGCCAGAACCAGCCGGTCTCGTTCTCGAAGACGTTGACGTTGACCATCCAGTCCAGGTTGGCCATGGCCTGGCGGGTCTTGTTGGCGTTGGCTCCGGAACAGGCCGGGTTCATGCCCCAGGCGAAGAAGCCCTTGAACTGGCCCTTGCTCATCTTGTCGAACAGCGCCAGCCAGGAGTAGGCCCCCGACCCGCCCGGATCAAGCTTGGGCATCCAGGAATAGGCCTGCTCCAGCTCGGCGTTCTCCCACATGGACTTGAGGAAGCTGGCCATGTACTTGGGCCGGTTCTGCCACCAGTTGGCGCTCTTGGGGTCCTTGGAGACCGGGGTGTTCTTCTCGTTGTACACCGCCAAGCTCGGCAGGGACGAGGCCGGGGTGGGCAGGTAGCCGGGCAGGATGTGGAACAGCAGGCCCTGGTCCGTGGAGCCCTGGACGTTGGACTCGCCGCGCAGGGCGTTGACCCCGCCGCCGGCCACGCCGATGTTGCCCAGGAGCAGCTGGATCATGGACATGGCCCGGATGTTCTGCACGCCCACGGTGTGCTGGGTCCAGCCCATGGCGTAGAGGATGGTCCCGGCCTTGTCCGGCTTGCCCGTGGCGGCGTAAGCCTTGTAGAACTTGACCAGGTCTTCCTTGGGCATGCCGCTGATCTCGGCGACCTTTTTCAGGTCGTAGCGGCTGTAGTGCTTCTTGAGCAGCTGGTAGACGCAACGCGGGTCCTTGAGGCTCGGGTCCTTCTTGGGCACCCCGTTCGCGTCCAGCTCAAAGGCCCAGGCGGCCTTGTCGTAGGACCGCTTCTGGCCGTCGTACCCGGCGAACAGGCCGTCCTGGAAGGCGAACTTGTCCGTGACCAGGAAGGAGGCGTTCGTGTAGTTGAGGACGTAATCCTTGAAGATCAGGTCGTTGTTGACGATGTAGTTGATCAGGCCGCCGAGCACGGCGATGTCCGAGCCCGAGCGGAGCATGAAATGCATGTCCGACTTGGCCGAGGTGCGGGTGAAGCGCGGATCCACGTGGATCACGAGCGCGCCCTTTTCCTGGGCCTTGGTCACCCACTTCCAGCAGATGGGATGGTTTTCGGCAGCGTTGCTGCCCATGATGAGAATGCAATCACTGTTCTGGAAGTCGATCCAGTGATTGGTCATCGCGCCGCGTCCGAACGACTCTGCCAGAGCCGCCACTGTGGCGCTGTGTCAGATACGTGCCTGGTGCTCGATGTACACCAGGCCCAGACTCCTGAGCATGGCCTGATAGGCCCAGCATTCCTCGTTGTCGAGGGCCGCGGAACCCACGGAGGCCAGAGTGTTCACCCGGTTGACCAGCTCGCCCTTGGCGTTCTTGGTCTCGAAGCCCTTGTCGCGGGCGTCCTTGACCAGGCGGGCGATGCGCTTGAGGGCCCAGTCCCAGGGCTTGGGCTCGAACTTGTCGGAATAGGGCGCGCGCCAGAGCACGGTCTTGGGCCGCTTGTCGTTCTCAGCCATCTGCCAGATGGCCGAGCCCTTGGCGCAAAGCGCACCCTGGTTGATGGGATGGTCCGGATCGCCCTCGGAGTTGATGGCCCGGCCCGTGGCCAGCGAGGTGTTGACGATGAGCCCGCAGCCCACGGAGCAGTAACAGCAGACCGACGTGGTCTGCTTGCTCCATTCAGGCTTGAGGGCCTGGATGCGGTCGGCTGGCACGGGCAGGGGGCCTGCGGCCTTTTTCTTGGCCGCACAGCCCAGGCCCAGGCCGCCGAAGGCCGTGGTCGCGGCCGCTGCAGCGGAGAGCTTGAGGAACTCTCTTCGGGTGACTGGCATGTCCTCCTCCAGGGTTGAAGTGCTCTGACGGCAGCGCAACCTCGGCCCGCGGCCCCCCCCGGGGTCCCTGCGCGTGACCGGCGCTTCGCTGCAATCCTTAACACGTATTGTCGCAACCAATGAATGGCGCGGTTATTCTATTTGAACCCATGGGGGAGAAGAGGCAAGAAAAACGATCTTACTTCGTATCTGGCACCAGAGTGCAGAGGGACTCCAGGAACAGCTGGAAGAGGTCTTCGTGGCGGTGGTTGTAGCGGAATTCCAGTTCCTTGAGATAGAGCGGGAAGCGCTGGGGCGAGAGGCCCTTGTAGCGCTTGATGCGCTGCTGGATGAAGTTCCAGAAGGCGTGGTGTCCGGCGTCCACGTAGGGGATGCGGTCGCTGTTGCGCACGTAGTCCAGGGGCAGGGAGTCGTCGGCGCAGAAGATCAGGGCGTGGTAGCGGCGGTAGCGGTCCGTGTAGATGATGTTGTTCATGCGGATGATCTTGAGCTGGAAATTGGCGTGGAAGTGGAACACGGTCTCGGCCTGGATTTCCGGCACAAGGTCCACGAACACGAGCCCGCCTTCCTCGATGAGCCCGAAGACCGGGATGCGGCCCGGCCGCCGCGCGCCCGGCTGGCCCGTGAGCTTGCGGCCGCGGATGTAGTCGCCGAGCCCGGTCTCCGGGCCGAGCAGGAGCCGGGCGTCCAGGGCCTGGACCAGCAGGGAGTAGCGCAGGGCCGTGAGGGCCTTGTAGGTGGCGTTGTAGGAGGCGCCGATCTCGGCGGCGATGCCGTGGGCCGTGGCCTCCCGGGCGAAGCTTTTGGCCAGCCGGAGCCATTGGAGGCAGGACAGGCCGCCGTTGTTGATCCAGCGGCCGGTGAACTCCTGGAAGGTGTAGCGGCAGGTCCCGCAGCGCATGCGCCCCTCGGCCAGGGTGTAAATCTTGCGGCTGTCGCAGCGCGGACAGAAAGGGATGCCGTCGGGCTGGCACAGGCCCATGAGATAGGCGTGGGCCGCCTCTTCCGAGGCAGCCGCCCTGAGCAGGATCGGATTCTGGGCTGCAGGGCGGCTCACGGAGTCCTCAGAAGCCCCAGGCCGAGAGGGTGGGCCGCTTGAAGCCCTGGTCCTGGGCCAGGATGTCCAGGGGCAGGGACTCCAGGTCGTCGAGCACCGGCACCGAGGGCAGGTCCAGCTCCCGGAAGTCGGTGGTCTTGATGTAGGACTTGCAGGAGTCGCAGACCTCCACGCGGTAGCCGGGGATCTCCTTGACGCTGAAGGCCCGGGTGCCCTTGGGCTCGGCATGGTCGCAGAACGGGCAGGCCAGCCTGCGGATGCGGTAGGCCGTGCGGCAGAAGGAGCAGGTGGCCTGGCGCGCGCCCTCCTTGCCGGTGAGCGTGGTGATCAGGGGCAGGCTGCCGCAGACCGGGCAGTGGCCGTGCATGCGGGTGGTGTCCGGGTCCAGGTGCGCGGCCAGCTGGGCCGCGGCCGCGGTTACGCCCGGGGTCAGCGCGGCCTGGGCCAGGAAATGGAGCGTCAGCGGCGCGTCCGGGGTGCGCTCGGCAAAGGCCAGGAAAGGGGCGTCGTCGCCGGCCAGGAGCGCGGCAAAGGCCGCGTCCAGGTTCAGTTCCCCGGCCTGTATGGCCTGGCGCACGGTCTGGGCGGCCGCGCCCAGGTTTCCGGCCAGCTCCTCGAACAGGGCCAGGAACTCCTCGAACAGTCTGCCCGCCTGGCCGCGGTCCACGGGGAAGTCGGCCCGGGGCAGCAGGGGGCGGCCCTGGAGGTTCTCCTCGGCCGGGGGCAGCAGGCCGCGCTCCGGCACGCTCACCTGGGCCTCGGCCTGGGCTTCGGCCTGACGGCGGACCACCCGGGAAACCAGGGCCAGGAGTTCCGGGGACACGAAAGTGTTGCTCTCGAGAAGGCTCAACTTTTTTTCCAGGACAGTGGCGGTGTCGGACTGCATGATTCCCTCGTTTTGTACTTCAATTTTTTATTATGGGGAAAAGGGCAAGAGGAGACAATGATCGTCTTATTGCTCTTGTTTTGGCACCAAGGTTGAGGCCCCGGCCGGGGAGGCTCCCATGATGCGGCCCGCGGCATTGTAGATCCAGAATCCCTGCTCCTGGATGTTGCCCACCAGGGTGATGCCGATGCGCCGGGCCAGCTCCACGGAGAAGCTGGTGGCCACGGCCGTGGAGGCCAGGAGCGGCACGCCCATGCGCGCGGTCTTGAGCAGGATCTCCGAGGCCACCCGGCCCGTGGACACGATCATCTTGTCGTGGGTGTCGATGCCCTCCAGAAAGCACTGGCCTACGATCATGTCGATGGCGTTGTGCCGGCCGATGTCCTCGCGGAACAGGAGCATCTCGCCGGGGACGCACAGCGAGGCGTTGTGGCAGCCGCGGGTCCGGCGGTAGAGCGTGGAGCGGGCGCGCAGCTCCTTGGCCAGGGCCAGGATCTGCTCCGGGGCCACGTTCAGGGGCGCCTCGATGCGCCGCCGGGAGATGGTCGCCACGTTGCGCTCGAAGTTGGTGCCCTTGCCGCAGCCCGAGGTGATCGAGCGCTGGATCGAGCGGTTTTCGAAGGGGTCGTGGCTGGTCTCCACATGGGCCAGGATGCGGCTGCCCTCGTCCTCCACGCGCAGGTCCTTGAGCTGGGCCGGGTCGGTGAGCAGGGCGTCGGACTTGCAGAAGCCCACGGCCAGGTACTCCGGATGCTTGGCCGTACAGAGCAGGGTGACCACCTCCCGGCCGTTGAGCAGGATGGTCAGGGGCACCTCGCGGATGGCCTCGATCTGCTGCCGGGTCATCCCGTCCGGTCCGAACGCCTCGATTTCATAGGAAAAGGCTTCGATCATGGGCAACGCCTCCACAGTGCAGTCTCAGGAGGATAACGGAAAGGAAGCGTTTTCGGCAATGGGCGAAAGGATCACGAGGGCGCGACGCGGTGGATGGCCTGGCTCAGGGTCTCCACGGTGAACGGTTTGGCCACGAAATCGTCCATGCCGACTTTGAGGAAGCGGTCGCGGTCGCTCTCCATGGCGTAGGCGGTGAGGGCGATGATCGGGATGCCCGGGGTCTTGCAGGCGCTGTGGCCGTCGCGGATGGCCTTGGTGGCGCTGATCCCGTCCATGACCGGCATCTGCACGTCCATGAGGATGAGGTCGAAGGCCTCCCGCTCCAGGGCCTGGAGGACCTCCTCGCCGTTGGTCACGGCGGTGACGGAGTGGTCCATGCGGCCCAGGACCTGGCTGGCGAACATGCGGTTGACCAGCTCGTCCTCGGCCAGGAGGATGCGCAGGTTGCGCTTGCGCTTGGGCCGCAGGTCCGCGAGGGGATGGGGATGGGCGTCCTGGCCCTGGCCGGGGAGGCTGACCAGGGCCGTGAACTCGAAGCGGCTGCCCTGGCCCGGGGCGCTCTGGACCCGGATGTGGCCGCCCATGCGCTCGACGATCTGACGGGCGATGGACAGGCCCAGGCCCGAGCCGCTGTAGCGCTTGTTCAGGTAGTGCTCGGCCAGCTCGAAGCTCTCGAAGATGTGCTTCTGGGCCTCCAGGGGGATGCCGATGCCGGTGTCGCTCACCGCGCCGTACAGGCGCAGCGTGTTCTTGTCCGCCAGGCCGCTCTGGTCCTCGGCCGTCCGCAGCTCCACCTCCACGCTTCCCTTCGGGGTGTAGCGCAGGGCGTTGCCCAGAAGGTTGGTGAGCACCTGGCGCAGCCGGAAGGGATCGCCGATCACCTGGCCGGGCAGGTCCGGGGCCATGTTCAGGCGCAGATCCAGGCCCTTGAGCCGGGCCTGCACGCTGAAGGTGCGCGCCAGGGGGTCGACGACCTCCGCCAGATCGAAGGGACGGTTCACGATCTCCACGTCTCCGGCCTCGATGCTGGCCATCTCCAGGAGGTTGTTCACGATCTTGTGCAGGTTGTCGGCGCTCTGCCGGGCCAGTTCCAGGCTCTGGGCCTGGTCCGCGTCCAGGTCCGAGTCCATGAGGATCTGGACCATGCCCAGGATGCCGTTGAGGGGGGTGCGCAGCTCGTGGCTCATGTTGGCCAGGAACTGCGTCTTGGCCTCGTTGGCCGCCTCGGCCTGGCGTTTGGCCTTGACCAGTTCGCGCTCGGCGTGGCGGCGTTCGGTGATGTCGCGGGAGAAGCTGGCCAGGTGCGTGGTCTTGCCGTCGGGACCGGCCACGGGGAAGAGCCGCACACGGTAGATCCGGTCGCCCATCTCCTCGTCGAAGACGTGGGGCTGGCCGGTGCGGGCCGTCTTCTCCAGCTTGATCCGCCGGGTCTCGGCCACCTCCAGGGGCAGGGAGTCGAAGATCCGGGTGCCGACCATCTCCTGGGGCGTGACCTTGCGGCGGCGGGCCGCGATCTCGTTGGCCGCCAGGATGATCCCGTCGGGGTCCAGCAGGATCACGGAATCGGTGGTGGCGTTGAACAGGGCCTGGATGCGGTCGTCCTTCTCCCGGAGCACCGCCATGTGGCTCAGCCGTTCCGCCTCGCGTTGGGCCAGGGCCTCGGCCATGGAATCGAAGGAGGCGGCCAGTTCGCCGAAGGGGTCCTTGTCCCGGGCCAGGCCGCTGCGGGCCGTGAAGTCGCCCTGGCGGATGCTCTGGGCGGCATCCATGAGCCGGGCCACGCGGCTCAGGATGAAGCGGTTGCCGTAGAGCCAGGTGAGCAGCAGGACCAGGCCGCCGGTGCCCCCGAGGCCCAGGAGGTTGCGCCAGAGGCGGCGGTCCACGTCGGCGTAGATGGCCCGCAGGGGGATGCCCACGCGCACGTAGAGGTCGTCCATGCCCCGGCCGATGTGCAGGCGCTTCACCGAATAGAGCCGTTCCACCCCGTCCATGCCCGTGCCCGTGGCGTTGGCCTCCTCGCCCCGGGTGAGCAGGTCCCGGAACAGGGAGAACTGCTCGCCGGCCAGGGTCCCGATGTTCCAGCCCAGGGTCGCGCGGGAATGGTAGAGCAGGGTGCCGTCGGACTTGGCCATGGCCAGGCTCGAACCCGGCGGCAGGTTGGCCTTCTCAAAGGCCCGGCCATAGGCCGAGAGGTCCAGGACCACGGCCAGCAGGGCCACGGGCCCCTGCCGGGCGTCCTTCACGGGGTGCGCGAAGAGGAGGATGGAGCGCCCGTCCAGGGTCCCGACCCAGCCGAACTCCGCAGCGGGATTGCGGTCCACCAGGAGGGGCAGATAGAGGCGCCGGATGTCCTGGGCCTGCTGGGAGCCGGAGCTGAAGACCAGGCCCTCGGGGGTCATGGCCAGGATGTCGGCGAATTCCGGGTTGCTCTGGAGCAGGGCGGAGAAGATCTCGTCGCAGGCCCGGGTGTCGCGGGCGCGGATCTCCGGGGCCAGGGCCAGGACCGCCAGCATCCGTTCGGCGTGCTGGGAGGCCTGTTCCGGGGCCTGGGCGATGAGGCGCATGGCGCTGAGGGCGTTCTGGAAGGCCGCCTCGGCCGCGGCGCTGCGCTCCATGATGGCGTTGCCCAGGGACAGGGCCAGCAGGGGGCAGAGGGCCAGGAGCACCAGGATCAGGAGCAGCAGGCGCAGGTCCGCCAAGCGTCCGGGGGATGTCCGGGCGCTCCCGGCCGGGGGTTTTCCCGGCAGGGGAGGATCCTGTTCTCTGTGTTGGCCTGCTTCCATTCGCCACTCCCAGGGACGGTTTAAACCATTGTTTCCTGGAAAAGAAGAGGGGGGCCGCCCCGGTTTCTTTGAAACGGAAGCAATTCCGGCCAGTTCCGGTCATTCTGGGGTGAAAAAAATAACGGGCCGCCGGGCTTCATCCCGGCGGCCCGCGTCATAACCTGTGAAACCGGCCCGGGCCTAAACTTCTTCCTTGGCCTTGGCCTTCTTCATGGACAGGCCGATGCCGTCGAAGATCTCGAAGATCGCGAACCCGTACCACATGGTGTAGATCACGTAGAAGACCAGCAGGGCGGTGAGCACGCCGGCCTTGTCCAGGACGCTCTGGGCCTCGATGCCGTAGAAGTTGAAGGCCGGCTCAATGGCCTTCTTGGAGACCAGGTCGAGGACCTGGGCTTCCCGGATGAGCTTCTGCTTCTGCAGGGGCTTGATCATCCCGGCGAGCATCTCCCACCAGGCCTTCATGACCTGCTTCTCGTCCAGGTTGTAGCGGGCCTTCACCGCGGCGCCGTCATTCTTGTAGAACGCGTCGGAGTCCGCGATGATCTTTTCCAGCATGGGCGCCAGGGCGCCCTGCAGGGCCAGCTCGCCGTTGCCCTTGTCCGTCGCCGTGAGCCCGGCCTGGGAGGCCAGGGCCGCCATCACCGGCACCAGGTCGGCCTTTTTGGGCTTGATGCTCACGTCCACGTTGGAGGCCTTGATGGTGTCCACCCCTTCCTGCACTTCGTCCAGGAAGTAGGAGGAGCCCTTGGACAGCTTGTTGAACAGGTCGTCGGCGTATTCCAGGCCGGTCTGGGCCTTGCCGTTGTTGTCCTTGAAGACCGGCGAGAGGATCAGGATGAAGATGACCGCGAAGGACCCCAGCAGGAGGACCCCCTTCGTGAAGTTCGCTTTGTTGCGCAGCAGCATGGTTAGGCCTCCCCTCTCAGCTTGCCGATGTTGAGGAAAAACTTGCTGAAGACCCAGATGCCAAACAGGGCCACCACCACCCAGAAGACGATGTTGCCCACGTATTCGATGCCGCCCACCAGGTCCTTGGACATGGTCAGGACATCGAGTTCCACGAGCTTCTTGGGCAGGGTGGCGGCGCGGTTGATGAAGCCCGCGATGATCGACACGGCGTAGAAGCCGCGGATGTGGATGCCCTTGACCACCTTGGTGGTCAGCGCGCCGATCTGGATGCCCAGGAGCGAACCCAGGAGCATGCCCATGGCCAGGGTGTAGAAGACGAAGCCGTAGATGGCGTACTGGGCGATGGCCGCCAGGCCGGCCGTGAAGATGATCTGGAGGATGTCGGTGCCCACCGTGGTCATGGAGGACACGCCGAAGATGTACACGAACATGGGGAAGGTCACGAAGCCGCCGCCCACGCCCATGATGGCCGCCAGGATGCCGACCACGGCGCCGCCGGCCGCCACGATCCAGCCGGAGATCTGCCGGCCGCCGGGGACCAGGTCCTCGTCGAAGGTGATCATGGGCGGGATCTTGGCGTTCTGGAGCTTCACGGCCAGGGCCGTGGTGCCGCTGCTGCCGCCGTGGGCGTCGCCACCGCCGCCGCCGGGCTTGCGGCTGGCCTTAATGAAATCGTACAGGGCGTAGAAGCCCAGGAAGCCCAGCAGGACCGCGTAGATCGAGCTGATGAACAGCTCGGAGAGCAGCGGGTCCTTGTTGTACAGGCCCTTGTTGATGGCGCCGCCGATGAAGGTGCCCACGCCGGAGCCCACCAGGAAGGCCAGGGCCAGTTTTCCGGACACGTTGCCGAGCTTCTTGTGCACCGTGGTGCCCATGATGGCCTTGGCGAAGATGTGGAAGAGGTCCGTGCCCACGGCCAGGATGCCCTTCACGCCCGCGGCCATGAGCGCCGGGGTGATGATGAAGCCGCCGCCCGCGCCGATGCAGCCGGTGATCAGGCCGGCGGCCAGGCCCACCGCGATGGACACCAGGAAGATGGTGTTGGTGTAGAAGGCCGGGGCGTAGGCCGTTTTGCCGCCCAGGAAGTCCGAGGCGAAGGCGAAGCTGAAGATCACGCAGGGCAGGGCCAGGAGCAGAAGCAGGAGCAGCTTCTTGCGGCTCTTCAGAATAGACATGGAGACCTCGTAGTCCCACTTGGCATGGGCCACCGAGGCGGATTTCATGAATTCAAAAAGTTCTCTGCCGAATCCCATGGGTTTCCTCCTCCTTGCCAAAGTCCGATATGGATGTTGATCGCTGTCAGGGGCTCCCCTGCCCCTGGAATGCGCCGAACCGCTTCTTCGCAAGACTTGTGCCAGAAGGCACAAAGCCGGCGTGTTTTTGTAACACATTTGAATCGCTGGCGATTGATCCTCAGTCCTGGGACTGGTCCGGGTCCGGGTTCCGGGTGCCGCTGTCAGCTTTTTTTCCACTCCCGGTTTGGTCCAGATTGAGGACCCCGAGCAGGGCCTGGACCAGGGGGCGGAGGTCGCCGGTCTTTTCCACCAGGGCCGTGGCGCAGACCGGGTCATCCTCCGGGCCGGACACGGAATAGACCAGGGCCACCACGGGCGTGCCCGGGCAGAGCGCGTCGGCCCAGCGCCGGTCCTGGCCGGACAGGCTTTCGGCGTCGCAGACCAGGGCGTCGGGCCGGCCGTTGCTGTGCACCAGCAGGGCGGCATGGTCCTGGTCCCGGGCCAGGAGCGCGCAGAAGTCCTCCCCGGCCAGTTCGCGGGCCAGGAAGTCGCGGACCCGGGGGTTCTTCTCCACGATGAGCACACAAGGCCTCTTGTCCATGCGCGGCGCACCTCGCTCAGGCGGGGCATGGCAATGCCTGTGCCATTGTTCCCGGATGATTACCCTTGTGAAATGAAAGGAGAAAAGTCAGGATGCAGGCAGGACGCCGCTTCCTGGGGTGTCAGCTTTTTTTACACTTCGTCAAGCCCGGGATCAGCTCACCTGGGCCCCGATTTTCAGCCCGTACTTCTCGATGCGCGCCAGGAGCGTGGGCCGGGACAGGCCCAGGAGCCGGGCCGCGCGGGTGCGGTTGCCGCCGGTGATCTCCAGGGCCTCGCGGATGACCAGGCGGCCCACGTGGTCCATGAGCTGGTCAAAGGCGTTCTCCCCGGCCTGCTCGCTGAGGGTCCGGCGGATGAAGGCGGCCAGGCCCTCGCCGGTCTCGGCGGTCCCGCCCCCGGCGCGGCCGCCGGTGACGGCCAGCACGTCCTCGGGGGTGAGCGGCGCGCCCCGGCTGAAGATCAGGGCCTTGTGCAGGGCGTTGGCCAGCTCCCGGACGTTGCCCGGCCAGTTGTGCGCGCTCAAGGCCTCCACGGCCCCGGGGGTCAGGCCCGGGCTGGGCATGTCCAGATCTCGGCTGAAGCGGGCCAGGAAGTATTCGGCCAGCAGCGGGATGTCCTCGNNTCGCGGAAGCGGCCCTCGGCCACGGCGGCCTCCAGGTCGCGGTTGGTGGCGGCCAGGATGCGCACGTCCACCGGGATGGGCTCGCGGCCGCCCAGGCGTTCGATCTTCTTCTCCTGGAGCAGGCGCAGGATCTTGGCCTGGATGGACAGGGGCATGTCCCCGATCTCGTCCAGGAACACGGTGCCGTGGTTGGCCTGTTCGATCTTGCCCACCCGGCGGTTCACCGCCCCGGTGAAGGCCCCCTTCTCGTAGCCGAACAGCTCGCTCTCCAGGAGCGTCTCCGGGATGGCCACGCAGTTGATCACCAGGAACGGAGCCGAGGCCCGCTGGCTGTAGTGGTACACGGCCCGGGCCACCAGCTCCTTGCCCGTGCCGGACTCGCCGCGGATGAGCACCAGGGCGTCGGTGGGCGCGGCCCGGCCGATGGCCTTGTAGACCTCGTTCATGGCCCGGCTCACGCCCACGAGCATCTCGCCGGGCCCGCGCTCCTCCTCCGGGCCCAGGCCCACGCGGCCGCGCATGACCTTCCCGGCCTCCACGGCGCGCTTGATCAGGTCGAGCACGGCCGGGATGTCGAAGGGCTTGAGCACGTAGTCGAAGGCCCCCATGCGCGTGGCCTCGATGGCCGTCTCGGTGGTGCCGAAGGCGGTCATGATGATCACCGGCAGCTTGGGGTCGATCTTGCGCATGGCCGTGAAGGCCGTGAGCCCGTCCATGCCCGGCATGCGCACGTCCATGACCACCAGGTCCGGGGAGTGTTCCTTCACCAGCTTGATTCCGGCCTCGCCGGTGGACGCCGCGCGCACCGTGTGGCCCTCGCCGGCGAGCAGCTTCTCGAAGCTCTGGCGCAGGTGCAGGTCGTCGTCGACGATCAGGATCTCGGCCATGAACGGTCCCCCTTGCTCGGCAGGGCCAGGACAAAGGTGGCGCCTTTGCCCTCCACGGAGTGCAGGTGCAGCCAGCCGCCGTGCTCCTCCAGGATGCGTTTGGCGATGGGCAGGCCCAGGCCCGTGCCCTCTTCCTTGGTGCTGAAGAAGGGCTGGAAGACCTCCTCCTGGAGCGCGGCCGGAATGCCCGGCCCGGAGTCGGACACCCGGAGGACCACGGCCCGGCCCAGCGGCGGCACGATGCCCTTTTCCTCGGTGATCTCGATGCGGCCGCCGCTGCCCATGGCGTCGCAGGCGTTCAGGATGAGGTTGACCAGGGCCTCCTTGAGCTGTTCGGGGTCGCCGTCCACCTCGGGCAGGCGCTCCTCGCGCAGCACCTCCACCTCCACGCCGAAGGACTCCAGGCGGTGCTTCAGGAGCTGGAGCGTCATGTCCACCACGTCCGAGGGGCTGATCTTCTGGACCTTGAGCTTGGGCCGCCTGGAGAACTCCAGGAAGTTGCGGATGATGGTGTCCAGGTGCTTGATCTCGTCGGCGATGACCTCGAAGTCCTCTTTCTGCTGGGGCTCGAGCTTCAGGCTGCGCTCCAGGGAGAACAGGCGCATCTTCACCGAGGTGAGCGGATTGCGGATGCTGTGGGCCACGCCCGCGGCCAGCTTGCCCACCAGGGCCAGCTTCTCGGTCTGGCGCAGGGTCTCGCGGCTCTCGGCCAGCAGGGTCTTGGCCTGGTTCACGTCCTCCAGCAGGGCCCCCACCCGGTCGCTGAGCGCGCCCACCTCGTTGAACAGCGAGCCGTCCAGGGCCGTGCTGGTGCCCGAGGCCAGGCGGCGGATGGGGCCGAGGATCTGCTTGAAGAGCACCCAGCCGAGCCAGATGCCCAGGGAGGTGCTGATCAGGATGGCCGCCAGGGACACGCCGGTCACGGCCCGGGCGCGCCGGCTGTAGTCCGCGCTGGCCTGGGCGATGTCGGCCTCGTGCAGGCGCTTGTACTCCTCGGCCAGGTCGTTGATCTGCTGGAACTGCTCGCGGATTCTCCACTGCCGGGCCTCGCCCTCCTGGGTCCGGCCCTCGCGGTACAGGGCGATGATCTCGTCGCGGGCCCCGCTGTAGCGGAAATACTCGGACTCGATGCGGTTCAGGAGCTTGCGGCCGGGCTCCAGGTTCTCCAGCTCGCGGGCCCGGGACAGGACCTGCTCAAAGGCCTTGCGCTGGGCCTCCAGCTTGGCCAGCCAGTCCTGGTCGCCGGTGAGCATGTAGTAGGTCACGTAGCCCTTTTGCGTGGTGAAGGAGTTCTCCAGGGCCTGGGCCGCCAGCAAGGGGGCCATTTCCCGGGTCTCCAGCTCGCTGAAGATGCTCTGGGTGCGCTGGGCGTAGAAGAAGGAATAGACGGCCCCGGCCGTGGTGGCCAGCATCAGGCCCACGAGCAGGGAGGCCACGCGTGCGCGCAGGCTGAGCCAGCCCCTGCGGGCCGTGGACTGTGGGTCGGGCACGGGCTTCCTCCAGTTCTGGGCTCAAGGGCTAGCGCAAATCCCGGGCGCGGGCAAGGTCAGGGCAGGGCCGGGGCCAGCGCGGTCCAGAAGGTCCGGGCCGCTGGCGGCAGGTCCGGGGCGAGCGTCTTCAGGGCCGCCACCAGGGCTCCGGAGTCGGCCCGGCGCACGTCCCGGTCCATGGTCGCCAGTTCGGCGGCCTCGAATTTGTGCTCCATCTTGAAGTGGTTGGCCTGGGCCTGGGCCAGGGCGAGCGGGGTGCGGCGGCCCGGATCGCCGGTGTCCTGGAGATGGACCACGGCCGCGCGGCCGTCGAAGAGCACCCGGCCCCCGGCCTTCCAGATCTGGAGGTCGTGCTCGATGTCGTCCACCTGGGAGGGCGCGAAGCGCACGTCGAATCCCGGCACGCCGAGCCGCTCCAGGCGGGGGCGATGGAGCAGGTGGCAGCAGCCCATGACCGAGAGGCAGGGCCGCAGGTGGTCGTACTGGCCCAGGTCGAGCACCGTGGGCGCGTTGGCCGTGAAGCGGATGCGGCGCTCCCCGGTCTCGGCGAAGAAGCGCCAGGCGTACTGGAGCACCAGGGGCGAGCGCGGGTGCAGGACCTTGACCCCGGCCGCGCAGGCTTTGGCGTCGCTCTCCAGGGCCTGGAGCAGGCTGGTGAGCCAGGTCCGGGGCAGGAGCACGTCGTCGTCCAGAAAGGCCACGTGGGTGGCCTGGCGCGAGGCGGGCAGGGACAGGAGCCAGTTGCGGGCCGCGGGCGCGCCCACGTTCACGGGCAGGTGCAGGATGTCCAGGGCCAGGCCCGGGGCCGCGGCCTTGGCCAGGGCCTCCAGGTCCTCGGGGCCCCCGTTGTCCAGGAGGGTGACGCGCGCGCCGCAGAGGTCCGTGGCCGCCAGGGAGGCCAGGGTTTGGGCCAGCATCGCGGACTTGTTCCAGGAATAGAGGCAGACGTGCACGGCCGGGTCCCGCGGCGCGGGCGCCGGGGCGGCGAGTCCGGCCAGCTGGAGCAGGGCCCCGGGCTGGCAGGGCTCCAGGTCCAGGGC
>DFYP01000190.1 GCA_002382645.1 Desulfovibrio sp. UBA4079 | reverse complement strand
TTCCTGGACCACCGCGACGACACCAACGACGGCTTCGGCTACTGCGTGTTCGGCAAGGTGGCCGAGGGCATGGAGGCCGTGGAGAAGATCGTCAAGGTCAAGACCAAGACCGCGGGCTTCCACGCCGACGTGCCGGTGGAGCCCATCACGATCATCTCCGCCAAACGCTTCGAGCTGTAGGCCGCTGAAAAAAGCCCGCTTGCTGCGTTGCTGCGAAACGGCCCAACCCTCGCGTATGTCTTGATACGCGTCGGGCTCGGCCGTTTCTTGCGCCTTGCCTGCGGTTTTTTTGAGCGGCCTGGCTTTGGGATTCCTGGTCAGATCGCAAAAAAAGAGGGGGCCGCAAGGCCCCCTCTCTCATCTCGTTTCCGCGAAGCGGACTACTCTTTCCTGCCGCAGAAGCGCAGGAAC
Source organism: Desulfovibrio sp. UBA4079 (assembly GCA_002382645.1). Lineage (GTDB taxonomy): Bacteria > Desulfobacterota > Desulfovibrionia > Desulfovibrionales > Desulfovibrionaceae > Aminidesulfovibrio. The sequence continues at coordinate 6,211 of DFYP01000190.1, read as the reverse complement.
TCGTCGCGCAGGCTGCCGATGAGCTCGCGCACCGTGACGATGGAGTCCACCCGCCAGGCGTTGGCCCCGGCAAAGGCGAAGCCGTTCTTGAGCTTGCCCTTCATGGCGCTCACCAGGGCTTGGGCGATGCAGTAGGGGCTCTTGGTGTAGTCGCAGGTGACCAGGCACTTATAGGGGCAGGCCTTGGGCTTGCGGTGGCCCTGGGCCACGTCCTCCAGGAACGGGCCGCGCACGGCCCGGCCGGGCATGCCCACCGGGCTCTGGATGATGACGATGTCCTCTTTCTTGGCCCGCACATAGGCCTGCTTGAACTCCTCGTCGGCGTCGCACTCCACCGTGGCCACGAAGCGCGTGCCCATCTGGACCCCGGCCGCGCCCATGTCCAGGAAGCGGCAGATGTCCTCGCCGGAATAGACCCCGCCCGCGGCGATGGTCGGGATGCGTTTGCCGGAGGATTCCTCGAAGGGTTTCACGGCCTCGATGACCTCGGGCACGATGCTCTCCAGGGCGAAGGCCGGGTCCTCCACCTGCTCGGGCCTGAAGCCTAGGTGGCCGCCGGCCTTGGGGCCCTCGACCACGAAGGCGTCGGGCAGGACGTTGAAGCGCGAGAGCCACTTCTTGCAGAGCACGGCCGCGGCCCGGCCCGAGGACACGATGGGCACGAGCTTGGTCTTGGCGCCGTCGGTGAGGTACTTGGGCAGGTCCAGCGGCAGGCCCGCGCCGCAGAAGATCACGTCGATGCCTTCGCGCACCGAGGTGGTCACCATGTCCGCGAAGTTGGACAGGGCCACCATGACGTTGACGCCCAGGATGCCCTTGGTCAGTTCGCGGGCCTTGCGGATCTCCCGGGTCAGGGCCCGGATGTGCGCCCCGGTGGGGTCCTTGGCGAGGTCCGGTTCGGCGTTGCCGATCATGGCCGCGGAAATGACGCCGACGCCGCCTTCGTTGGCCACGGCCGAGGCCAGGCCCGAGAGTGAGATGCCCACGCCCATGCCGCCCTGAATGATCGGGATGCGGGCCGTGAGATCGCCGATGTTCAACGTGGGGAAATCCTTGAGGGATTCAAAAAGCTTCATCCATCCTCCTGCGGGCCGGACGCGCCCGGTGCGCACTGGAAATATTCCGGTGCAGGCTGGGCATACACGACAAACAGTCCGGGGTCAAAGGCGCGAGGAACGGGCGCGGGCCTATGCCCGCAGCTCGCCCGCCAGCATTGTGGCGAAGGCCAGGGAGCTGGTGAAGGCCGGGGAGATGGAATTGAGCACGTGCAGGCTCTCCTGGTCGCGCTCCAGGATGAAGTCCATGACCAGTTCGTGGGAGCGCAGGTCGATGAGCTGGGGCCGGATTCCGGCCTTGGGCGAGGGGACCACGTCCGCCGGTTCCAGCTCGCGGACCAGCCGCCGGGCGTCCTCGAAGAAGCGCCGGGCGAAGTATTTGCGCGGCTCGTCCAGGGCCACGGAGCGGAACTTGGGGTTCTTGGCGAAGAGCACGGCGTCGCGCCAGAGGATGGACGGGGCCTCGGCGTCGATGCCCGCCAGGATGCCGTAGTTCTCCCGGCCCAGGGCCGGGATGGCCGTGGGGCCCAGGTACACGCCGCCGTGCACGCCCCGGGTGAAGTGCACGCCCAGGAAGGGATTGCGGGGGTCGGGCAGGGGATAGATGCTCCCGCGCACCAGGTCCGCGCGCGGGCCCGTGAGCTTGCGGTACACGCCCTTGAACGGCACGAGCCGGTAGGGCAGGCCCAGGCCGAAGGCGTGGGCCACGCGGTCGGCATAGGCCCCGGCGGCGTTGACGAAGAAGCCGTAGCCCACGCGTCCGGCCGTGGTCTCGGCCAGGCGCGGGCCCAGGCGGCGCAGGAAGCGGGCCAGGAACAGGAAGGAGACCTTGCCCGAGTCCGTGAGTTCCCGGCGCAGGCTGGCCAGCACGGCCTTGGGGTCCACCACCGCGGTGCGGGGCGAGTGCAGGGCCTGGCCCGCGGTCTTGGCCAGGGGCTCGATTTCGGCCAACCGCCGCTCGTCGATGAGCTCCACCTGGGCCCCGTTCTGTTGGGCGCGCTCGAACAGGGCGCGCAGGCCGGGCAGCTCGGATTCGTCGCGGGCCACGATGACCTTGCCATTCTGCTCCAGGGGCAGGCCGTGCTCCCGGCAATAGTCCTGCATGAGCCGGTTGCCCTCCAGGCAGGAGCGGGCCCGCAGGCTGCCCGGGGCGTAGTAGATCCCGGCGTGGAGCACGCCGCTGTTGCGGCCCGAGGCGTGGCGGCCGATGTCCGGCTCCTTGTCCAGGATGAGGATGTCCGAATGGCCCCGGCGCACCAGTTCCCGGGCCAGGGTCAGGCCGACGATCCCGGCCCCGCAGATGACGATCTCGGCCGTGCGCATATCTAGTCCTTGGCCAGGAGTTCCAGGCCGCTTTGGGGGTCCTTTTTGCGGGACATGGGCAGGTCGAGCAGCTCCAGGATGACCAACTCGCCCACCAGCCAGATGTCCACCCCGGGCCGCACGCAGCCGGTGCGCGTGGCGCCCTCGCGGCCCAGGGCCGCGTGCATGTGCAGCTTGGGTTTGCCTGCGGCGTCCGGGAAGATCGTGCCCACCGCGGCCATCTCGTGGGCCGCCTCGATGGGCTGGAGCAGGACCTCGGGCGGCAGCACCGCGCCGTCCTTGGGGCCCACCACGAGTTTGCCGCCTCCGGCCCCGCCCAGGAGCCAGCACACGGCCCGCGTGACGCCCTGGTCCGCGGCGAACGCCTCCACGCAGTCCGGCAGCCGGTCGCCGTCGCCCAGGCGGACCACGAAGACCCGGCCGGTCTTGCCTTGCGCGTATTCCATGATGCCTCCTCAGGCCCCGCAGGGCTCGCGAAAGTCGCAGTGGTCGCAGCGCCGCCCCGGCCTGGGCAGGAAGGCGGGGGCCGCCAGGATGTGCCGGACCAGGAAGCCTGTCAACGCGGGCACGCGCGTGTGGAGCACCAGGACGCGCAGGTCCTCGTCCGCGTCCTGGTCCAGAAGCAGGATCTCCTGGCCCTTGTCCGCCAGCTTGACCCAGCCCGCGTTGCGCACCGGGGCCGGGGGCGCGTTCTGGTCCGCCAGCCAGAGGTACAGCGGCAGCTGCACCCCGCGTAGATTGTCCTCCAGCTCCTCCAGGACTCCGGTTCCCGCGTCCTTGGCCGGGTCCCAGGCCGTGAGCCGGGCCCAGAGGGCCTCGTCCCGCCAGACCCCGGAGCGGGGCCGGGGCAGGCTCTGGCCGGTCTTGTAGTCCAGGACCACCAGGCCGCCCTCGCGCAGGTCCAGGCGGTCCAGGGTGCCGCGCAGGGGCACGCTGAGCTCCTCGGCCCGGATCTGCGCGGTCACCCCGCGCTCCAGGGCCAGGAGCGTGGTCTCGTCCTTCTGGGACCGGAGATAGGTCATGAGCCGGTGGCGCCCGGCCAGGCCCAGGGCCAGGCGGCGGTCCAGGGGGATGGCCGCCAGTTCCGGGCTGTCCTCCAGGGCCTGGAGGAAGCGGCTGCCCAGGTCCGCGGCGTCCAGGTCGCAGAGCCGCAGGGTCTGTTCCAGGTGCGGCTTGAGAAAGGCCTCCAGGACCTCGTGCACCAGGGAGCCCACGGCCTGGGGCGCGCCTTCCTCGTCCACCGTGGTCAGGGGTTTCAGGCCCGTGAGTACGCGGAAGAAGAACAGCTTGGGGCAGGAGAGGTAGTCGTCCAGCCGCGAGGGCGACAGGCCCTTGGACGTGAGCTGGCGCACGAGCCGGTCGCGCACGGCCGCGTCCTTGGCTATGGCCGGGACAGAGCAGGGGATGGGGCCCAGCCGGAACGAGGAGGCCAGGAGCGGCGGCTCGTCCGAGGCCTTGATGAGCGCGCCCGCCTCCTGTTCCAGGCCCCAGAGCAGCTCCTCCACGAACCGGCTGCGCACGCTCTTGCTCTCCAGGATGCCGGGCGTCACCCCGCTCTTGTACAGGAGCACGGCCTCCCGGGCCCCGCGCAGGAGCCGGTGGAGGTTGTATCCGGCCACGGCGTCGCGCTGGCGGGAGTCGGGCAGGCCCAGGAGCAGGCGCAGGGGGTCGGGCAGCAGCGGGTCGGCCGGGGGCTGGCCGGGCAGGTGCTCTTCCACCGCGTCGAGCACGCAAACTTTTTCGAAATGGAGAAGCCGGGTCTCCAGCACGCCCATGACCTGGAGCCCGGTGAGCGGCTCGGGCTCGAAGGAGATGCGCTCCTCGGAGCAGAATTGGCGCAGGATGAAGAACAGCAGGTCGCGGGGGTACTCGTCGCGGCTGATGGCGCTCTGGGCCAGCTGGGGCGTGACCCGGGTGAACAGCCGGAACAGGCATTCGGCGTCCAGGAGGTGGCGCTTCCAGAGGCCCGCCCCGCGCTCGTGCAGGAGCGCGGCCAGGCCCTCCAGGGCCCGGGCCAGATCCTCCAGGGTGCGCGGGGTCTCGAAGGCCGTGAGGCAGCGGTCCAGGATGTCCCGGGCCAGGTCCTGGGCCTGGGCCAGGATTTCCGGGTCCAGGTCAGGGCCGAACTCCAGGGTGAGTTCCCGGGGGTCCAGATGCTTGCGTCCGGAGCGGATCTCCTCCTCCCACTGGTGGAACAGGAGGCGCAGGGGCTGGGTCCCGGCCACGGGGAGCATCTTGAGATAGGGGTGGCGGATCAGGGCGATGACGTCGCGCCAGAGATAGCCTTGGTCCGTGCGGTTTTCCTGGAGCGTGAGCACGGTGTCCAGGAGCTGGAACAGGGCCGAGCGCTCCAGGGGATAGCCCATGCTGATGTTCACGTCCCGTTCGGGCAGATGGTGCAGCACCGGGATGAGCGCCCCGGCCTCGGGCAGGACCACGGCCGTGTTCCCGGGGGCGCCGGCCAGCTCCTGTTCCAGGGCCGCCAGCTGGGAGTGCAGGTCGAAGCCCTCGTGGAAGCGCAAGGCGGGCATGGTCCGGGCCTGGGGCTCCTCGGCCAGCACGGCCCGCGCGCCCCAGGCCGCGAGCCAGGAGGCGTGCTCGGCCGCGCACCAGTGGCCCGCGCCCCCTTCCGCCAGGGCCGGGTCCGTGTGCCAGAGCACTTGGGCCCCGCGTTCCCAGAGGGCCCGGAAGAGCGTGTCCTCGGCCCCGGACAGGGCGTAGTGCCCGGCCAGGACCACGGTCTTGTTGTCCAGGGCCGCCAGGACCTGGTCCAGGCGCCCGCAGACCAGGCCGCAGTCCAGCCCCGGCGTGCTCCAGCCGCGCTCCTCCAGGGCGTCCACATAGCTCGTGAAGATCCGGCCCAGCTGCTCCAGGAGGGCCCCGGCGAACGGCTCCACCTCGCCCTGGGCCTGGTCCAGGTCCGGCGGGGTCAGGCCGTGGCGCAGGAACTCTTCCAGGAGCCCGGCCAGGCGCAGGCCCCAGGGGAAGAACTCCAGGCGCTCCAGCGGCAGCTTGACCAGGAGGCCCCGGCCCTCGGCGCGCAGCCCGGACACGATCTCGAAGAGCAGGCCGCAGAGGTCCAGGCGCTGGGCCCGGCGCATGGGCGCGGGCCGCAGGTCCCGGGCCAGGGAGGCGAACAGGTCGTCCACCCCGGGCATGGACGGCAGGAGCGTGGGCCGGGGCAGGCCGGGCAGTCCGGCCAGGGCCTGTTTCAGATAGCGCCGGGGCCGGTCGTGCGGGAAGACCACCAGGAGGTTCTCGGGGCCGCGCTCCCAGAGCCCGGCCAAATGCCGGGCCAGGGCCGGGATGAACGGGTTGTTCCAGGGCACGATGCGCACGGGCTCAGCCATGCGTCACCTCCCGGACCTCGCGGCGGTCCAGGTACACGAGCAGGCCACGGGCCCGGGGTCTGAGCCCCGCGGCCAGCTCCAGGTAGCGCCGCACCTGGGTCTCGTGCTCCGGGTCCGGACGCCCGGTCTTGTACTCCAGGACCAGGGCCTCGCCCGGCCGCAGCACGAGCNNGAGCCGGTCGCAGCGGATGTTCTGTCCCTCGGCGTCCAGGGCCTCGGCCTCGGCCAGGCCCTGGCCCAGGCAGGCTTTCAGCTCGGGCTGGGCCAGGACCCAGCGGAGCAGGGCCGCGATGTCCGCCTCGCGCTCCGGGGCCGCGGCCGGGAAATCGAGCAGGGCCAGGCGCGCGGCGCGCAGGGCGTCGGCCGCGTCGTCGCCCGTGGGCCGCAAAAGCTCCAGGGCCCGGTGGGCCATCTCGCCCCTGCGGCGCTGGTCCTCGAAGACATCCTCCAGGGCGTGGCGGAAGATGCGCAGCCGGGGCAGCC
>DFYP01000193.1 GCA_002382645.1 Desulfovibrio sp. UBA4079 | reverse complement strand
TCTGACCAGGAATCCCAAAGCCAGGCCGCTCAAAAAAACCGCAGGCAAGGCGCAAGAAACGGCCAAGCCCGACGCGTATCAAGACATACGCGAGGGTTTGGCCGTTTCGCAGCAACGCAGCAAGCGGGCTTTTTTCAGCGGCCTACAGCTCGAAGCGTTTGGCGGAAATGATCGTGATGGGCTCCACCGGCACGTCGGCGTGGAAGCCCGCGGTCTTGGTCTTGACCTTGACGATCTTCTCCACGGCCTCCATGCCCTCGGCCACCTTGCCGAACACGCAGTAGCCGAAGCCGTCGTTGGTGTCGTCGCGGTGGTCCAGGAAGTGGTTGTCGGCCACGTTGATGAAGAACTGGGCCGTGGCGCTGTGGGGGTCCGGGGTGCGGGCCATGGCGATGGTGCCGGTGAGGTTCGGCGTGTCGGTGCGGGCCTCGTTCTTCACCGGCGCGTTCGTCTTCTTCTCGCGCATCATCATGTCCATGCCGCCGCCCTGGATCATGAAGCCCTTGATCACGCGGTGGAAGATGAGCCCGTCGTAGAACTCCTCGTCCACGTATTTCAGGAAGTTGGCCACCGTGTCCGGGGCCTTGTCGGGCCAGAGTTCCACCAGGATCTCGCCCATCGGCGTTTCGATCAGGACCATGGGATTGCTCATCACTTCTCCTTTTTCTCGGGTTCCTTTCCATCCTTGGAGGCCCGGGGATGGGCCGCGTCATAGACCTTCATGATCTGCTGCAGATTGAGATGCGTGTAGCGCTGGGTCGTGCTGATGCGCTCGTGGCCCAGAAGCTCCTGGATGTCCCGCAGATCCGCCCCGGCCTCGAGCATGTGCGTGGCGAAGCTGTGGCGCAGCATGTGCGGATGCACGTGCTGGGGCAGCCCGGCCAGCTGGGCCAGGTTCTCCACGATGCGCGCGGCCTGCCGCCGGTTGAGCCGCCCGCCGCGGCTGCCCAGGAACAGGGCCTTTTCCAGGGGATCGTCCACAAAGGCGTGGCGCTGGCCCAGGTAGCGGTCCAGACGGGCGCGGGCCGCGTCCGAAAGCGGGGCCAGGCGCTGCTTGGAGCCCTTGCCCGTGACCCGGACCACGCCCGAGGAGGTGTCCAGATCGTGGACATTGAGCCCCACGGCCTCGGACACGCGCAGGCCCGAGCCGTACAAGAGCTCGGCCAGGGCCAGGTCGCGCAGGCCCTCGGGATCGGGCGGCAACTTGGCCTCCATGAGGCCGATGGCCTGGTCCACGTTGAGGGCCCGGGGGTGGCGCTTTTCCTGGCGGGGATTGGACAGGCCCTGCACCGGGTTGGCCGTAACCAGCCGCTGGCGCAGAAGGAAGCGGAAGAAGCTGCGCAGGGCCGAGAGCTTGCGGGCCATGCTGCTTTTCTTGAGCCCGCGCCGGTGGAGTTCGGCCAGGAACCCGCGGACGTGGTCCCGGGTCACGGCCCCGGGGTCCTCCAGGGACACGCCCCGGCCGGAAAGATGGTCGGCGAACAGGCGCAGGTCGTTCTCGTAGGCCGCGAGCGTGGCCCCGGAAAAGCCCTTCTCGGCCGCCAGGTGGGCCAGGAAGCCGCGGCAGAGCTCGGCCAGGGGCGGACTAGCGTTCCCTCTGGTCGAGGACATAGCAGCTCTTGGGGTTTTCCTTGGCCTTCTTCTTGAGACCCATGGCGATGCTGGCGGCCTCGCCCGCGTGGCTCAGGCGGCGGGCGCCGGTGCTGAAGACCACGGCGATGGACACGGCCATGAGCGGAAAGGTCCGGGTCTCGCCCTGGCGGTCCACCGAAACGATGGAGCCCCGGGTGCGGTCCTCGGCGTCGTAGAAATGCGGCACGATGGAGTCGAAGGTCTGGACCACCCGGCGGCAGGCCTCCTCCACCAGGTCCGGCGGCATGATGAAGACGAAGTCGTCGCCGCCCACGTGGCCCACGAACGAGCGCACCCCGGCAAAGGCCCGGATGGTGTTGACGATGACCCGGGCGGTCATCATGAGCACCTCGTCGCCCCGGGAGAAGCCGTACTTGTCGTTGAAGGACTTGAAGTAGTCCAGGTCGCAGTAGGCCAGGGCGAAGTCCTCGTTGCGGTCGATGCACTGCTGGATGCGCTGGATGATGGAGGTGTTGCCCGGCAGCTTGCTGAGCGGGTTGGCGTCCAGGGCGCGCATGGCCCGGAGCATGGTCAGGTTGACCCGGGCCCGGGCCTCCTCCCCGCGCAGTGGCCGCACCAGGAAGTCGTCCACCTCCACCTGGTCCCAGTCCCAGGAATGGTCCAGGTCGCTCCCGTCCAGCACCAGGATCACGGGCAGCTGGCGATAGACGTTCTCGCTCTTGACCAGGGTGGCCACCTCGGCCCCGCTGATGTCCGGCAGGCGGTTGTCCACCACGAGAAGGTCCGGCGGATCGTTGAACAGATGCTCGATGGCCCGGCGGCCGCGCTCAAAGACCGTGAAGCGCATGACCTCGTCGGGCCAGAGCCCGGTGAGGAGCTTGGCCAGGTCCGGGTCCGGGGAGAGCAGAAAGGCGTTCTGCCTGCGGCTGAAGGGCGTCTCGGCCACGTACGCTCCTAGGCCATGTCCAGGTCCGAGACCTCGGCCAGCTGGCCCGCGAACTCGTCCAGGATGCGGTCCATGTCCGACAGCTTGAGCTTGAGCATGTCGAGCGCCTTCTTGGAGAGCACTGCGGCCTGGTCGTCGCCGCCGGTGCCGTATTCGTAGATGCGCACGATCCAGTCGCCGATGTGCACGGCCGCGGCGGTCTCGGGATACAGCTGGGCGGTCTCCGGGGAATGGTGGTGGCTCATGCCCTCGCGGATGTTGCCGGGCAGGTTCCAGTGCCGGGCCAGCCAGGCGTTGATGCGGTCGTGGCCGAAGCCCATGACCGCGCGCTCGGCCTCGAACCAACGCAGGTCCTGCTCGCGCACGGCCTGGGACACGGCCTCGTGGAGCTCGGGCATCTGCACCGCGGCCACGACCTTGCCCAGGTCGTGGAGCAGCCCGGCCACGGAGTACTCCTCGGGGTCGGCCAGACCCGCGGCCCGGGCCACCACGTTGGCGGCCAGGGCGCAGCCCAGGCTGTGCTCCCAGAGGCCCTCCATGGCCTTGATCATCATGTCGAAGACCGAGGTGGAGATGATGATGCCCCGGACCACGTTGAAGCCCAGGAGCACCAGGGCGTGCTGCACCGTGCCGATGCGGCCCGGGAAGCCGTACACCGGGGAGTTGACCATCTTGAGGACCTTGGCCGAGAGGACCTGGTCCCGGGAGATGATCTTGGCGATCTCGTCGGTGTTGGCGTTGGGGTCCTGCACCAGACGGCTGACTTCGTCCAGAACCTTGGGCAGGGTGGGCAAGTCCTTGATGGACAGTATCTGGCCCTTGACTGAGGTCTTGAGATCCTCTTCCATGCCTATGCCTTGCCCTCGGCCGCAGCCCGGGCCGCCTGCTCGGCGGCCTTGATCCGCAGGTATTCGTTGAGGAAGCCGCGCACCTCGTCCTGCCACGGATCCCCGCCCAGGCGGCGGAACAGGTGGTCCAGGCGCTCCAGGCGGTGCGCCGCCGAGGTGTCCACCCCGGAGGAGCCGCCCTCCAGGGGGTTGCCCTCCACGGTGATGCGGTCCACCTCCATGCTGCGCAAGCGCTCCAGATGGGACTCGGTGAGTTCCATGCCGGGGCCCATGACCACCATGCCGTTGTCGCGGGTCACGGCCTTGGCCAGCTTCATGCCGGGCTTGGCCAGATTGAGCGGAATCTTCTGCATGTGGGCTCCCTGCGATGTGCTGAGAAGGATCATATCCTGCCCGGGGGACGGGCTCAAGACAGAAAAATCTTCAGTTTCCGTAAGCCTCCCCGTCCTCGAACAGGGTGTAGCACATGCCCGGCCACTGCCGGACCAGGCTCTTCATCTCCAGGAGCAGCAGGGCGCTGCCCACCTCGGCGCTGGACCGGCCCAGGTCCCGGCAGAGGGTGTCGATGTGGGCCTTGCGGTCGCGGCGCAACAGGCCCAGGAGGTCGCGCTCCAGGGGCGGCAGGTCGGCCGGAATCTCGGGCGCGGCCGGTACGGCCTGCTTGGCCGGTACGGCCGGCGCGGTCCGCTGGGCCGTCGCCTTGGCCTTGCCC
>DFYP01000025.1:2367-2869 GCA_002382645.1 Desulfovibrio sp. UBA4079 | reverse complement strand
AGCCGCCCCCGCCGCCTGGCCTGCGCAGGCGCGGCCGCGGCCGTGTTCCTGGCCTCCCTGCTCCTGCCCGCGCAGAGCCTGGTCCTCAGCGCGGCCTGCGCGGGCTGGATTTTCGTCACCCTCATCCCGCCGCGCCAGGAATCCTGAAAAAGCCCCTTGATCTATAACGCCATTTCAGCAATGAAATGAGCACCGCCCATTGGCGGACTGGGGGCAGCATGATCCCGGCGGAAGTCTGGGCTGGACTGGCGATCCTGTTCGGCGGCATCTGGATTCTCGTGCGCGTTGCCGACAGCCGGCGCTCCCGGGCGCGGGTCACGGTCAACGCCGACACCGTCACCGCGGCCCACGGCCTGACCCAGGCCTACCTGGGCCTGCTCCAGGCCGGAAAAAAGGGCCTGCGCGACGCCTCGGGCCTGCCCCGGCCCAAGGAGGAGATCGGCCGGGCCCTCAAGACCATGCTCTGCTACTACCGCGGCCACGGCGAACACGGCCGCACCGC
>DFYP01000025.1:0-2279 GCA_002382645.1 Desulfovibrio sp. UBA4079 | reverse complement strand
CCCAAGTCTGCGCCGATATCCACGGATAAGGCGTTGTCTTTGATTTGCGGCAGTCTTGGAGGGGAAACATGGATGCACTCAGCGGCAGCGTGGCCGGCCTCGCCAGCGCCACGGACAGGCAGGTCTTTGGCGCCCAGGTGGTGTCAACGACCCTGGACTACATGAATCAGCACCAGAATCACGGATCCGGCAGCGGACATAACGCCGACTACGACTTCCAGAAAAGCGTCCTGGGGGCCTGGGCCTCCGGGGCCATCGTCAACAATCTGGTGTGACGGAAAACGACTGCCTCGGATGACGCCGAGAGGCCCCGCCCCGGCAACGGGGCGGGGCGCCCCTCCCAATGAAAAAGGCCCTCCGCCGCGGCGGAGGGCCTTTTTCACATCCAATCGAAGCAGCCTAGGACCCGTTGCCCACGGCGAACAGGTTTTCCAGGTCGTAGTTGGAAATGACCCGGTAGGAGATGAGCGTCTCCGAGGAGCGGATGCCCTGGACCTTGAGCATGCGCTCGGTGACGATCTGGGCCAGGCCGTCGTTGTCCTGGGCCCGGATGATGACCACCAGGTCGAAGCGGCCGCCCACGGAGTGCACCTCGCTCACTCCGGGGATCTGGACGAGTTTCTGGGCCACGGCGTTGATGAGGTCGGGCTGAACCGTGAGCAGGACAACGGCGTTGACCATGGCTGAATCCTCCTCGGGCTTCCATAGCCCGCTTTGTTCCCGGGGTCAAAAGAATCCGCAGCCCCTCCCCCGGCCGCACTTTGCCTTTCTTCGCGAGCGGACCTATACTCCGCCCCGGAGGAACCCATGGCTGAACGCAAGCTGAAACCCTTCTCCATGGCCGCCGTGCTCCTGGCGGTGATTCTGGCCGCCACCGCGCTGTTCCTGTTCCGGGGCGGGGAGGAGCCCTCCCTGCCCACGGAGTCCACGGGCGGCCCGGCCCAGGGGCTTGGCGGCCAGGCCGCGATCCCCGGCGAGGAGCCCGCGCCCTGGGCCGCGCAGCCGCGTCCCCAAGAGGATCGGGTCGTGGGCCTGGCCTTTTTGGACGCCCTGGCGGACTTCGCCATCGCCCACTACCATCCCGCGGGAACCGGCACGCGAAGCGCCTTTTCCGCCACCTTCAAGGGGCTCAACCAGCACTTCGGCCGGGGCCTGGACGGCCTGACCCACGCGAGCCAGGAGCCCGGACCTGCCCGGGCCGAGATCCTGGACTACATCCTGGGGCCGGGCACGGTGCGCGCCCTGGCCGACCTCTATGCCGGGTGGTTCGTGGACGATCTGGTCCAGCGCAGCCTGGACACGCCGGTCCAGCTGGCCCTGAGCGACGGCCGCAACGAGGAACGCGTCCTGACCCGGGACGAGACCGCGGACCTGCTGCGCCTGGCCGCACCCCGGCTCAAGGCCCTGGCCGCCACCCTGCGGGCCGTGGCCGCGCACCCCGAGTCCGTCACCGGCCTGGAGCGCTACCTCACCGCGGCCTCCAAGGTGGAGGCGGCCAACGCCAAATACCAGGACCTCATCTCCCAGGAAGGCGCCCCGGCCAAGGAACGGACCCGCGCGGCCGAACGCCTGAAGAAGGCCATCGCGGCCCGCGAGCAGCTCCGGGCCGGGGCCCTGGACCGCATCCGGGCCGCCTGCGGGCCGGACTGCCCCGAGGACGGCGACCTGCTCTACACCATCATGTGGTGCGGCCGCAGGCTCCACGGCCATCCCGAACGGGCCGCGGCGCTCACCGCCGGGGCCGACGCCCTGGACGGCCTGGCCGCCCGCTTTCTGGCCAAGGCCTCGGAGCTGGAGGCTGCCGCCCCGGCTTCCGGAGGTTGAAACAGTTGAGAAAATGCGGCCGCGGGTTGCGCTGTGCCCGGACCCGAGATACATTGAGGGAATGGGGGACGGCAGGCACAAGCTCTGGACGGGACAAAGGAAAAGGGGCCGGACGCCTTTCGCATCCAGCCCCTTGCTTCCTGGTGGGTCACCAAGGAATCGAACCTTGAACCTCCGGATTAAGAGTCCGCTGCTCTGCCAATTGAGCTAGCGACCCGGGCGGATTTTATCACAAGTGCTTGCATTTTGCCAATTGGCCCTTTTGCCCACCCGCGGCCGGTGGCGCGGCTTCGCCGCACCCGTCTTGACCGCTACACGGCCCGAAAAGGCAAAGTACGCCTTTTCAGTCCGTTGCGCCGATCAAGCCAGCCCTTCGGGGCCACCGGCCGCAGACCTCGGGATATCTAGAATTTGCGAGACGGGCGAGACGGGCGAGAAAGGCGAGAAAGGCGAGA
>DFYP01000056.1 GCA_002382645.1 Desulfovibrio sp. UBA4079 | reverse complement strand
CTCGATGACCTTGAGCCGGCGCCAGGCCCCGCGCATGAAGCGCAGCCGCAGGATCACGGCCAGGCCCGCGATGTAGGTGAGCACGCAGGCCCAGGCCGGGTACAGGCCCCAGCCCAGGACCCGGACCATGAGCCAGGTGGGCAGGACCAGAATCCCCAAGGATGTGGCCAGCATGGCCAGCATGACGAAGCGGGTGTCCCCGGCTCCGCGCAGGGAGCCGTACTGGATGATGCCCACGGCGTCGAACAGGCAGTACACGGCCACCATGCGCAGGAGCACCACCCCGGTGTCCTGGATGGCCTGGAACTGCTCCAGGGAGATGTCCTGGGGCCGGAACAGGGCCAGGAGTTCGCGGGGGAAGAACACCAGGAAGAAGTCCAGGAACAGGGTGTAGGCCAGGCTCACGTAGAGCGCGCTCATGTTGGCGAAGACCGCCCGGTCCGGGTCCCTGGCCCCCTGGGCCTGGCCCACGAGCACGCTGGCGGCCACGGACATGCCGATCATGGGCAAAAAGACCAGGCCGTTGATGGAGAACACGATGTTCGTGGCGGCCAGGCTCTCGGCCCCCAGGCTGCCGACCACGAACAGGAACAGGGTGAAGCCCAGGATGTCCATGGCGAACTGGACCCCGCCGGGCAGGCCGAAGCGCAGAAAGCGCAGGAACAGCTCGCGGTCGAAGCGCCAGGCCGAGCGCACCAGGTAGCAGCGCTCGTGCTCGCGGCGGAACACGAGCAGGGCGAAGAGCAAAAAGTTCACGCCCCAGGACGCGCAGGTGGCGTAGGCCGCGCCCCGGATGCCCAGCTCCGGGAACCCGCACTTGCCGAAGATGAGCAGATAATCCAGCGGGATGTTCAGCATGGCCCCGGCCATGTTCACGAGCATCACGGACTTGGTCAGGCCCCGGCCCGAGAAGAAGGTGGACAGGCACATGCCGGTGAGGGCCAGGCCCGAGCCCTTGGACAGGATGGAGAAATAGGCCACCTCCTGGGCCTGGACCTCGGCGGGATGCCCGGCCAGGGCGAACAGGGCCGGGGCGATGAGGGCCAGACAGGCCATGAAGGCGGCGGCCGGCAGGCAGAACCAGAGCCCCTGCCAGAGGGCCGCGCCCACGCGCTCGGGCTGCTTGGCCCCGGTGTACTGGGCCACGAAGACCCCGGCGAACTCCACCACGCCCATGCAGAAGGACAGGAACACGAAGTTGGCCAGGCCCGCGGGCAGGGCCGCGGCGATGGAGGTGAGCGAGTAATTGCCCAGGAAGACCCGGTCCGTGAACTCCATGGCCGTGGTGGAGGCCATGCCCAGGACCAGGGGCAGGCCCACGCGGAGCACGTCGCGCACGCCGCCCGGGGCGCTGAAACGGGGATGCATGAGGAAAAACCGCCTTGCTGTTGAAAGGAAGCCCAGGACTAGTCCGGGGAACCCGGCGCTGTCAAATGCGGGGAGAGAGGCGGCGATTTGCAACCAGCGGCAAAATCAGGCTATAGGGACCCCAAAAAAGACCGTTCAAGGAGGTCCCATGTTCGATCCCCAGACGCGGCGCAAGCCCATGAACCCCTATCTGGGCGGGGCCCTGGCCGGGCTCCTGGTGGTCCTCTCGGTCTACGGGGCCGGGAAATTCTTCGGGGCCTCCACCACCTTCGTGCGCGTGGCCGGGTACCTGGAATCCACGGTCCTGGCCGAGCGCGTGGCCGCCATGCCCTATTTCCTCAAGGAGCTGCCCAAGCTGGACTGGCAGATGATGTTCGTGGCCGGGATCTTCCTGGGCGCGTTCCTGTCCTCGCTGTTGGGCAACTCCTTCCGGCTCCTGCCCGTGCCCGACACCTTCGCGGCCCGCTTCGGCCGCTCGGCCGGGCAGCGCGGGATCGTGGCCTTCCTGGGCGGGATCCTGGCCATGTTCGGGGCCCGGTTGGCCGACGGCTGCCCCAGCGGCCACGGCCTGTCCGGCACGCTCCAGCTCTCGGTGAGCGGATTCGTCGCCCTGGCCTGCTTCTTCGTGGGCGGGCTGATCATGGCCAAACTGCTCTACGGCGGGAGGTGAGCATGGACCTCTGGTACGGACTGGCCACCGGCGCGCTCTTCGGGGTCCTGCTCCAGCGCTGCGAGGTCCTGCGCTACGACCGCCAGCTCGGGGCCCTGCGGCTCCGGGACATGACCATCGTCAAGTTCATGCTCACCACCGTGGTGGTCGGCATGATCGGGGTCTACGGCCTGTTGGACCTGGGCCTGGTGAAGCTCTCGGTGAAGCCCGCGGTGCTCGGCGGGAACATCATCGGCGGGCTCATCTTCGGCCTGGGCTGGGGCCTGGTGGGCTACTGCCCGGGCACCGCGGCCGGGGCCCTGGGCGAGGGCCGGCTGGACGCCTTCTGGGCCATCCTGGGCATGATCGTGGGCGCGGCCCTCTACGCCGAGGCCTATCCCCGGCTCCTGGAGACCGTGCTCACCTGGGGCGACCTGGGCAAGCTCACCCTGCCCCAGGTGCTCGGCATGAACCACTGGCTGGTCATCGGCCCGTTCGCGGTCCTGGTGATCCTTATCTTCCGCCTGTTCGAGCGGCTGCGGCTGTAGCCTTTTCCGGGGCTGGCGCACCCGGGCCTTGCCGGGTATCCTCACGCCGGAACCGGAGGAGGAAGGCATGAGCGACGCGCCGCTGCGCTTCGGGGCCGTGATCCTGGCCGCGGGACTGTCCACGCGGATGCACGGCTTCAAACCCCTGCTGCCCCTGGGCGGCAAGAGCCTGCTGGCCCAGGCCGGAGACCTTTTCCGCCGGGCCGGGGCCCAGGAGATCGTGGCCGTCACCGGCCACCGGGCCGCCGAGGTCCGGGCCGAGGCCGCGCGGCTGGGCCTCAAGACCGCCCACAACCCCGATTTCGAATCCGGCATGTTCAGCTCGGTGCGCGCCGGGCTGGCGGCCCTGTCCCCGGGCCTGGAGGCGGCCTTTGTCCTGCCCGTGGACATCCCCCTGGTGCGCCTCTGCACCCTGCGCCAGATGCTCGAACGCCTGGAGCGCCTGCCCTTTGGCGTGGTCGAGGTGTTCACCCCCTGGTTCCGCGGCGAGCCCGGCCACCCGCCGCTCCTGCGCTCCGGGGCCGTGGCCCGGGTCCTGGAGTCCCCGGCAGGGGAGAACCTGCGCGCGGTCCTGGCGGGCCTGTCCCAGGAGCGCCTGGACACGGCCGACTCGGGCATCCTCTTCGACCTGGACACGGACGCGGACTACACCCGGGCCCTGCACCTCTGGGAGAGGCGGGGCGCGCCCGCGCCCCTGGAGGCCCTGACCCTGCTGGAGCTGCGGGGCGTGAACGAGCGCGGCCTGGCCCACGCCCGGGCCGTGACCCGGGTGGCCCTGATCCTGGGCCGGGCCCTGGTGCGCAGCGGTTCGCGCCTGGACCTGCCCCTGCTGGAGTCCGCGGCCCTGCTCCACGACATCTGCAAGAACGGCCCGCGCCACGAGGCTGCCGGCGGCCGCCTCCTGAACGAGCTGGGCTTCCCCAGGACGGCCCGGATCGTGGCCTCGCACCGCGACGTGGACCCGGCCCGGGCGGGCCGGATCAGCGAGCGGGAGCTCGTCTACCTGGCGGACAAGCTCGTGCGCGGGCCCATGCTCATCGGGCTGGAGGAGCGCTTCCGGGAAAAGCTCGAGCACTTCGCCGGGGACCCGGACGCCCAGGCGGCCATCAGCGGCCGCCGGGACAACGCCCGCGCCATGATGGCCCGGTTCGAGGCCGAGGCCGGACAGGCCGTGGACCAGGTCCTGGCCAAGGCGGGCCTGGCCCTGGGCCAGGAGTGCGATCCCGGGGAATGAAACGGTTCCGCCCGGTCCGGATGCGGCTCGAACCAGGGGTTCGAGTCCCTCCCGATCCAGACCGGGCGGCGGCGGCCCGGGAAACCCGGACCTGCATTCTTTTCGGCTGTTCCCGGCCCCTGGTTTAGGCCCCTGCCCTGAAATAATCCGCAAGCATTCCGGACCATGGTTGACACTCCATGGCCGGCTATGTTTATTCTTGGGCCATCCGCCCCCCTGAACCGGAGGACCCCATGGAGACCCATTCCTCGGATATCGGCGAGCTGCTGGCCCAGGCCGCGCGGCTCTGGACCCAGGCCCAGGGCCGCCGGTTGCGCGACCTGGGCGTGCTTCCGGGCCAGGCCGCGGTGCTCCGGCTGCTCTGGGAGCAGGACGGCCGGACCCAGGCCGAACTGCGCCGCCTGGCCGGGGTGGAGCAGCCGACCATGGCCAAGACCCTCCCGCGCATGGTC
>DFYP01000019.1 GCA_002382645.1 Desulfovibrio sp. UBA4079 | reverse complement strand
GGCCGGGGCCGAATCCTCGCTGCGCCAGGCCGTGGCAGCCGACCCGGCCAGCGCGGCGGCGCGCTTCAACCTGGGCCTGCTCCTGGCCGAGACGAACCGGCCCGCAGAGGCCGAGAGGGAGCTGCGCGCGGCGCTTTCCGCTGACCCGCTCCTGGCCCAGGCCGCCTTCAACCTGGGCATGATCCTGCTGGCGAAGAGGCCTGCCGAGGCCGTGACGTTCCTGGCCCAGGCCGCCAGACTGCGGCCCGACGAGGCCCGCTATGGCCACGCCCTGGGCTATGCCCAGCACAAGCGCGGCGACGACACCGGGGCCGCCAAGACCCTGGCCCAGGTCATTCACCGCCACCCGGACGCGGCCGAGTCCTACCGGCTCCTGGCCGAGATCTACGAGAAGCGGGGCGAGAAAAAGAAGCTCCACGACCTGTGCGAGGACGCCCAGACCGCGCCGGGCCTGAACCCCCTGGTGCAGGCCATGCTGCGCAACAAGCTCAACGCGCTGAACCAGGAACAGAAGAAGTGAAGACCGCCGACTATTTGCGCACGGACCTGCCCGCCGGGCTGACCCTCTGGGGCCTGCTCGTGCCCGAGGCCATCGCCTACGCGGCCATGGCCGGGGCCCCGGCCCAGGCCGGCCTGTACACGCTGCTCGCCTCCCTGCCGCTCTACGCCCTGCTCGGCGGCAGCCGCCAGCTCGTGTGCGCGGCCACCTCGTCCTCGTCCATCATGATGGCCGCGGTGCTCTCCCAGGCCACGGCCGGGGACGCGGGCCTGTTCGCGGGCTCCATGGCCGCGCTCTGCCTGCTGGTGGGCGCGCTGTTCCTGGTGGCCGGGTTCTGCCGCCTGGGGTTCGTGGCCCAGTTCCTGTCCTATCCGGTGATGACCGGGTACGTCTCGGGCCTGGCCGTGTACATCGCCGCCAGCCAGGCCCCCAAGCTCCTGGGCCTGCACAAGGCGCCGGGCGACGTGTTCCTCCAGATCTGGGGGCTCGTGGAGCGCCTGCCCCAGACCCGGCCCGAGGCCGCCGTGGTGGGCCTGGGCAGCCTGGCCCTGCTCTTTGTGCTGGAAAAAATCGCCCCGCGCCTGCCCGGCGCGCTCGTGGTGCTCGTGCTCGGCGTGCTGGCCGGGACCTGGCTCAACCAGGGCGGCCACGCGGCCCTGGACCTGGCCGGGGCCATTCCCTCGGGCCTGCCGCATTTCGTGCTCCCGCGCCTGTCGCTCGCGGTGCTGGAGGAGCTCCTGCCCGGGGCCGCGGGCATCGCCCTGGTGGCCTTTTCCCAGGCCCTGGGCACGGGCAAGACATTCGCGGACAAGCACGGCTATGACCTGAACCCGGACCGCGAGCTGGTGGCCATGGGCGCGGCCAACGTGGGCTGCTGCTTCCTGGGCGGCCTGGTGAACGGCGGGAGCATGTCCTCCACGGCGGTGAACGAACGGGCCGGGGCGCGCTCCCAGGCCTCAGGCCTGACCGCCGCGTTCATGGTGCTGCTCACGCTCCTCCTGCTCACCCCGCTGTTCCACAACCTGCCCGAGCCCGTGCTGGCGGCCGTGGTCATGCACGCGGTGGCGCGCATGTTGAAGGTGCGCGAGGTGCGCGGGTTCCTCAAGCAGAGCCGCATGGAGTTCTGGCTGGCCGTGGCCGCGTTCCTGGGCGTGCTCGGCCTGGGCCTGCTCACGGGCCTGCTGGTCACGCTCAAGCTCTGCATCGTGATGCTCTTGTGGAACGCCAGCAGGCTGCATGTCTCGCGCCTGGGCCGCGCGCCCTGCGATCCGGACGCGTTTGTGAGTCTGGAACGGCACCAGGGCGCGCAGCCCGTGGCGGGCATGCTCCTGCTGCGGCTGGAGGCCCCGGTGTTCTTCGCCAATGCCGAGCGGCTGCGGGACTACGTGCGCGGGGCCCTGGCCCTGGAAAAGCCGCGCGCGGTGGTCCTGGACATGAAGACCAACGTGACGCTCGACATCACCACCACGCGCACGCTGAAAAAGCTTTTGTCCGAGGTCCGGGCGGCCGGGGCTGACCTGATCCTCACGGACCTCACGGACGCGGCCCGGGACAGCCTGGAACGCTCAGGGCTGATGCAGGAATTGGGCGAGGACAAGGTGAAGCGGAACGTGGGCGAGGCGGCGAGGGGAAATAATAAAGACTAGCCGCGCTGTCGCCTCTTCATGAGTTTATCTAACCAATCTTCGCAACCTACCGGTGGATATATAATTGTTTATATGCTAATGGCCCTCCCATCTAATCCTTAACCGTGGGGGGCATCATGATTCCTTACATGAACATCAACGGTGATTCTGGTGTGGCGGCATACGAAATCCGTGGCAACACGATCATTGTCCAATTCAAGCGAGGCACATATAAATTTTACTCCTACACCCGCGAGGGCATAGGGGCCGCCAATTTTGATGAGATGTGCGCACTTGCCAATCTGGGGCGGGGCCTCAACGGATTCATTCGTTCAAATCCTGCTGTTCGAGAGGGATACTCACAAAAATGGTGAGGTCTTCCTTGTCTTGTGAATATTGATTGGCGTGTAAACGCAACGAGCCGGAGGCTTGCGCCTCCGGCCCTTTGTTTTTGCCTTTCCGTAAAACGGGCGAAGCCCGCTATTCCACGATCTTCAGGTCGAACGCCGCGATGGCGTACAGGGTCGGCACCATCAGGAGGGTCGTCATGGTGGCGATCAGGAGGCCGCCGATCTGGGCGTAGCACAGGGGTTCCCAGAGCGGGCCGCCGTGCCAGGACAGGGGGAACAGCGCCGTCACGGTGGCGCCCACGGTGATGAGCACGGGCCGCAGCCGCATCACCCCCGCGTCGATGAGGGCCATGCGCAGGTCGTCGCCCTCGGCGCGGCGCTCCTCGATGAAGTCGAAGAGCACGATGATGTGGCTGACGATGACGCCGATGAGGCTGACGATGCCCAGGTAGGCCATGAAGCCGAAGGGCGAGTAGGTGGCGTAGAGCGCGGCGAATGCCCCGGACATGCCGTAGGGGATGGCCGCGAACACGATGAGCGGCTTGAGCGCGTTCTTGAACTGGAAGAGCAGGGCCAGGTAGATGGCCGCCACGCTGATGAGCATGACCGTGCTCATCTCGGCGAAGCCGTCCTGCTGGTCATGCTGCTCGCCGCCCACCTCCAGGCGGAAGCCCGGGGGCATCTCGGCCGCGAACTTGTCCAGCTGCGGGTTCACGTACTTCATGGTCTCCGAGGGCAGCGTGTTCTGGCGCGGGAAGGCCGCCGGGATGATGCAGCGGAACTGGTTGCGCCGGAAGATCTTCTCCGAGGCCAGGCCGTAGTCCATGCGGGAGATCTGGTGCAGCGGGGCCTTGTGCGAGCCGTCGGCCGAGGTCACGTACACGCTCTGCACGTCCTCGATGCCCGCGCGCTCCTCCATGCGCAGCCGCGCCAGGATCGGGATGGTCAGGCGCCCCTCGCGCAGGGTCGTGACCTGGAAACCGTTCATGGCCGCGGCCGTGGAGTTGGCCACGTCCATGTTGGTGAGCCCGGCCATGTTGGCCTTGTCCGAGTCGATGTCCAGGCGCACGCGGAAGATCTCCGCGCCCCAGTTGTCCTGCACGCGCTCGCAGAGCGGGATGTCCCGGAGCATGGCCTTGAGCTTCTCGGCCTGCTGGCGCAGGGCCGGGATGTCCTCGCCGTAGATCCGGATCTGCACCGGGATGCCGATGGGCGAGCCGGTCTCCAGCTTGCGCACGTCCACGCGGGCCCCGGTGATCTTGGCCGAGAGCGCGGCCTGCAAGGGCGGGATGAAGTCGTTGGTGTAGTGGCTGTCCTTCACCTCGATGAGCACCTGGGCGTAGTTCGGCTGGGACAGCTCGGGCGACACCGAGAACCAGAACCGCGGCCCGCCGCCGCCCACGAAGCTCGTCACCGAGGTGAGCACGTCCGCGGGCTTGTCCTTCTTGCCGATCTTCTTGCCGTAGTCGGCCGCGGCCTCGCGCACCACCTTCTCCACCTGGCGGGTGACCTGGTCCGTGGCGCTCACGGGCGCGTCCTCGGGCAGCCAGACGTCCAGGTAGAAGAGGTAGGACAGGTCATTGGGGAAGTACTGCGGGTTCAGTTTGGACTGCATGGTGAACCCGGCGATGAGGATGACCGAGGACACCGCCAGGGTCTTCCAGCGGTGGTCGATGCAGAAGCTCACCAGCCGGCTGTAGTACTTGAAGAAGCCCTTGGAGCGCATCTCCTCCATGCTGGTCACCTCGTTCTTGCCCGCGCGCAGGAGCGTGCGGCCGAGGAGCGGGATGAAGGTCATGGACACGATGCGCGAGGCGATCAGGGCGCAGGTGACCACCACCGGCAGGGTGTACAGGAAGCGGCCCTTGTCGCCGGTGAGCATGAGGTACGGCAGGTAGGCCACGATGTTGGTCACCGTGGCGTACATGATGGCCTTGGCCAGTTTCACCGGCCCGAGCCAGGCCGCGGTGTCCGGCGGCCGGCCTGTTCGCAATTCATGCTTGATGGCGTCGTTGGCCACCACGGGGTCGTCCACCAGAAGCCCCAGGGCGATGATCAGCGCGGCGATGGAGACCTGCTGGAGGTCCACCCCCAGGAGGTGCATCATGCCGAAGGTCATGGCCAGGGTGATGGGGATGGACAGGGCCATCAAGAGGGCCGAGCGCCACTCGCGGAAGCCGATGAAGGCCACGATGACCACGAGGATCACGGCCTCGTAGATGCTGTCCATGAACAGGTCGATCTTCTCGACCACCTGGCGGGGCTGGTCCGAGGTCCGGGCCAGGATCAGGTCGTCGGGCAGCGTGGCCTTGAGCAGGGTCAGGACCCCGTCCACCTGCTTGGAAAAGTCGGCGATCTGCTCCCCGGCGCGCATGTTGATGGCCAGGGTGATGGCCCGGCAGCGCTGCCAGTTGCCCTGGGGATCGCGCCAGACGTGGTAGTTCAGGTTGATCTTGGGGTTCTCGTAGTCGCGGTTGATGTCCACGATGTCGCGCAGGTAGACCGGGGACCCGTTCCTGTCCACGGCGATGACCGCGGTGGACAGGTCCTGCTCGTTCTGGAACTCGCCCGAGGGATTGATGAGCAGGTTCTTGCCCTGGGCCTCGATGATGCCGCCGGGCAGGGCGATGTTCCGCGCCGAGAGGATGTTCCCGAGGCTCCAGGGGTTGAGCCCGTAGGCCGCCAGCCGGGGCTGGGAGTATTCCAGATAGACCGTCTCGTCCACCACGCCCCAGCGCGAGACCTTGGAGACGATGGGGATGGTCAGGAGCGTGCGCTGGATGGTCTCGGTGTAGTCCTCCAGCTGCTTGTAGGTGTAGCGGCTGCCGGCCACGCGGCCCAGGGCCTCGCGGGTCTTGCCCGGGTCGTGGATGAGCGCCGGATACCACATGTCCGGGGAGAGTTCCGAGGCGCGCATGCGGGTCTCCGCGAACTCCACCAGGGCCGAGAACAGGTCCGTGTCCGAGAGCCCGGTCTGCATGTCGAAGACCGTGACCCACTGGCCCACGTCCAGGCGCACGTCCTGGGCCAGGCCCTGGTCGGCGAGGTGCTGGCGCAGGAGCTCGGCCTTGCGCCGCACCAGGGCCAGGGACGGGGTGTCCGGATAGACCACCACCACGCTGACCCGCTCGCCCTCGGTGCCGGCGCGCAGATTGCGGATGACCTCGGCGGCCTGGCTGGCGCGCAGGTCCACCTCCACCTCGCTCACCGGCGGCGAGGCCACGGTGAGCATGAGGGTGGCGGTGTCGCCGAAGTCCTTGATGAACTGGATCGGGCCCGCGCCCGCGGGCAGGTCCATGATGGACATGAGCTTGTTGTTGATGTCGTCGAAGGTCTCGCCGGTCTCGTTCAGATCGTCCTGGAGCTTGACCTTGACCACCGAGAGCCCGGTGCGGGTGGTGGCCTCGATGCGGTCCACCTCGTCGTTCTCGGCGATCTTCTGCTCGATCTTGCGGGTCACGAGCTGCTCGACCTTTTCCGAGGGGATGCCGGGCCACTGGCAGAGGGCCACGGCCTCGCGCACCGGGATGTCCGGGTCCTTGCGCTGGGGCATGTGCAGGTAGCCGTAGACGCCCCAGAGCAGGACCGCCACGAGCAGAACCCACGAGATGTGGCGGTTCTCCACGAAATAGCGGGCCGTGTTGTGCGAGGCCAGGATCTTTTCTTCGTCGCGCGGTGCGTGGCTCATTTCAGCCTCACGGGATGATGTTCACGGCCTGACCCTCGACCACCTGGCTGGCGCCAGAAACCACCACCTTTTCCCCCACGGCGAGGCCGGAGGTCACGGCCACGGTGTCGCCCTTGACCGCGCCCAGCTGGACCTTGCGGCCGGCCACCCGGGGCTTGCCGCCGGAGTCGGCGACGACCCAGACCATGTAGCCCGCCGAGCCGTCCGCGGGACGGACCACGGCCGAAAGCGGCACGACCATGCCCAGGGCCTGGCCGGGCTGGTCCCCGCCCAGGGTCACGCTGGCGATCATGCCTTCCTTGAGTTCGAAGGAGGGATTCTGGACCTCCACCTCCACGGTGAAGACCCGGTTCTTGTCGTCGGCCGAGGGCGAGACCGAGAGCACCGTGCCCGGGAAGCTCCGGTTGCCCAGAACCTCCACCACCACGCTCAGGGAGTCGCCGGCCTTGACCAGGGGCAGGGCCGTGTCCGGCACGCCGAACTGGGCCTTCACCGAGGACAGGTCCGAGAGCACGAAGGCGAGCGTGCCGGGCTTGACCAGGGTGCCGCGCTCCACCTGGCGCTTGACCACGAAGCAGGCCATGGGGGACTTGAGCTCGGTGTCGCCCATGTTGATGTCCGCGGCCTGGAGCGCCGAGCGGCCCTGCTCCACCTTGGCCCGGGCCACGGAGAGCAGCTCGGTGGCCCGGTCGAATTCGCTCTTGGCGATGTAGCCGCCCTTGAGCAGCTCGCTGGCCCGCTGGTAGTCCAGCTCGGCCTGGCGCAGCTGGGCCTGGGCCTCGTTGAGCGCGCCGCGGGCCTGGTTGGACTGGGCCGCGTAGTCGCTGACCCGCACCCGGGCGAGCAGAGCGCCCGCGGCCACCTGGTCGCCGGGCTGCACGTCGCGGGGTTTGCCGTCCGGGCCGTTGACCTGGAGGATGTCCTCCACGTAGCCGCCGACCTTGAAGGCCATCTCCACCTGGGCCTTGGGCACGAAGCTGGCCGTGTATTTCAGCCGGGAATCGGCGCTGCCTGCAGCCACGGCCAGGATCCGCACCGGGGTGGGCGGCGGCTCCACGGCCTTGTCACGGGAACAGGCGGGCAGGAGCAGGACCAGAAGCGCCAAACACGAAAACAGGTGCCGCGGACTCGAGACGTTCATGGCTCACCTCGCCGTGGTGTACAGGATGAAAAATCCTATACCCGGGAGAGGATACAAGGCAAAGCCTTTTCTTGGGACGGGAAAGGCGGAGGGGGCGGGCGCCTACTGGCGCACGTCGGCCTGGAGGTCAGGCAGGCCGCGCAGGCGGCGGAACCGGAGCACCTCGGCCTGCGCCAGCACGTCCTCGATGCACTCGCAGAACAGCCCCACCAGGTCGCGGTCCAGGCGTCCGGCCTCGGCCTCCTGGCGCAGGATGGCCAGGGCCTCGGGATGCGGGGCCGCGGGCTTGTAGTGGCGCTCCTGGGTGATGGCGTCGTAGATGTCCACGATGGCCAGGAGCCGGCTCTGGAACAGGATGGCCTCGCCGCGCACCCCGTCGGGATAGCCCGAGCCGTCCAGGCGCTCGTGGTGCTGGCGCACGATGGTCCGCAGGTTCTTGAGCCCGTTCTGGAACGGGATGTGCTGGAGGATGCGGAAGCTCTCGGCCGGGTGGCGCTCGATCTCGCGGCGCTCCTCCGGGGTCAGGTTGCCGTAGCGCAGGAGCAGGCAGCGCTGTTCGTCCTCGCAGAGGAGCGGCACGGGGCGGCCCTCCACCTCCCAGACCCAGCGCGACAGCTCCTTGACGAAGTCCAGGTCCTCGGCGGTGGGGCTCACCGAGGCGTTGATGGTCCGCAGCCGCTGGTAGGCGTTCTCCCAGGGGAAGTCCTCGGTGGTGCCGAAGAGTTCCAGGCGCAGGCGGATGATGTCCAGGAGCTTCTCGGGCAGGCGGGTGTCCTTGGTCAGGACCTCCTCCTTGATGCCGATCTTGCCGATGTCGTGGAGGATGCCCGCGTAGTAGATCTCGCTGATCTCCTCCTCGTTGAAGGAGACGTGCGGGAAGCGGGTCTCGTCGGCGTCGACCACCTGGGCGAAGACCGCGGCCAGGCTGGCCACGCGCTCGGAATGGCCGGCCGTGAACGGATCGCGGGCGTCGATGGCCTCGGCCAGGGCCTGGAGCAGGGCCTCCATGAGGACCTGGATGCCCTCGAAGTTGAGCGCGTTGCTCACGGCGATGCCGGCCACCGAGACCAGGGTGGAAAGGTGCTTGAAGTGCGCGGCCTTGAACGGCCCGGGATCGCGGGCCCCGAGCGCGAGCACGCCCACCCGGCGCACCGGCGAGAGCACCGGCAGCACGAGCAGGGAGCCGATCTCCGGCACCTCCCCGGCCCAGCGTTCGTCGTTGGCCACGTCGTTGACGATCTCGCCGCGGCCGGTCTCGACCACCTCCTGGAACAGGCGGCTGGCCTGAACCCCGGAGATGTCCAGGCCGTCGGGGCCGAAGCCTCCGGCGCAGTGGAACGAGCCCGGTCCGGCGGTTTCCAGGAACAGGCAGCCCATCTCCGCGGGCACGGCCCCGCCCTGGCACTCCTCCAGGAGCGCGCGGGTGGTGTCCTTGAGCCGCAGGGTGTTGTTCAGGGCGAAGACCGAGCGGTGCAGCAGGGCCAGCTCGCGGTACTTGCCCAGGGTCTCCTCGGCGATGGCCCGGCGGGCCGACTCGGATTCGGCCGCGGCGTGCAGGGAGAAGGCCAGGAAGTCCAGGACCCGCCGCAGGCCCAGGCGGTCCTCGGCGATGCGCCGGGAGAGCCCGGGCAGGGACAGGACCAGGCAGGTCTGGAAGCCCTCGGCCAGGAACAGGGGCACGGAGAGGTTGTCCGGTTCCGTGGCCCGGAAGTGCCGGGGAAAGGCCCCGGCCGCGGCCACGGCGTCCTCGCCCTGGACCAGGAACAGCGCGGACCCGGGCGGAAAGAGCCCCAGGGCGCGGTCCAGAAAGTCCCGCAGGAATTCGGCCTTGAGGTGTTTCTTGAGCCAGGGCACGGGCAAACGCTCCCGGATCAGACAGGCAGGGCCAGGGCCCTGCGGGCCACGGCCACCACCTCGTCAGGGTCGAAGGGTTTGGTCATGTACTGGCCAGCCCCGGACTCCAGGCCCTGGCGGCGGTCGGTCTCCTGGCCCTTGGCCGTGAGCAGGATGATGCGCACTCCGGAGAGGTCGGGATCGCGGGTCACGGCTTCGCAGACCTCATAGCCGTTCATGCGCGGCATCATGATGTCCAGGAAGACCAGGTCGGGGTGTTCGCGGCGGATGAGCTCCAGGCCCTCCACGCCGTTGGAGGCCGTGAGGATGGAAACGCCATGGGCGTCCTCCAGATCCTCCAGGGCCTGGACCAGGAGCATGCGGATATGGACCTCGTCGTCCACGATGAGAATCTTCCCGGCCACGCCCATTTCCCCCTCAGTCGGCGTTCTGCCCTTGCTTTGTCACAAAGCAAGGCTTACGGCAAGGCTTTGCGGGCCTTCCGGCTTCAAATTTCAAAGATTCCGTGTTAGTCCGCAGAACAATGTCCGTCCCGGCCGCGCCGGGAAGCCACGGAAGGGGGGAGCATCATGCACCGGCGACGGGCGGTACTGGCCGCCATTCTGGCCCTCTGCACCCTGCTGGCCGGGTCCTTTCCGGCCCGGGCCGCCAGCGACGTGCTGCTCGGCATGAACTACCCCCTCACCGGACCTTATTCGGTGGAGGGCCTGGACCAGATCCGCTCCGCCCGCCTGGCCGTGGACCAGATCAACGCCACGGGCGGCATCCTCGGCCGCAGGGTGGTGCTGGTGCCCCGGGATTCGGGCTCGGACGTGCTCCAGACCCGGCTCAACGTGCGCGAGCTCCTGGACATGGGCTGCCGCATGATCTTCGGCGGGGCCTCCAGCGACGTGGCCCTGGAAGCCTCCCGGCTCTGCCGCCTGGCCGGGGTGCCCTTCTTCGCCACCCTGGCCTACTCCTCCCCGCTCACCGAGGAATTCGGCCACCGCTTCGTGTTCCGCGAGTGCAACGACGCCTGGATGACCGCCCGGGTCCTGGGCCCCTGGCTCAACGAGCACTTCCCCAACAAGCGCTTCTTCTACATCACCGCGGACTACACCTGGGGCTGGAGCACCGAGGGGGCCCTGCGCCGGAACACCGGCACCGAGGACGTCCACACCCATCCCGGCCTGCTCACCCCCTTGGGCAGCACGGACTTCGTGCGCGAACTGGAGCTGGCCCGCGACGCCCAGCCCGACGTGCTCGTGCTCGTGCTCTTCGGCAAGGACATGGCCTATGCCCTGGAAAAGGCCGTGGAAATGGGTTTTCCGCGCTTCTGCCAGATCGTGGTCCCGAACCTGACCCTGGGCATGGCCGAGCGGGCCGGTGCCGCGAACATGCAGGGCGTGGTCGGCACCACCTCCTGGAACTGGAAGGTCCCGGCGCTCCTGGGCCAGCGCCGCGGCCAGGCCTTTGTGGACGAGTTCATGCACCGCTACCGCCGCTATCCCAGCTCGCCCGGGGCCAGCGCCTACACCATCGTCTATGAGTTCAAGGCCGCGGCCGAGGCGGCCGGGTCCCTGGAGGCCATGGACATCATCCGGGCCCTGGAGGGCCGGACCTTCCACCTGCTCAAGGACGACCAGACCTGGCGGGCCCTGGACCACCAGGACGTGCAGACCGTGTTCCTGGTGCGCGGCAACCCGCCGGAAAAGGTCCTCTCCGACCCCCTGCGCCTGGACTACTTCGAGATCCTGGACTCCCGGCCCGGGTCCCAGACCGTGCTCTCCGAGGAGGCCTGGAAGGCCGCGCGGATCAAGGCCGGCCAGCCGCCCTACCTGGAGCCCGCCGAGGGGGCCCGGCCATGAAAGCCCAGGAACCGGCCGCCCATCTGCCCCACGGCACCTTCTGGCGCTTCCTGCTCATCAGCGCGGTCATCGCCGTGGCCACCGCGGCCGTGGCCATGGCCGTGGCCTGGGTCATCGGCCGGAACATCGTGCACGGCATCCAGGAGGAAGGCAGCCTGACCGTGCTGCGCAGCGCCGTGGACCTGGTGGGCCGCACCCGCGTCGCCGACGAGCAGACCCGCACCTTCTACATGGAGCAGCGCCGCGAGTCCCTGCGCAGCACCAACGACTACACCGTGAGCGTACTCTCGACCTACGTCCGCCAGGTGCGCGAAACCGGCCGCAACGAGACCGAGGCCCGGGCCACGGCCATGGCCCGCCTGAGCGAGGTGACCAAGAGCCTGCCGCACCAGACCTTCATCCTCGACGGCCAGGGCTCCCTGGTCGCCCACCCCGACCAGGAACGCCTGGGCCAGTCGCTCCTGGACTTCCGCGACAACGAGGGCCAGCTGGTCTTCCAGCGGCTCATGGACGAGGCCCGCCGGGCCCGACCGGGCCAGTCGGTGTTCGGGCTCTACCCGGCCATCAACCCCAACACCCTGGTGCTGGAGCTCAAGCTCGTGGCCGCCCGGCACTTCGACCCCTGGAACCTGACCGTCTGCGCGGACATGTTCATGGGCGACCTGGAGCAGGACCTGATCCCCCGGCGGCTGGCCAACCTGGCCGAGCTGCGGGCCCGCGTCCAGGAGATCATGGTGTCCAAGTCCGGCTACATCCTGATCATGGACGAGAACGGCGCGTTCATCTCCCACCCGGTGCTCACCGGGCACAGCGCCGGCCAGCTCAAGGACCCCGCCTCGGGCCGGTCCATGGAGGACCTGTTCCACGAGGCCGCGGAGCGGCCCTTTGGCGAAAACCGCTTCCGCTACCGCTGGGAGCGCCCCGACGACCGCGGGGACTTCTCCCACGAGAAGATCGCCTGGTGCGTGCGCGAGCCCACCACGGGCTGGTACGTGGCGGCCACGGCCTACGTGGAGGACGTGGAGGCCGAGCTGCCGCGCCTGGCCCTGTCCATCTTCCTGCCCGCCCTGGGAGCCATCCTGGTCCTGGCCGGAGCCCTGGCCCTGCTCTTCAAGAACCTGCTCAAGCCGGTGCGCGACCTCATCTCCGTGTGCCTGGCCGTGAGCCGCGGCGAACTCGAGGTCATGGCCCCGGAGGACGTGCCCGGCGAAATGGGCTTCCTGTCCCGGCACTTCAACTTCATGATCCGCAGGCTGCGGGGCTTGAGGCGCAAGGAGGAGCGCCGCCGCCTGGACCTGGAGGCCCTGAACCGGGAGCTGGAGAAGGTCGTGGACGTGCGCACCCGGGCCCTCAAGCGCAAGGCCCAGAACCTGGAGGACGTGAACCGGCGGCTCAAGGAGCTGGACCGGATGAAGTCGGCCTTCCTGTCCTCGGTGTCGCACGAGCTGCGCACCCCGCTCACCTCGGTGCTCGGCTTCGCCAAGCTCATCAGCCGCGACTTCGCCAACAACTTCCTGCCCCTGGCCCAGGACCAGGACAAGCTCACCCAGCGCGGCCGCCGCATCCTGGACAACCTGGAGATCATCCGCAGCGAGGGCGAACGCCTGACCCGGCTCATCAACGACGTGCTCGACCTGAACAAGATCGAGTCCGGCCGCGTGGACTGGCACGACGCCGAGACCGACCTGGCCCTGGTGGTGGAACGGGCCGTGGCCGCGGTGCGCGGGCAGTTCGCCGAGAACCCGGCACTCAAGCTCGCGGTGGACGTGGAGCCCGGCCTGCCGCTTCTGCGCCTGGACTTCGACCGCATGGTCCAGGTCTTCCTGAACCTGCTGCACAACGCCGCCAAGTTCACGTCCGCGGGCCGCGTGGGGGTGCGCGTGTTCCGCAAGGACGGCTTCCTGCGGGCCGAGGTCTCGGACACCGGCGTGGGCGTGCCCGCGGCCGACCGCGAGCGGATCTTCGACAAGTTCCACCAGGTGCGCCTGGGCGACACCCTGCGCGAGAAGCCCCAGGGCACGGGCCTGGGCCTGGCCATCTGCCGCCAGATCGTGGAGCGCCACGGCGGCCGCATCTGGGTCGAGTCCGAGGAGGGCCAGGGCAGCACCTTCGTCCTGGAGATCCCGCTCAAGGCCGCGCCCCTGGAGGCCGCGCCCGTGCCCGAGATCATCGCCGAGCCCGTGCCGCGCGCGGAAAAGGCCCTGGTCCTGGTGGCCGACGACGAAGCCGCGGTGAACTCCTACCTGACCCAGCTCCTGGAGGCCCAGGACCTGGAGGTGGTCCAGGCCTTTGACGGCGAGTCCGCGGTGAAGAAGGCCGGGGCCTACCAGCCCGACCTGGTGGTCATGGACATCATGATGCCCGGCATGGACGGCCGCACGGCCATCGCGCTCCTGCGGCGCGACCCGCGCACCGCCAACATCCCGGTCATGGTGGTCTCGGCCCTGCCGGACCTGGCGGGCATGGGCGGGGACGCGGCCCTGCAGAAGCCGGTGGACGAGACGGCCTTCATCGAGGCCGTGAACTGCCTGCTCAACCGGGGCGGCAGCGGCAAGCCCGTGCTGGCCCTGCGCCGCAACGGCGAGACCGTGCCCGGCCCGTTCTTCGCCCTGTGCCCGGCCGAGAGCATCGTGCACTGCGACGAGTCCGAGCTCTGGCAGCGCATCGACGCCGGCTTCGAGGGCACGGTGCTCCTGCCCGACTGGGCCGTGGACCGCCTGGACATGCGCCGGCTGTCCAGCGCCAAGGGCATCCACCTGCTCATCCTGCCGGAGCGGGCCCAGGCCGAACACCCGGCCGAGGACAAGAAAACCTGACGGAACATTGCCGGCGGCCCTTCCCAAAGGCCGTTCAAACACCGCGAAGACACGGCGCGAAAAAAACGCACGGCCTCGCGTAGCACCCCTACGCGAGGCCGTGCGTTTTTGAACGCAACGCCGCCAGCGCGGATTCTTCAACGGCCGGGGGCTAGCTCATGAGCCGCAGCCCGTAACGGCTGTGCAGCAGGGACTGGAACTCCAGGACGATCTTGAGGCAGTCCTTGAGCCGGTCGCGGTCCAGGCCCGAAAGCCGCTCGGGCTTGAGCAGGTTGTCCGGCTCGCGGCCCTGGCGCACGGCCTCGGCCTGGGCCTGGGCCCGCAGGGTCTGGAGGAAGGAGAAGGCCTGGCTCAGGCCCTCGGCGAACTCCCGCGAAAGCACCCCGGCCTCGCCCACGGCCGCCAGCCGGGCGCAGGTGGAGGTGGGCTCCAGGCCCAGCTCCAGGGCCAGGGTCCGGGCCCCCTGGGTCACGGGGAAGACCCCGCCCTTCTTGATGTCCAGGCAGCCCTTGGACGGCCCGCTCTTGTCCACCATGAGGGTGTTGAAGAAGCCCAGCGGCGGGGTGAAGCGCAGGGCCTCCCGGGCCATGTACTTGAGGAGCACCGGGGCCTGGGCCATGCGGCGCAGGAGATAGGCCCGCAGCCGGGCCGTGTGCCCGGGCTCGCCCAGGGCGTGGCGCAGGTCGGCCAGCAGCGAAAGCCGGAGCACGGCCCGGGCGTCCGCGGCCAGGATCATGTCGTCGATCTCGTTCATCCAGGCCGACAGGCTCATGCGCCAGTCCGGGTTGTCGGCCATGACCTTGCTCGGGCAGGGCGGGAAGCCGATCTGGGCCAGGGCCCGCACCAGCCGGGCCGCGAAGTCGGCGCAGGCCGCCTCGCCGCCCGCATCCAGGCCGTCGGGCAGAAGCATGCAGTTGTCCTGGTCCGTGGCCAGGAACTGTTCGCGGCGGCCCTCGCTGCCGAGCACGGCCAGGGCCAGGGGCGGCGGCGGTCCGCCGGACTGCTCGGCCACCAGGGCCGCGGCCCGGGTCAGGATGGCGTCATGGATCTCGCTGATGAGCCGGCCCAGGTTGTCCGCCGGGATGCCCTCGGCGATGGTCCGCAGGGCCAGGCCGCGCAGCCGGGCGAAGGTCAGGCCCAGGGCTTCCAGGCTGCCCGCGGTCCGGGCCTCGCGGGTCAGGCTCAGGGGATTCTCGCCGCGGGCCGAAAGCAGGTCGCGCTCGCCCAGGATGCCCAGGGCCCGGCCCTCGGCGTCCACCAGCACCAGGCGGCGGATGCCCTTGTCCACCATGCGCGAGAAGGCCTCGAACAACAGCTCCTGGCCGCGCACCGTGACCAGATTCCGGGTCATGCGCTCCTCCACGGGCCGGGCCAGGGCCGCGCCGCCCTCCTCGGCCGCCGCGTCGAGCACGTCGCGCTCGCTCAGAATGCCCAGGGCCCGTTCGCCGTCGCCCACCAGGCAGGCCGGGACCCGGGCCTGGGACATGCTCCTGGCCGCCTCGGAGAGCGGCGCGCCCGGGGCCACAAACAGCGGCGGGGCCAGCGGGATGTCGCGCACGGCCAGGCGCAGGAAGGAATCGCTGCCCGCCGGGGCGGCCCGGCTCTGGGCCTCCACGGCCTGGCGCAGCCGGGCCAGGCGGCGGGAAAAATGCGCGGCAAAGGCCGCGTCGGTCAAAAACTCCCGGAAGATTTCCCCGGGCAGGACCAGGAAGACCGCGTCCTCCACGGCCACGGCCCGCAGCCCGGGCAGGGCCCCCTCCTCCCCGAGCAGGGCCTCGAAGCCCAGACAGTCGCCCGGGCCCAGGAGGTCCACGACCTGCCCGGCGTGGGAGAGCTCCACGGCCCCGGAGCGCAACACCAGGACCTCGTCCCCGTCCCCGGACTCCAGGGACTCGCGCTCGAGCAGGTGGCGCACCACGGCCGCTCCCGCGGCCTCCCCCAGCGTCTGCCGGGGGAGGCCCGAGAACGGCTGAATGCCTGCGAGGAACTCCTGGGGCGCGGGGATCATTCGGCTCCCACGGCCAGGTAGTTGCGGATCTTCTGCTCGGCGTACTTCTCCTGGGCCTCGCGATCCGGACAGAGCAGGGACGCGATCCAGCCCGCCACGAAGGCCGCGGGCAGGGAGATGAGCGCCGGGTTCTTCCAGGGGAAGATGGCCTGGGCGTTGCCCAGCACGTCCACCCAGACCGTGGGCGAGAGGATGATCAGCCCCGCGGCCAGGGTGGCGCCCGTGGCGATGCTCACCCAGGCCCCGGTGGTGCTGAAGCGCTTCCACAGGATGCTCATGAGCAGGGCCGGGAAGTTGGCGCTGGCCGCGATGGCGAAGGCCAGGCCCACCATGAAGGCCACGTTCTGGCCCTTGAAGGCGATGCCCAGGCCCACGGCCAGCACGCCCAGGAACAGGGTGCCGCGCTTGGCCATCTTGACCTCGTCCTGCTCGGTGGCCTGGCCGCGCTTGAACACGTTCACGTACAGGTCGTGGGAGAAGGTCGTGGCCCCGGCCAGGGTCAGACCGGCCACCACGGCCAGGATGGTGGCGAAGGCCACGGCCGCGATGAAGCCCAGGAACACGGTGCCGCCGGTGACCTCGGCCAGGAGCAGGGCCGCCATGTTGCCGCCCTTGTCGAAGCGCGTGATCACGTCGTGGCCCACCAGGGCCATGGCGCCGAAGCCGATGATGAAGGTCAGGATGTAGAAGTAGGAGATGAAGCCCGTGGCGTAGAACACCGACTTGCGGGCGGCCTTGGCGTCCGGCACGGTGTAGAAGCGCATCAGGATGTGCGGCAGGCCGGCCGTGCCGAACATGAGCGCGATGCCCAGCGACAGCGCGTCCCAGGGATTGGAGACCAGGCCGCCGGGGGCCAGCACCTTGTCGCCGTACTTGGCCGCGGCCGCGCCGAACAGGGCCGTGGGACTGAAGCCGTAGGTGGTCAGCACCAGGAAGACCACCACCGTGGCCCCGCCCATGAGCAGCACGGCCTTGATGATCTGCACCCAGGTGGTGGCCAGCATGCCGCCGAAGAGCACGTAGGCGATCATGATGGCGCCCACGGCGATGACCGCGCCCTCGTAGGGCAGGCCGAACATGAGCTTGACCAGGGACCCGGAGCCCACCATCTGGGCGATGAGGTAGAAGGCCACGGTCATGAGCGAGCCCACCGAGGCCGCGATGCGCACGGGCTTCTGGCGCAGGCGGTAGGCGACCACGTCGGCGAAGGTGTACTTGCCGAGGTTGCGCAGGGGCTCGGCGATGAGGAACATGATGATCGGCCAGCCCACCAGGAAGCCGATGGAGTAGATGAGCCCGTCATAGCCCTTGAGCGCCACCAGGCCCGCGATGCCCAGGAAGGAGGCCGCGCTCATGTAGTCCCCGGCCAGGGCCAGGCCGTTCTGCAGGCCGGTGACGCTGCGGCCCGCGGCGTAGAACTGCGAGGCCGTGCGGCTCTTCTTGGCCGCGAACCAGGTGATCACCAGGGTGGCGGCCACGAACACGAAGAAGAAGATGATGGACACCGCGTTGGGCTGTCCGATGCTGCTGGTGAACTCGTTCATTTGCCCTCCCCCCTCATGTTCTCGAGGATCTTTTTCACGGCGCGGTCATAGGGGCCGTTGGCCCAGGCCACGTAGACGCCGGTGAGCACGCAGGCCGAGAGGATGACCAGCGCGCCGATGGGGATGCCCACGGTGAGGCCCTCGCCGATCTTGGCCGCCAGGATATCCTTAGCAAAAGCCAGGACCAGGATGAATCCATAATAGATGGCCAGCATGATGGCTGTCAGGACCAGGGAGACTGTCCACTTCTTTCTCACCAGTTCCTGGAACAGGGCCTCGTCCGGTTGCCGGATGTTCGTGTCCATGGGTCCCTC
The DNA here is from genome assembly GCA_002382645.1 of Desulfovibrio sp. UBA4079. Lineage (GTDB taxonomy): Bacteria > Desulfobacterota > Desulfovibrionia > Desulfovibrionales > Desulfovibrionaceae > Aminidesulfovibrio. The sequence goes on along the minus strand of DFYP01000019.1, from coordinate 4,674 downwards.
CTTGCGCTGTGGGTTGCTTGGTTCAACGGGTCCTCCGCCCGGACCCGACGCCCCCTGTCTAGAGGAGGCGCAAGAGCAGGGCGACCCATTTTCGGCCAACGGGCGCAATGGGCCCCTCAGCGTTCCGGAGCCTCACGGCGGGTGACTGCTGACCGCTGACCGCGCCTGAGCAACCGCTCACGGGCCGAAAATCCGGCCAACGGACCCACCAACGGGCCTCAGGAGGCTCGGGAAAAAGGCGGCCAAAAGCAGGGAAAGGCTTGACCGGGGGGATCGCCGGTGCGGCTGGAGAACTCAAAACCCAAGCAGGGGGCGGGAAAAAACGAAAAGATCCAGAACATAGTGGGCCAGCGCGCCGGGCAGGATGCTGCGGGTGCGGCGCGCGGCCAGGGCCAGCCCCAGGCCGAACAGGGTATTGAAAAGGATGCTGTTCGGGCCGTGGCCCCAATGGATCAGACCGAAAAGGACGGCGCAGGACAGAACCGCCGCAGCCGGATTCAGACGATCCCGGAACAGGGCCGGGAGCAGTCCGCGGAACAGGAACTCTTCGTGAAAGGCCACCAGGAGCAGGCCCGGGCCCAGGTCGAAATAGGCCAGCAGGCCTTGGGGGGCGGGAGTGGGACCAATGAGGGCGTATCGTGACACGTCCGGCAGAAAGAGCAGGATCGCTTTGAGGAGCACGGTCAGTCCCAGGAGCAGAAAGGCAACCAGGAGGAGGACCGGAGTCTCCACACGGCGCAAGCCCGCGTCGGCCGGGGCCAAGCCTGCGGCCTTGAACAGGGCCAAGCCGCAGGCCAGGGACAAAAGCCGCGAGACATAGTCCACGGCGAGATACTGAGCCGCTGTCCCGGCCCGGGCCAGGAGCAGGTCGTTCAGGAACAGGGGCAGGAGCGCGCCCAGGAGCAGAGCCGCCTGCAGGCGGTTACCAGTCATGTTCCGCATGGGTCATCCGCGAGAGCCCCCGCCACTTGGTGTCGTCCGGGGAGAAGGCGCACCCGCCCGGCGCAACCAGTCTGACACCCAGCGGAAGAACTCAATGGCAGCGGATTTCTCTTCTTCCGGCAGATTATCGGCAGGATCGGTGTGTTCCTCATCATTGCCCGCGCTGTCTCCTTGCGCCGAAAGCAGACTCTTGCCCTTGCCCGGACTCCGGTGCAGGTTGCGTTTTCCCGGTAACCCCTCTTCCAACAAGGCGCCCTTGCCCATGGAGAGCAGGCTCGTGCCCTTGATCCGACCTTGCCCGCTGGTTTCGGTCCAGCCGCCGCCCCCGGGCGAGGCGTACTGGCCCAGGTTGTCGTAGGGCTGCAACTGGCCGCTGGAATTGGGCTTCATGTGGCCGCCCCCGGCCGGGGCAGCGCCGTCCCGGAACACGAGTCCGCCCCTTTTCCTGGGCGGGGTCCAGTCCGGGTCCTTGGCCACCACCCACCAGTCCGGGATTCCCTGGCCGCGTTCCCGCTCCAGGAGACCTGCATGGGATTGCACAGGCTCGAAGGTCCCGTGTTCGGACTGAATCCACAGCCGCCGCCCGTCCCTGTCGCGCACCATATTCCACCTCCTGTATGTTTTCAACGAAGCATACGGGTAGGTTCGAGCCGCTGCGGGAAACGACGGGAAAACAGCGGCCAAAAGCAGGGAAACAGCGTGTTGACAGGGCAGCGGGCCGCAAACAAAAAACGCCCGGGCCGAAACCCGGGCGTCTCCTGAGCCTTGGCCGGAAATCGCGCTACTCGTCCACCAGGATCACGGAAAAGGACTTCACCAGCAGGCGGATGGGGTCGCCCACCTTGAGGCCCATGCCCTCGGCGCTGCCGCCGGTGATGAGCGCGCACATGACCGTGCCGTCCTTGAGCTTGGCCACCACCTCGCAGGCCACCTGGCCCTTGGTGATCTTGGTGATCTGGCCCAGGAAGTCGTTGCGCGCGCTGGTGGCGGGCAGGGTCTCGGGCTTGGCCAGGATGACCCAGGGCGCCTTGACGATGGCCTTCATGGCCTTGCCCTTCTCGACCTTGAGGGCCTCGCGGCTCTCGTTGGTGATGACCGACACGATGGTCTGGCCGCCGGGGGTGGTCAGCTCCACCTCGGACAGGACCATGCCGATCTTGATGTTGGCGACCTTGCCGCTGAAGGTGTTGCGGGCGCTCGTCTGCATGATGCGTCCTCCTTGTTGGAGCGTTGTTGTCCAAGGCCATCCACTGCATGGACAGGACACAGGCGTTATAGCATCCGATGTTCCGGCGGCAATCATTTTCTTTCTTGCTTCATCTTTGAACTGACACTTGTTTTCCGCGTTCCGTGATGCAATTGACCTGACCCTGCGCATGGCGCATAAAATAGACAGGAAAGAGTCACTGTCACTCTTTCTTGCCTTTCCGTGACAGTGTTTTCCTTTCCGCGGGCCACAGAAATGAAGACCCGGGCCGGGCAAACCGACAAAAATGTAGGCCCACGCAGGGCCGAGGTTCCTGGTCCCGGCTGGAGTTTTCCTGCAAGGACGGCCGGTTGAACCCCTGGCACGGTCCTTGATGAGGGAGGGCCCATGGAGAACCCCATGCACATCATCCTGCTGCTGCTTCTGGGCGCGTGCGTGCTCTTCGTCCTGGACGTGTTCGTGGGCGACGCCTTTTTCGGCCGGCTCAAGGCCCGCGAGTTCTGGACCCGGGCCGCGCCCTTCTTCCTGCTCATCCCGGGCCTGGGCCTGCTCACCCGGCATCCCCTGGCCGCGGTGGTGGTCTTCTGCCTGGCCGGGGCGCTGTACGCGGCCGGGCGGTTCCGGCCGGGAAGGAGATAGGCCGCCCCGAGCCGGTCCCATGTTCGAAGCCACCCTGCCCCCCCTGCTGCTGACCCTCAAGGTGGCCTGCCTGGGTACGCTCCTGGCCCTGGCGGCCGGGGTCGGCCTGGCCCGGCTCATGAGCCGCCGCGCCTTTCCCGGCCGCGACTGGCTGGACGCGGCCTGCACCCTGCCCCTGGTCCTGCCGCCCACGGTGCTCGGCTACTACCTCATCGTGCTCCTGGGCCGCCGCGGCATCCTGGGCGCCTGGCTCCTGGAGACCTTCGGCATCACCCTCATGTTCACCTGGCAGGGCGCGGTGGCGGCCTCGGCCGTGGTGGCCTTCCCCCTGGTGTACAAGTCCGCGCGCGCGGCCCTGGAGTCCGTGCCGAAAAACTGCGAGAACGCCGCCCGCACCCTGGGCGCGGGCGAGACCGAGGTCTTCCTGCGGGTGTCCCTGCCCCTGGCCCTGCGCGGCATCCTGGCCGGGACCATGCTGGCCTTTGCCCGGGCCATGGGCGAGTTCGGCGCCACCCTGATGATCGCGGGCAACCTGCCCGGCAGGACCCAGACCCTGTCGCTGGCCGTGTACAGCGCGGTCCAGGCCGGCAACGACGACCAGGCCAACTTCATGGTCCTGGTCATTTCCATCGTCTGCGTGGTGATCCTCGCGGCCACCTCCAAACTGGTGAAACCCAAAACCTGAAGGAGCCTCCCATGCGCAAGATCATCCTGGCCCTGGCCCTGGTCCTGATCCTGGCCCCCACGGCCTGGTGCGGCGAGCTCATCGTCTCGGCCGCGGCCAGCCTCACCGACACCTTCAACGACCTCAAACCCGTGTTCGAGAAGGCCCATCCCGGCGAGACCGTGACCCTCAACTTCGCGGCCTCCGGGGCGCTCCTGGCCCAGATGGCCCAGGGCGCGCCCGTGGACGTGTTCGCCTCGGCCGACCAGAAGACCATGAACGACGCCGAGTCCAAGAACCTGGTGGACACCGCCACCCGCGTGACCTTCGCCAAGAACGACCTGGTCATCGCCACCCCGGCCGGGGCCCCGGCGGTGAAGTCCATGGCCGCCCTGGGCGGACCCAAGGTGCAGCGCGTGGGCATCGGCAACCCGGACTCCGTGCCCGCGGGCCGCTACGCCAAGGCCGCCCTGACCAAGGCCGGGCTCTGGGACAGCCTGGCGCCCAAGTACATCATGGCCGAGAGCGTGCGTCAGGTCCTGGACTACCTCGCCCGCGGCGAGGTGGACGCGGGCTTTGTCTACGCCACGGACGCCAAGAAGGGCGGGGACAAGGTGGCGGTCACCGCGATCATCGAGCTGGAAACCCCGGTGACCTACCCCGTGGCCGTGACCAAGGGAACCAAGAACAAGAAGGGAGCCCAGGCCTTTGTGGACTTCCTCAAGAGCGCCGAGGCCCAGAAGATCCTGGCCGCGCGCGGTTTCGCCAAGCCCTAGGACGATCATGAACCTGAGCTTCAAGGCCTCGGTCCACAGCGCGGCGGGACGCTTCCGGCTGGACATCGGTCTGGCCCTGCCCGACTGCCGCCGCCTGGTCCTGTTCGGGCCCTCGGGCTCGGGCAAGTCGCTCACGCTCCAGGCCGTGGCCGGGCTGCTCACGCCCGAGAACGGCCGCATCGAGGTGGGCGGCCGGACCCTGTTCGACGCCCAGGCCCGCATCGACGTGCCCGCGCGCAGGCGCAGGCTGGGCTTCCTGTTCCAGGACTACGCCCTGTTCCCGCACCTGACCCTGGAGCAGAACCTGCGCTTCGGCCTGACCCGGCTCTGGCGCAGGCCCGGCCCGGAGATGCGCGCCCGGGTGGCCGGGCTGCTGGAGTCCTTCGGGCTCACGGCCCAGGCCCGGCACCTGCCCGGGGAGCTGTCCGGCGGCCAGAAGCAGCGCG
>DFYP01000047.1 GCA_002382645.1 Desulfovibrio sp. UBA4079 | reverse complement strand
TTGATCACGCCGGCGTTGTCCTTGAACACCGAGAGGCAGGGGTCGTCCTTGCCCTTGGCCCGGCGGATGTCCGCGGTGCTGCCCTGGATGCAGGTCTTGAACAGGCTGTCCACGGTCTCGCGGCGGCCGGTCTCGCGGTCCTCGTAGTCGATGCGCGCGGTGAAGATCTTGTGCTTGCAGTGCTCGCTCCAGGTCTGGGCCAGGACCTCCACCTCGGCGTCCGTGGGCTCGGCCGGGAGCCCGCGGGCGGCGCGGGCCTCGGCCACGGCCGGATCGGCGTAATAGCTCCGGATGGCGTGCATCTCCTCCAGGGACAGGGCCAGGGTGTTGGCCCGGCTGAAGGCGGCCAGCTCCTCGTCGCTCATGGAGGACAGCGGCACCACGGCCACCTCCTCGGAGGCCTTGCCCGTGACCCGGGCGGCCCGGACCTCGAACCCGGGCTTGTCGCGCCACTGGGCCGCGGACTTGTACTCGTGGCGCTGGATCAGGCCGTTGGCCAGAAGCCCGCTGGCGATGTGCTCCACCTGGGCCTCGGAGAGCTTGCCTCTGATGAGGTACTGCACCGAGGTGTAGATCTTGAGTTCCTTGGCCTGCTCCGGGGCGAGCCCCAGGGCCAGGGCCAGGGTCTCGCGGGCGGTGCGGCCCTCGTTGTCCGTGACCCCGGGCCGGAAACCGACCTCGATGACCCAGTCGAAATCCCGGGCCAGGGGCTGGTCCGCGATGACGTGCAGCACGGGGTCGTGCAGGGATTGGCTGGCGGCCACCCGGCCCAGGAGTTCGGGCGCAAGCCCCTCCACGGTGTACACGCGCACCAGGCGCACGCGGTCCACGGCGATGGAAAGTTCGCTCTTGATCTTGCGGGCGACCCGTTCGCCCACCACGTCCCGCACGTGGGGCAGGAGCCCCACCTCGAAGCGCCGCAACATGTGCTACTCCTTAGAAAGACGGCCGCGGCCGCCCTATTTTGCCCAGACCACGGTGTTGCCGCCCGCGCCCTTGGCCGAGTAGGCCGCGCGGTCGGCGCGGTTGAGCAGGCTGTCGGCGGTATCCCCGGCGTTCAGGGCGGTGAGCCCGGCGCTGATGGTGACCTTGCCGGAGAACTGGGCCGAGATGGCCTGACGCAAGCGTTCGCCGATCATCTCCAGGTCGCGGTCCCCGGTCTCGGCGACCACCACCGCGAATTCGTCTCCGCCGTAGCGGCAGGGAAAGTCCATGCCCTGGCGCAGCTCGCGGGTGAGGATTTCGCCCACCAGCCGGAGGATGGCGTCGCCCGCCTGGTGGCCCTTGGTGTCGTTGATGTTCTTGAAGCCGTCCAGGTCGAAGAAGATGAGGCCCATGGGCCGGCTGGTGCGACGGCTGCGGCTCACCTCGCGCTCCAGGACCACGCGGAACTGGGCGTGGTTGAACAGCCCGGTGAGGCCGTCGTAGATGGCCCGCAGCTTGAGCTCCTTTTCCAGGCGCCGCACAGTGGACAGGTCCCGGGCCACCACCAGGGTCTCGAAGCCCGGGCCGCCCTGGGCCTCCAGGCGGGAGAAGACCAGCTCGTAGGGCTTGCGGCCGCCGTCCACGGCGCGGAAGGCCTCCACCACCGGCGATCCGGGCTGCTCCAGGATATCCGGCCCCCAGGGCCCGCTGTAGGTGGTCTCCGGGGTGAACCGGCCGAACAGGCTCTCGCCGCGGCCCTCCTCCCCGGGCAGGGAGGAAAAGGTGATCTTCCCGGCCTCGTCCACGGTGAAGACCAGGTCGCGCATGGAGCCGATGAGCCGCTCCAGGAAGTCCCGGCGGCGCAGGGTCTGGACCTCCATGCGCGAAAGCTCGCGGAGGTTTTCCAGGAGGAACAGGATGCGCTCCTGCTCCGCGCCGCGTTCGCGGCGGGCCGAGAGATAGGCGCAGTGCTCCTGCTCCCCTTCCCCGGCGCTCTTGTCCAGGAAGCAGACGATGCGGTTCAGGTCGAGGCGCGCCGGGTCGTCCAGGAACTCCCGCCACTCCGCGCCCAGGCCCAGGCCCACCCGCTCGGCCAGGAGCTTCTCCAGATCCTTGGCCCGGGCCTGCTCCGCGGAGAGGCCCACCAGGCTGCGGAAACGCTTGTTGGTCTCGACCACGCGGCCGCGCTCGTCCAGCCGGGCCACGGCCAGGGGCAGGGCGTCGAAGGCCGAGGCCCGCTCCTCGGTGACCGCCCGGCGCTGGCAGTAGTTCTCGTAGGCCTGGGCCGCGAAGCGCAGGTACAGGGCCAGGGCCCCGGCCTCGTCCGGCCGCAGGTCCTGGGGCCGGTGGCGCAGCTCGCCCCACTTGCGCTCGCCCGCGCGCAGGGGCAGGCCTTTGCCCTTGAGGTTCCAGGGCAGGTCCGCCGGGGGCACGGGGCCCGCGGCCGGGCCCAGGCCGCCCTCGGCCGTGCTGCCGAAGAAATAGAACCCGCCGCCGTGGGCCGAGCGCAGGACCAGATCGAAATGCCGCAGGCCGAAGGACAGGCCCAGGTGCCGGGCCATGAGCCCGGCCACGGCCTCCACCCCGCCGTCCACGGCCAGCAGGTCGATGCTCATGAAATAGGCTTCCTGCATGGCCTTGAGCGAGTGCCGGATGCAGCAGTCGTTCTCGGGCACGTGGCCCAGGCCCAGGTGCTGGAGCAGGGCCTCGAAGCGCACCAGGCAGTCGGAGCGCAGCTGCTCCAGCTCGGATTCGCGCAGTCCGAGCACCGCGCGCAGGCGGTGATTGAAGCGCACGGCCGAGAACGGCCCGCGCGTGGGGGACAGCTCCACGTCGGCCCACTGGGTGGCCAGGATCACGGCCTGCTGCAAGGGAGTGCACTCCTCCAGCCGGTCCATGTCGTGGTGCGTGGCAAGCCCCTCGCCGATCTCCGGGGGCAGGCCCCACCTGGCCAGAAGCAGGCGGGACAGGTCCGGGTGGTCCAGGCCCCAGGCCTCGTTCTCGCCCTGGAGCTGGCCCGGGATCAGGGACAGCAGCGGGGCCGAGCCCTCGCGCCGGGGCAGGAGTTCCGGGGACACGGCCCGCAGGAAGAGCAGGGACACGTCCTTGAGCAGGGCGCAGAGATAGGCCAGGTCGGCCTGATCCGGACAGAGCTGGCGGGCCAGGGCCTCGGCGGCCACCGCGGACCAGATNNAGATGGTCAGCCGCCACTCCGGCGCCGGGTCGTGGCCCTTCTCGCTCAGGGCCCGCTCCTGATCCTGGCGCAGGGAGACCAGCAGCGCGGTCTTGAACAGCTCGCGCGCGCCCAGGACCACCGCGGCGCGCTGGATGTCCGAGACCTTCTGGGCCTGGCCGTAGAACGGGGAGTTCACCAGGGAAAGGACCGTGGCGGCCAGAGCCGGATCGGCGCGGATGATCTCGGCCAGGACCTGGAAGTCGGGTTCGGGCCGGGCGGCCTCGACCATGAGCCGCAGGACCACGGGGGAAAGGCTGAAGCGGCGCAGGGTCTGGGGTGAATCGAGAATCTGGTCCAGGGTCATGGGCCTGACCTCCCCGGCCTCACTTGCGCCGGGCCAGTACGAAATCGGCGGCCTGGCTCAGGATCTCCCGCTCACGGCAGCCCGGCAGGGCCTCCAGGGCGCGCTTGGCCCGGCCCACGTAGGCCGCGGCCTCGGCCCGGGTGCGGTCGGCGTAGCCCTTGGCGCAGACCCGGCCCACCACCTCGCGCTGGAAGGCCTCGTCCAGGTCGCGGGCCGCCAGCCGGGCCAGGACCTCGGCCCCGTCGGGCTCCTCCTCCAGGAAGAGGATCAGGGGCCAGGTGATCTTGCCCTCGCGCAGGTCGCCGCCCGCGGGCTTGCCCAGGTCGGACTGGTCCGCCAGGTAGTCCAGGGCGTCGTCCACCAGCTGGAAGGCGATGCCCACGTTGAGCCCGTAGTCCCCGGCCGCGTCCTCCAGGGAGCGTTCCGGGCTGGCCAGGGCCGCGCCGCAGCGGCAGGCGGTCTCGATGAGCCGGGCGGTCTTGCCCACGATGATGGCCATGTAGGCCGCGCGGTCGGGCCGGGGCTTCGCGCAGTGGGCGATCTCCAGAATCTCGCCGCTGGCCGTGGACATGATGCCCTCGGCCAGCAGGGAGTTGATGCGCGGGATGCCGTAGTCCGCGCCCAGGCGGTTGGCCAGGGCCAGGAGCACGTCCCCGGCCAGGATGGTCTCGGTCTGGCCGAAGGTCAGGTGGGCGGCGGCCCGGCCGCGGCGCAGGTCCGCGCCGTCCAGGATGTCGTCATGGATCAGGGTGGCGGAGTGGAGCATCTCCAGGGAACAGGCCAGGGGCGTGACCCCGTCCTGGCGGAACCCCAGGGCCCGGGCCGTGAGGATGGTGAGCACCGGACGGATGCGCTTGCCCCCGCCCAAAAGCACGTAGCGGGCCACATCGCGCACGAGCCCGTCCAGCTTCCCGGTTTCGGCCTCCAGAAAGGCGTTGACGGCCGGAAGCTCCTGTTCGAAGTAGGCCAGCAGATCGTTCATGGGTCCGCGTTACTGTTCCTGATTTTGGTCCGATTCGCAAGCACTTTCGCCGTGCTCAGCGGTTCATGAACAGGGCTGCGCAGGCCATGCCCAGCCGCTCCAGGGCCAGGTCCGCGTCCCAGTCCTCGGGCGGCCGCGCGCCCACCCGGTTGGACACCGCCCGGAGCTCCAGAAAGGGCACTCCGGCCCGGGCGCAGCCGTAGGCCAGGGCGAAGCCCTCCATGTTCTCCACGTCGGCCTTGAAGTCCCGCTCCAGTCCGGCGACGCGGTCCGGGGTGCCGCTGACCCCGCTCACCGTGAGCGAGACCGCCTCGGGCCAGAACTTCGACACGCCCAGGTCCATGCGCTGGACGGCCTGCCGGGGATGCAGGTCCAGGCGGTCCCAGACCGTGAACCCGGCCACGTCCCCCTGGGCCAGGCCCAGGCCCCGGGGGTCCACCCCGGCCGGGCCCAGCAGCCCGTACTCCGGCCAAATCTCCTGGCGCACCACGCAGAGCGAACCCAGGGGCAGGGCCCGCAGGTCAAAGGCCCCGGCCAGGCCCAGGTTGACCACACCCACGAGTCCGGGCAGGGAGAGCACCCGGCCCAGGGTCAGGGCCGCGTTGATCACGCCCACGCCGCTGACGCAGGGCACGATCTCCCGTCCGGCCAGGACGAACAGCTCCTCGCGGTCCGGCCGGACCTCGGGCGGGTCCTGCATGAAGCTCAGGGCTCCGCCCATCTCCCGGGCCGTGGCCGTGACCAGCGCGATGGGCATGGCCCGGTCCTACAGCCGCCAGAGTTCCAGGCCCAGGCCGGCGGCCTCGGCGCGGTCGAAGAAGCCTTTCACGTCCACCAGAAGCCCCTGTCCGGGCCGGGCGAACCAGGTCTTCATCTCGGCCAGGGGCACGGTCCGGTAGGCCTCGTGGGCCACGGCCAGGACGAGCACGTCCAGGTTCCGCAGGTCCTCCAGGGCGGCCAGGGACAGGCCGTACTCCTCGCGGGCCTCCTCGGGATCGGCCAGGGCGTCGTGCACGAGCACCTGGATTCCGTAGTCCTCCAGCTCGCGCACCAGGTCCACCACCTTGGTGTTGCGCAGGTCCGGCACGTTCTCCTTGAAGGTCAGGCCCAGGACCCCGGCGCGGGCGCCCTTCACGGCCAGCCCCCGGTGGATGAGCCGCTTCACCGCGGCCTCGGCCACGTGCTTGGCCACGGAGTCGTTGATGGTCCGGCCCGCCAAAATCACCTGCGGATGGAAGCCCAGGCTCTCGGCCTTGAAGGTCAGGTAGTAGGGGTCCACGCCGATGCAGTGGCCGCCCACCAGGCCCGGCCGGAACGGCAGGAAGTTCCACTTGGTGCCTGCGGCCTCGAGCACGTCCAGGGTGTCGATGCCCATGCGCTCGAAGAGCATGGCCAGCTCGTTCATGAGCGCGATGTTCAGGTCGCGCTGGGTGTTCTCGATGACCTTGGCGGCCTCGGCGGTCTTGATGTCCCGGGCCCGGAAGACCCCGGCCTCGACCACCTCGGCGTAGAGCCCGGCCAGGAGCTCGGTGCACTCCGGGGTCTGCCCGGCCACCACCTTGACGATGGTCGAGAGCGTGTGCTTCTTGTCGCCGGGGTTGATGCGCTCCGGCGAGTAGCCCACCTGGAAGTCCGGGCCGCAGGTCAGGCCGGACTCGCGCTCCAGGATGGGCACGCAGAGATCCTCGGTGAGCCCGGGCCAGACCGTGGACTCGTAGACCACCACGCAGTCCTTGGCCATGTGCCGGCCCACGGTGGCGCTGGCCCCGGTCACGGGCCGCACGTCCGGGTTGCGGTGCCCGTCGATGGGCGTGGGCACGGCCACGATGACCACCCCGGCCTGGGCCAGGATCTTGGGGTCCGCGGAAAAGCGGGCCTTGGTGGCGGCCAGGTCGGCGTCGGCCACCTCGCCGGTGCGGTCGTGGCCCGCGGTGAGCTCGGCCACGCGCCGTTCCGAGATGTCGAAGCCCAGCACGTCGAACTTCCGGGCCAGGGCCACGGCCAGGGGCAGGCCCACGTAGCCCAGCCCGACCACGGCCACCTTGCTTGAACGCGCCTTGAGCGCCTCCAGGGATACCATCTCGCTTCCTTTGCGCCGCTCCCGCGGCTCTGTGGACAATCCTGCCGAATCTCGGCTACCATCGGTCCATGTACACCAACTGGACCCTGCTCTTCACAGCCCTGGGCCTGGCCTTCGTGCTCGAGGGCCTGCCCTACTTCCTGTTCGCCGAGCGCATGCCCCGGGTGCTTCTGCTCCTGGCCCGGCAGCCCACGCGGCACCTGCGCATCCTGGGGCTCACGGCCATCATCCTGGGCGTGCTCCTGATCTCCCTGGGCCGCTCCTTCTAGGCCGTCTTCTCGGCCACGTGCAGATAGACGATGCCCGAGAGCATGGGCCGGTGGAAGACCCTGCCGAATCCCGCTGCAAGCAACTCCCGGGCCAGGGCCCGTTCGTCCGGGAAGTTCCGGATGGTCTCGGCCAGGTAGCGGTAGGCCGAGGGGTCCCGGGACACGAGCCGTCCGATGCCGGGCAAGAGCTTGTCCAGGTAGAAATTGTACAGCCCTTTCCAGACCTTGCGGCTGCCGGTGCCGAACTCCAGGATGCAGAACCGGCCTCCGGGCCGGAGCACGCGCAGGATCTCGGCGTAGGCCGCCTCCCGCGGCAGGATGTTGCGGATGCCGAAGGCGATGGTGGCCGCGTCCATGGAGGCGTCCGGCAGGGGCAGGGCCCGGCCGTCGGCCTGCACCGGGAAGATGCGCTCGGCGCGGCGTCCGGAAAGCTTGCGGCGCTTGCCCACGGCCAGCATGGGCAGGGCGAAGTCCAGGGCGGCCACGCGCAGGTCCGGGTGCTGGCGCAGGAGCTCCCGGGACACGTCCAGGGTCCCGGCGGCCAGGTCCAGGACGCGTCCGTCCGGGGGCGGGTTCACGGCCCGCACCAGCTGGTGGCGCCACCAGACGTCCTGTCCCAGGGACAGGAGATGGTTCAGGAAGTCATACCAGCCGGCGATGCGGCCGAACATGGCCGCGACCTTGCGGCCGTGGCTCTCGGCGGGGATTTCGGTCACTCGCCGTCCCCGGGCAGGCCGCCGCCCTGGGACACGGCCCGCAACACGTCCTGATAGATGGTCTGGAACGTCTCCCCGAAATTGGCCGGAGAGATGCGGCCCACCTCGATGAACTTGATGACCACTTCCTTGGCCACCTGCAAGGCCTGCTTCTCCAACTTCTCCATGCTGCACCCCCTTTTCCTGGACCGGCCCGGGCCGGAAAAAACCCGCCCGGGGGGAAATGGCCGCGACCCCCATGGTCGTGGACGCCGGGCGGGAAAAAGAAAGAAACCGGAAAGCCCCTCTCTTTTTTTCACCGCCCCTTAGCATGAAGCCCGGCGGCC
>DFYP01000102.1:259-6333 GCA_002382645.1 Desulfovibrio sp. UBA4079 | reverse complement strand
GGCCGCTGCCGCAACCGGCTATCCCGTGCTGCTCAAGGCCGCTGCCGGAGGGGGCGGCCGGGGCATCCGCCTGGTGGCCTCGCCCGCGAATCTGGAGCGGGAATTCGCCGAGGCCCAGGCCGAGGCCGCAAGCGCCTTCGGCGACGGCCGGCTGTACGTGGAGGCCCTGCTTTTGGGCATGCGCCACGTGGAGGTGCAGGTGGTGGGCGACGGCCAGGGCCGGGCCGTGCATTTGTTCGAGCGCGACTGCAGCCTCCAGCGCCGCCGCCAGAAGCTCATGGAAGAATCCCCGGCCGCGCTCATCCCGGAGCGGACGCGGCTGGCCGTGCAGCAGGCCGCAGTGCGCCTGGCCGAATCCCTGGCCTACGCCGGGGCGGGCACNNTGAACGCCCGGCTCCAGGTGGAGCACGGGGTCACGGAAATGGTCACGGGCACGGACCTGGTGGCCGCCCAGATCAGCGTGGCCACAGGCTGCGGCCTGCCCTGGAAGCAGCGCGAGATCACGCTTTCCGGCCACGCCATCGAGTGCCGCATCAACGCCGAGGACCCGGAGAGCCTGGCCCCGAGCCCGGGCACGGTGCGCGGCCTGACCCTGCCCGGCGGGCCCGGGGTGCGCCTGGACACCCACCTCTTTCCCGGAGCCGAGGTCTCCCTCTGGTACGACTCCCTGGTGGCCAAGGTGCTGGCGCACCACGAGACCCGCGACCAGGTCCGGGCCCGGATGCTGCGGGCCCTGGACGAGCTGCAAATCCTCGGGCTCTCCACGAACATTCCCGCGCAACGCGCCGCGCTTCTGGAGGATCGTTTCGCCCGGGCCGAGGTCTGAGAAACCCTCGCGGACTTGACGAAGACCGCGGGTCTGTTCTACCCAAAGGCTCTGCGACGGACCGTTTGCTGATCCTCGGTCCTGTTCCGGAATCCCCGACAACACTGAATTCAGGTGGGAGCATGGAAAGCATTCCTATTTCCGTGGAAGGCTTCGAGCTGGTCAAACAGGAGCTCGAGCGGCTCAAGAAAGAGCGCCCGGGCGTGATCCAGGCCATCAAGGAGGCCCGCGAGGAAGGCGACCTGCGCGAGAACGCGGGCTACGACGCGGCCCGCGAACGCCAGGGCATGCTCGAGGCCAAGATCAACTACATCGAGTCGCGCATGGCGTACTTCACAGTCATCGACGTGAAGACCCTGGGCGGCAGCAAGATCAGCTACGGCGCCACTGTGGAGATCGAGGAGATCGAGACCGGCGAGCGCAAGCGCTACACCCTGCTCGGCCCGGACGAGACCGCCTTCCTGCCCGGGAGCATCTCCGTGCTTTCGCCCATGGGCCGCGCCCTGCTGGGCAAGGAAGAGGGCGACGACGCCGTGGTGGACGCGCCCCGCGGCAAGGTCGAGTACGAGATCGTCAGCGTTGTCTTCGAGAGCCTGGCCATCGGCTCCTGATCCGCTGCTCCAGAGACATGAAAAAAGCCGGCCCAGGGCCGGCTTTTTTTCGTCCCTCATTCCGGCCCGTAGCAGTGGTAGCCGCGGCCCGGCCAGTGGGCCACCTCGCGCTCCAGGTAGTCGTCGAACCAGAGGGCCTCGGGGTTGCTCTTGAAGACCATGAAGCCGCTCTCGCGGGTGGGGTCCGCGGCCCGGTGGTAGCGGAAGAAGACCTGGTCCGCGGTGCGGCCGGCCACCTCGATCTTGCCCGTGGCGTGGGACATGACCAGCCGGGCCCGCTTGGCCAGGCCCGAACAGCCCATGATGGCCCGCTGGAACAGGTCGTAGGCCCGCTCCACCGGCACGGTGAAGCGCCGGTTCCCGGAGGTGGGCCGGCAGACGAACAGGTAGTACGGCGGGGCCCCGGCAAAGGACAGCTTGCGGAACAGCTCGGTGAGCACGGCCGCGTCGTCGTTCACCCCGCGCAGGACCGGCGTCTGGTTGGCCACCACCACCCCGGCCCGGCCCAGGAGATCCAGGGCGGTCACGGCCTGCTCGGTGAGCTCGCGCGGGTGGTTGAAGTGGGTCATGAGGTACATCTTGCGGCCCGCGCGGCTGTACCGCGAAAACATCTCCAGGAGCGTTGGGTCGTTGAGCACCCGGTAGGGATTGTAGGCCAGCATCTTGCTGCCGATGCGCACGATCCGCACGTGGGGGATCTCCCGCAGCCGCCCCACCAGGGATTCCAGGCGGGGCGTGGGCAGGAACAGGGGGTCCCCGCCCGTGAGCAGAACGTTGGTCAGCTCGGGGTGGCTGCGCACATAGTCCAGGGCGGCGTCCAGGTCACGGCCCTGGCCCGGGTCGCGGCGCATGAAGCCGCGCTTGCGGAAGCAGAACCGGCAGATGGCCCCGCAGACGTCGCTGGCCAGGATCAGGGCGGTCTCGCCGTACTTGTGCTGCAGGCCCGGGACCTGGGTGTAGCGGCACTCCTCGGAGGCGTCCAGGTCGCCCCACTCCTCCAGTTCCTCGGGGTGCGGCACCACGATGCGCCGGATGGGGTCGTCGGGATCGTTCCAGTCGATGAGGGAGAGGTAGTATTCATTGGCGCGGAAGGGATACTTGGCGGTCACGGGCTTCAGGGCCTCGCGCTCGCCCGGCGCCAGCCAGTCGAGGTGTTCGATTTTGGTGATGAAACGAGGATAGGCTTGCATGGAGCAGCTCCTGAGAACAATGGTTGCGGGTTGGCGAAAACGGCGGCGGTGAAACCGAAGACCGTGGGGGCCTGTGCAGCGACGCGTTTTTTGAGAGTATGAACGAGATTCGCGCGCCGCGTCAACCCTGGCGGGCGTTGCTTTGAAAACGACCTGGAGCCGCCTGATTTTTCTGGAGATCAGGCCTTGGGCGCCTTGTCCTGGAAGGATTGCGCCGGGTACTTGGCCTCGTTGGCGGCCATCTTGTCCCAGGCCTCCTGGAGCAGATCCAGGCCCAGCTCGTCGGCCAGGCGCAGGAGGTAGATGAACACGTCGGCCATCTCCGCGGCCACGGCCCGCTGCTTGTCCGCGCCCAGGTCCCGGCTCTCCTCCGGGCCCAGCCACTGGAACTGCTCGAGCAGCTCCCCGCATTCCGCGGCCAGGGCCATGGCCAGGTTCTTGGGCGTCTGGAAACGCTGCCAGCCGCGCTCACTCACGAACCGGCGCAGGCGTTCTTCGATGGACTGAATAGTTGCAGGTTCAACTTCTTTCATGGTCGCATAACACCCGTAAATACAAATCAATTCTTGCCAGGGAGCGCGCGGTTGCTGACCAGGACCAGGACCTGGGCCCGGGACTTGAGGTTGCCGGCCACGAACTCGGCCCGGCCGTCCGAGCCGCAAAACAGGTCCACGCGGGTCTCCTTGATGGCCCCGCCCGTGTCCTGGGCCAGCATGAGGCCCCGGAAGGGCGTCTCGCCCCGCTCTCCGGGCAGGATGCTGTCCAGGGCGAAGACCGCGCCCAGGGGGACCATGGACCGGTCCACGGCCGCGGAAACCAGGGGCGTGAGCACTTGGCCCGCCGAGCCGTAGGGGCCCTGGTCGGCCAGGCGGAAGAAGACATAGCTCGGATTGGTGGCCAGGAGCTCGTCGCGCAGGTCCGGCCGGGAGGCCAGCAGGTCCTTGATGCTCTGCATGGTGATCTCGCCCTTGGTCAGGTACCCGCGCTGCTCCAGGACCTTGCCCAGGGACACGAACTCCCGGCCGTTCTTGCCCGCGTAGAGCACGTGCCTGATCCGACCGTCGGGCAGCACGAGCCGCCCGGAGCCCTGGATCTGGAGGAAGAAGACCTCCACGGGGTCGCGGGTCCAGGCGATCTCCAGGCTCCGGCCGCTCAGGGCCCCGGCCTGGTCGATGGCCTGGCGGTCGTGATAGGGCGCGATCTCGCCGTTCTCCACGCGGTAGGTCAGCTGCTGCCCCTTCCACTTGGGGTGGAACCTCCCCAGATCCGTGACCTTGAGGTCCGGAGGCACGCCGTAGAGCGGCGCGGGATACGCCGGGTCCGGGGTGAGCGAGGCCTCGAGCCAGGGCTCGTAGTAGCCGGTGAGCAGCGTGCCGGGATTGAGCCGGAACCAGGTGAACTCCCGGGCCAGGAGCCCGGGGTCGCGGTCCAGTTCGGGCAGCAGCCGCAGGAGATCCTCCAGGGTGGCGCGCAGGGCCCCCCAGGTCAGGGCCAGGCCCGGCCGGTCCACGGCCTTCTCGGCCTGGGGCCGGGAGGCCACGTAGGCCAGGCTGCGGCGCAGGCCGGGCTCCAGCTCGCGCCAGGACCGGAGGCCCTGGTCCCGGGAACGGAGGTCCTTGGCCAGGCTCGTGGCCTCGCGGACGCCCAGGGGCGCAAACCCCGGGGCCAATTCCGCGGGCCTGCGCGGGGCGCAGCCCTGGGCCAGCAGGCCGAGGGCCGCGGCCAGCACAAGGAGCGCTAGAAGGCGGCGCACATCAGGACTCCGGCCCGGACTCGGGCGGCTGGTTGCTGCAGCGGTCCGAGAGCATGTCCCGGTATTCCTCGCCGTAGATCCGCAACATGACCATGACGAAGGAGAGGATGAGCGGGCCGTAGAGCACGCCGGCGACGCCGAAGGCCGAGACGCCGCCGAGCACGGCCAGGAAGACGAAGAAGGTGGAGACCTGGGAGGCCTCGCGCAGCAGGATGGGCCGCAGCACCGTGTCCACGCTGGTGACCAGGATGCCGCACCAGAGCGCCAGGAACACGGCCCAGCCCACCTCGCCCCGGAGGAGCAGCCAGCCCACGGCCGGGACCCAGACCAGGCCGGTGCCGACCACGGGCACCAGGGCGGTCAGGGCCATGACCCCGCCCCAGAACAGGGCCGGCAGACCGACCACGGCCAGGCCCACGCCCCCGAGCAGGCCCTGGAGCAGGGCGATGAACAGGCTGCCCACGAGCACGGAGCGGGCCACCCGCTGCATGTTCTCGATGATCAGGTCCTCCTGCTCGGCGCGCAGGGGGCAGAGGTAGCGCAGCCGCTCGACCATGTCCCGGCCGTCGCGCAGGAAATAGAAGACCACGAAGATGAGCAGCAGGAGCTGGAAGACCAGCCGGGCCGTGTTGGTGAACAGCTGGCGGCCGGACTCCACGGCCATCTGGCCGAAGTTCTTGGAAAATTCAAGGAGCCGGGCCTGGATGTCGCCGGCCTCGATGTTGATGAACGGCAGCCGCTCGTGGAGCCAGGCCAGGTGCGGGTCCAGGCGGTGGGCGTCCAGGAGCTTGACGAAGTCCGTTTCCCGGGCCCACTGGTTCAGGGCCAGGAAGGTGTCCCGGGCCTGGACCACCAGGCCGAAGCTCAGCAGGAACATGGGCAGGCCGATGACGAAGACGATGATGCCCACGGTGAGCAGGGCCGAAATGTTGCGGCGGTTGTTGGTCCAGCGCATGATCCGGTGGAACAGGGGCGAGAAGATGAGCGCCACCACCCCGGAGAAGATGATGGTGTTGAGGAACGGCCCGGCGATGACAAAGGCCAGGTACAGGGCGAACAGGAGCATGGCCAGCAGGAAGTAGGAATAGATCCGGTCCGAACGATTCGGGGAAACAGGTTCGCTCATGCCGCGCCTCCGGGACGTTTGGCGGGTTCAGCTCCGGCCAGGACCCTGCGGATCACCACCACCAGGTCCTCCATTTCCACGGGTTTGGCCACGTAGGCGTCCATGCCCGCGTCCAGGCACCACTGTTCATCACCGGCCATGGCGTGGGCCGTGAGGGCCACGATGGGCAGTCCGGGGGCCACGCCCGGATGTCCGGCGCGGATCCTGCGGGTGGCCTCGATGCCGTCCAGCACCGGCATCTGCACGTCCATGAGCACGAGGTCGCAGGGCTCCCTGGTCAGGGCCTCCAGGACCTGCTGCCCGTCCTCCACGGCCGTGACCCGGCAGCCCTGGCGCTCCAGGCCGCGGGTCACGAAGCGGCGGTTGACCAGGTTGTCCTCGGCCACCAGGATGCGCAGGCCCAGCAGGGCCGTGCCCGAGGGCGGCAGCGGCGGCCTGGGCCGCGGCTCGGGCCGGACGGCCTCCAGCCGCCGGGCAAAGGGCACGATGAAGTGGAACACGCTGCCGGAACCCGGGCTGCTCTCGGCCCACAGGCTCCCGCCCATGAGCGCCACCAGCTTGCGGCAGG
>DFYP01000102.1:0-233 GCA_002382645.1 Desulfovibrio sp. UBA4079 | reverse complement strand
TGGTCCCCCCCGGCATCCGGGGAACCGCCCGTCACGGCCGGGTCGCCGAGGCCCACGCGCAACGTCACCTTCCCGGCCTGGGTGTACTTGACCCCGTTGTGCAGCAGATGCCCCAGGACCTGGCCCAGCCGGCCATGGTCCCCGCGCAGCGCCGCCGGGACCTCCGGGGCGATCTCCAGGCCCAAAGCCAGGCCCTTGCGGCTGGCCAGGACGCGCTGCGGCGCGACCACGGA
>DFYP01000024.1 GCA_002382645.1 Desulfovibrio sp. UBA4079 | reverse complement strand
CCGCGATCTCCGGGGGCACCACCGTGTCCGCGGTTCCGGAGAAGTGCACCTGGCGCAGGCCTCCCAGGCGCGGGGCGAAATCCGCGGGATTGAGGGAGCCCTCCAGGGGCGGCACGCCGTGGATGCGGGTCCAGAGCGCACTGTCCAGGTTGCCGCAGACCGTGACGAGCAGGGCCACGTCGCTGCGCCGCGCGGCCAGGAGCGCGGCCATGGCCCCGCCCCCGGACCAGCCGCAGAGCACCAGGCGCTCGGCCCGGGCAGCGGCCTTGGCCCGGTCCAGGAGGGCGTTCTCCGCGGCCAGGGCGGTTTCGGAAAACCGGGCCGTGGTCCAGTCCGCCTGGCCGCAGGCCGCGCTCACCCCGTACTGGCAGGCGCGGCAGGNNGGCCTGGTTGCGGGTGACGTAGGCCCGGCCGTCGCCCTCGATGTAGGCCACGAGGATCTCACCCTGGCCGCGCACCCAGGCCTTGGCCGGCAGGGGGGAGTCCACGGAGAGCGGGACCCAGTCCGCGCGGCCCTTGAGGTCTTGGGGAACGCTGCGGTCCGGGGCGCAGCACAGGAGCGCGAGGCAGAGGAGCAGGAGGGCAGGGCGGCGCATGGCGGGAAGATACCGGCTTTGCCCTTCCCGGCAAAGCCCTCCCCGGCCTTTCCGTGAAAGGGCCGAGGGCCCAAAAAAAAGCCGCCCGGCGCGGGGCCGGGCGGCGATCGGTCAACTGGGAAGTCGGGAGCTCCGGCTACCAGCGGGGGCGACGCTCCTCACGGGGCTTGGCCTCGTTGACCTTGAGGGTCCGGCCGCCGAAATCGGCGCCGTTCAGGCTGCGGATGGCCTCATCAGCCGCGCCGTCCTCCATCTCCACGAAGCCGAAGCCGCGGAAGCGGCCGGTCTCGCGGTCCATGATGAACTTGACGGAGGACACTTCGCCGTAACGGGCGAACAGGTCGCGGGTCTGATCCTCGGTGGCGCTGAAGGGAAGGTTCCCGACGTAAATGGACTTCATAAACCCCAAACTCCTTGAAAAGAAAAACAAAATGTGCCTTCCGGCCCGCGCGGCTCCGTGCCGCCCGGAGAACAACCGGAACAAGGCGGAAAGCCGACCCATAAAGATTTGTCCACAGGGAGTCAAGGGAACAGGCGGGATTTTCAGCGCAAAAAATGTGCGCCATGCCGGTGGTCCGGCAGGCCCGGGCTTGTGGGTGGCCGCGGGTGTTTTTACATGGCGCACAGCGCTCTTTCAGGGCTGGGGGCGGCTCGATCCGCCAGATGGTGGAAGGCTGCTGGTTCTATTTCGGCCCTCCCTCCGTTGCGGTGACGGCGTATTGCCACAAAGGGCCCTTTGCCGTTGCCCCAGAAATACCGCCAAAGAGCAAGGGCTGTCCACGACTTTTATCCCCAGACGCGGCAGGCGGTTAGGCCCAGGAGTCCTTGGGGCTCTAGGATTCGTGCTTTATATCCAGGGGGTTGGTCGGGATTGCGGGGAGGGCGGGGGAAGGGACAAAAGTTGTGAGCCGATTCCGGTGTCTTTCCGGCGTTCCCCTGGGCTTCCGTTGGCGGGCCCTCGGGGGATTTTTTCGGCTCACTGCGCTCTTTCAGGGCTCGGGGCGGCTCGTTCCGCCAGATGTGGTTTGAACCCGTTGGCGTTTATTCCTGCTCACCCTCCGTTGGGGTTGGTCCTATTGCCTCGGGAGGAACACCCTCCCGCTCATGATTGAAGGTAAGCACGATCGGGCAGGAGTCAAGATCGCCTAGACCCACAATCCCTGCTGGACCCGGTGCTCGCGCAGCCGGTCGAGCACGGACTCGGGCACGTGGAGATTGCCCCGGCCCCGGCCCAGGGAGATGCCCGGCTTGACCCGGCCGTGGTAGTCGCTGCCGCCCGAGGGCAGGAGCCCCAGGCGTCCGCAGAGGGCCGCGTACTGGTCCATCTGGCGCGGGGAGTGCTCGGAGTAGTAGACCTCCATGGCCGTGAGCCCGTAGCTCTTGAGCTCGCGGGCCAGGGGCTCCAGCTCGGCCACGGACAGGCCCAGGAGGCAGGGATGGGCCAGCACCGGGGTGGCGCCGTCGGCCAGGAGCGCCTGGATGGCCTTTTTGGGCGTGAGCTTGGCCTTGGGCACGTAGGCCTTGCCCCAGCGGCCCAGGTAGCGGCGGAAGGCCTCCTCCAGGGAGGTCACGGCCCGCAGCCGGAGCAGGACCTGGGCGAAATGCGGCCGTCCCACCACGCCCCTGGCCTGGGCCTCGACCTCCTCGTAGGTCAGGCCCGTGCCGAGATCGGCCAGGCGCTGGGCCATTTCCCGGTTGCGCTCCTGGCGGGCCGAGCCGAGCCAGTCGAGCGTCCGGCGCAGGTGGACCGGCTCCCCGGGCAGCCAGAGCCCGAGCAGGTGCATGGCCCCGCAGCCCGGCGGGGCCGAGGCCGCCAGTTCCACGCCCGGGATCACGGTGAGCCCCAGGTCCTGGCCCGCGGCCACGGCCTCGGCCAGGCCCAGGTCCGTGTCGTGGTCCGTGAGGGCGATGGCCGAGAGTCCGGCGGCCTTGGCTTTGCGGACCAGCTCCGCGGGAGTGTCCGTGCCGTCCGAGGCCGTGGAGTGGGTGTGCAGATCAATGCCCATGGCTCACGATAAGCCCGGGAATGCGCCCCGTCCAGCCGCCGGTTTCGCCGGTTTTACGGAACCGCGGGGGAGGGGTTGTGGATGGACCGGCCCGGGTGGTATTCGGAAAGAATGCCCAAGCTTCTTCTGGTGGACGACGTGGACGCGGCCCGGGCCATCGCCCGGCTCTATCTGCGCGGCCTGGACCTGGAGGTGGACGAGGCCGGGGACGGGGCCAGGGCCGTGGAGCTGTTCCGCACCGGGTCCTACTTCCTCGTGCTCCTGGACCTGGAGATGCCCGTGCTCCACGGCCTGGAGGCCTGCCGCGCCATGCGCGCCGCCGAGGCCGCCGGCAACCTCCCGCGCACCCCGATCCTGGCCCTCACGGCCCACGGCGACGCGAGCTACGCCGAGGCCTGCCTCAAGGCCGGCTGCGACGGCATCCTGGTCAAGCCGCTCAACCGCACCCTGCTGCGCGAGACCGTGGCCCGCCATTTGCCGGGCTGATTATTTTTTTCCCCCATTCTTTGCCCAGGGCCCGGCCCGGCGCTACAAGGGAAATTGCGGCACAACCCTGTCCGGAGGCGCGGTCATGGCCAAGAAGACGGAAATCCTCCTGGAGACCGGCACCAACGAGCTGGAGATCCTGGAATTCCACATCGACGAGGCGACCCCTGCCGGGCCCGTGGCCTGCCACTTCGGGGTGAACGTGGCCAAGGTCATGCAGGTCATCGAGAGCCCCCGGCTGGTGCGCCCGGAATCCGCGCCGCACCCCTGCATGCTCGGGGTCATCCCCCTGCGCGACCACATCCTGCCCGTGCTGGACCTGGCGGTCTGGCTCGGCATGGACAAGGCGGCCCACGACCAGGAGGTGGTCATCGTCACGGAGTTCAGCCAGAGCGTCACCGGCTTCCTGGTCTCCGGGGTCACGGAGATCCACCGCGTGGGCTGGCCCGAGGTCATCCCGCCGTCGCGGGCCCTGGGCCGGGTGGATTCCTCGAGCATCATCGGCCTGGTGG
Organism: Desulfovibrio sp. UBA4079; assembly: GCA_002382645.1. GTDB lineage: Bacteria > Desulfobacterota > Desulfovibrionia > Desulfovibrionales > Desulfovibrionaceae > Aminidesulfovibrio. The sequence continues at coordinate 3,674 of DFYP01000024.1, read as the reverse complement.
AGCGCGAGGGCCGGTTCATCCAGCTCCTGGACCTGGAGCACGTGCTGGCCGACCTGGACCCCACGGCCTCGGAACAGGCCTGGAAGACCACGGTGCGCGCGGAGAGCGCCTACACCGCCCTGGTGGCCGACGACTCGGCCACGATCCGGGCCATGCTGCGCAACAACCTGGAGGCCGCCAACTTCCGGGTGCAGATGACCACCAACGGCGCCGAGGCCCTGGAGCGGCTCACGGCCATCAAGGCCGAGGCCCTGGAAAAGGGCCTGCCCGTGGGACAGATCCTGGACGTGCTCATCTCGGACATCGAGATGCCGCTCATGGACGGGTTCAGCCTGGCCAAGGCCGTGAAGAGCGATCCGCAGCTCTCGGCCCTGCCCGTGATCCTCTATTCCTCGATCATCACCGACGAGCTGCGCCACAAGGGCGAGAGCGTGGGCGCGGACGCCCAGGTGGCCAAGCCGGACCTGGACCAGATGGCCCGCACGGCCATCGGGCTCATCGAGTCCAAGGCCGCGGCCCAGGCGGGCTGACAGGTTCTTCCGCAACCATCCGCAACCATCCGCAAGGCGAGGCTCAGGCCGGGGCGAAGCCCTGCCCGTCCTGGCGCAGCAGGCCCAGTTCCGTGAGCCGCAGGAGGTCGCGGCGGGCCGTGTGCAGGGTGCGCTCGCGGTACAGCAGGCGGAACGGGGTGTCGCGCAGCACCTGGCGCAGGCTTACGGGCGCGGCCGCCTCCAGGATGAGCAGGAGCAGGTCCTCCTGGCGGCCGGAGAGCTGGCCCTGGCCGCGCAGGTCCCGGATGCGGCCCATCCGCGCCAGCCGCTCCAGGGGGGCCAGGAGCCGGGCCTTGAGCCGCAGGAGTTCGGCCAGCAGCCCGCCCAGGTGGTGTTCCAGCCAGGGGGTCAGGTCCGCGCCCTCCTGGATGGAGTCCAGGAAGGCCCGGAAGGTCTCCAGCGGGGTGCGGGCCTCGGATATGGCCGGGAGCCAGGGCAGGAAGCGCAGGCCCGCGGCGGCCAGGATCATGGCCTGCACGGCCCGGCCCGTGCGCTGGTTGCCCGCGTCGAAGGGGTGCAGGCAGGAGAAGTGGAAGCTGAACAGGGCGGCCCGCAGGATGGGCGGCTCGTGGCGCAGGGGCTCGGAATTGATCCATTCGCAGAGCGCGGCGCAGAGCGTGCGGATGTCCTGGACCTGGCGCGGGGGCACGAAGGACCCGCCCTGGGACGGGTCGCCCACCTCGATGGAGCGCATCCGGAAGCGGCCGGGCTCGGTGAGCGGGTAGTCCAGGCCCTCGACCACCAGGGAGTGGGTCTTCATGAGCAGGGCCTCGCTCACCTCCAGGACCCCGAATTCGCGGCGCGGCCGGGCCACGGAGCGGCAGGCCCGGGCCAGGTTGAACAGCTCGCGCCGGGCCTGGTCCTGGGGTGGGGTCTCCTCGGGGATGGCCAGGGCGGCCGCGGCCTGCTCCAGGCCCAGGCCGTTGCCCGCCAGGGAGGCCGAGCCGAACAGGGAGCGCAGCCAGAGGTCCGCGTCGATCTCCTGGGCGGTTTCGGGCAGGCAGGGCAATTCGGCCAGGAGCGCGGCCAGGGTCTGGACCCGGGCCAGCAGGGGCAGGACCCGCACCCGGTCGAACCGCCGGGTGTAGCGCAGGGTGTCGGGGCTGAAGACCAGGGCCTTTTTGCTCATAAAAGCTCACTGGTTTTTGCAACAGAGAGATGTGTATTCTTTCAGTGTTGCTATAATCATCATAGATTTTATGCAAGAGTTTTTGCGAGGGAATATGCAGGGGCGGGACCCGGGGATCGGGGCCCTGGGCCGGGCCGCGCCACGCCGGGAGATCCGGGCGGCCTGGACCGGACTTGGCCGGAGCTGTCCAACTTCCGGACCCGGGGTTTGTCTTGTCTCTCCAAGTCCAGTAGTGCGCAGGGTGAGCCTCTGGAAAACCGCCGCGATTCCTTGCAAAAGCCAAAACCCATCATGCTAGAAAAGGAAGATTGCAAAGACAAATAGGTGATTCTATAGCGATTTTGCATAAAAAACTGGACGCAACAAGCAAAGTTGCAGTATAGGCGCTTCTGTATAGGCCGCAATGAACAGCACAGGCTCCCCTGTGCAAAAGGAGCGCTTCATGCACTGCGTTCTCATCTTGCCGAAGCGGGACGGAGGGCTGCCGCCGGCGCATCAGCTGCGCCAGTGGGGTTTCTCCGTGTCCTCGGCCGTGCGGGCCGACGGGCCGGCCCCTGTCCTGGCCCTTGCCGGGNNCGACCATACATGCCTTGACCTGAAATTGTCAGATGACTAAAATCCAGCCATGACCCTGCCGCACCCTCCTGCGCCCCTGTCCCGGGCCGGGGCCGAGACCCGATGCGCGGACTGCGCCCATCTGCTGAACGGCTGCTGCGAGCCCGCGGCCGAGACCTTGGCGGAGCAGGGCTGGCCCGGGGTGGCGGTGCGGCCCGCGCCCTGGGCCCGGGCCCGGGNNGGCCCGGGACTGCCCGGGATTCGAGCCCGGCGGCGACTATCTGGAGGCCCTGCGCGAGTCCGGCGAACGCCGGGACCAGGAGGCCCTGGAGCGCGGCCGGGGCTTTTTTCCGCACGAGCCCTGAATACGGCCCGGCCCGTTTACAGCGCCATTTCCCTGGGGTAGTGTGCCCAAATGCGACTTGTGCCCTGTGCCCGCCTGGCGATCCGGACAGCGTTCTGCGTCCTGCTGGTGACCGCCGCGCTCTGCAGCGCCGCCGCGGCCCGCGAGGTGCGCGTGGCCCTGATGCACATGCCGCCCGGGGTGTTCCAGGACAAGGACGGCAAACCCCAGGGCCTGGCCGTGGACATCCTGGAGGAAACGGCCCGGGCCGAGGGCTGGACCCTGACCTGGGTCCCTGGCTCCCTGGCCGAGGGCCTGGAGCGCCTGGCCGCGGGCCAGGTGGACCTCCTGCCCTGGCTCACCGCCTCCCAGGACCGCTCCTTCTATCTGGACTTCAGCCGCCGCAAGTACCTGCGCACCTGGGGCGCGGTCTATACCCGGAAGGATCTGGCCGCGGTCAGCCTCCTGGACCTGGACCGCCACACCGTGGCCCTGGAGCGCGGTTCGCGCGCGGCCCAGGGCTATCTGGAGATGATCGCGGACTACGGGCTCACGGCCGTGCCGGTCTGGGTGGACAGCCCCGAGGCGGTGCTCCAGGCCGTGGCCCAGGGCCGCGCCGACGCCGGGGCCGTGCCCCGGCTGTTCGGGGACTGGGCCGCAGCAAGCCTGGATGTGGAGTCCACCAACATCACCTTCCAGCCCGGGGCCCTGGCCGTGGCCGTGACCAAGGGCAAGAACCCGGACCTTCTGGCCGGGTTCGACCACCAGATGGACCGCATGGCCGCGGACCGGAGCTCGGTGTTCTACACGGCCAAGGCCCGCTGGCTCAAGCCCGAGGGGCCCCAGGGCACCCCGCGCTGGTTCGAGCTGGGCCTGCTTCTGGCCGGGCTCCTGGCCTTCGGGGCCCTGGTCCTGGCCGTGCGCTTCGGGCTTTCCGCGGGCCGCGAGCGCCGCAGCCTGCGCACCGTGGAGGCCCGGGCCCAGGCCATGCGCGCCGAGGTCGAGGAGCGCCGCAAGACCGAGGCCGCGCTCCTGCGCAACCGCCAGCGCTTTGCCCTGGCCGCCCGCGCGGGCAAGGTGGGCATCTGGGAGCGGG